>CAJXTG010000018.1 GCA_913060655.1 uncultured Nitriliruptoraceae bacterium | reverse complement strand
CGAGCAGCAGCGTCGACGGCGGTCCGGCCACGAACACGACGACGGCGAGCATGTTCCAGGCGGCGGGGAAGCCGGAGAACGACCGGTCGGGCGTCTTCATCCGCGTGTCGGCGAAGTACAGCGCACTGGCGAACACGATGATGACCGCCGCCGCCATCCCCGCAGGCCCCCGCAGGAGGTCGGCCCGCAGCAGGGCGACCGCGGGGATCACGACGTAGGTGAGGAAGTCGATGACGAGGTCGAGCAGGACCCCGTCGATGATGGGTGCGTGGGTGACGACGTCGGTGCGCCGGGCGAGCGCCCCGTCGACGCCGTCGACGACGAACGCGACGACGAGCCAGACGAACAGCTCGGACCAGCGCGCGTCGAGCGCGGCCAGCAGTGCGAGGAGCGCGAACACGGCGCCGGAGGCGGTGAACAGGTGCGCGGCGTAGGCCCGCATGGCTGGACGACGCGCCTCGAGGATCACCGCACCCCTGCTCCCGGTCGGTGGAGCCTACGGGCTCCGGTCGGCGGCGCCGTCGCTCAGCCGTACTCGAGGACGACGGTCGTCGCGTCACCCGGAGAGACGACCGCCTGGACGCAGGGCGCGGTGCGTCCGTCCGGCGCGGTCGTCCCGCACACCTCGTAGGTCCCGGGCGTGAAGAAGGTGTAGAGGCCGAACTGGTTGCGCGGCACCCCATCGATGCGCACGTCGATCGCGACCGACGGGGTGACGTCGACACGGAGCAGCCCGAGCTGGTCGAACCCACCCTCGGTGGTCGCCGTCACCCCCGGGACGACCTCGACGGTGCGACAGGCGGGGGTCGCGAACCCGGGGACGCCGGAGAAGCACACCTCGCGCGCACCCGCCGGGACCTTGACCCAGTTGAGCCCCCAGTCACCCCGGGTGACGCCGTCGACGCTGATCGTGGTGGACACGGCGGGCGCGGAGGTGACCCGGAGGTAGCCGTGATCGGCGGGGGCGGGGGCCGGGCCGGTCGCCGGCTCGAGCGCCGGCTCGTAGGTGCCCACGACCGTGGTCGTGCCGCCGGCGGTCACCACCGCCTCCTGGCACGGCGGTGCCGTGTGGTCGGCGACGTCACCCCAGCAGACCTCGTAGGTGCCGGCGGCCTGGTAGGAGAAGAGGCCGTACTCGTCGCGCCACTCGCCGTCGACGTGCACGGTGACGGGCAGGCCGCTCGGCAGGACGTCGACCTTGAGCAGCCCGAGCTGCTCGAACGCGCCCTCGACGGCGGTGGTCTCGCCCGCGACGACCTCGACCGTGGCGCAGTCCGGGGTGACGAACCCGGGGACGTCACCGAAGCAGACCTCGTGCGTCCCCACGGGCACGCTCAGCCAGTCGAGACCCCAGTCGGAGCGGTGGACGCCGCCCACGGAGATCGCGGAGGCGACCGCAGGGGCCGTGGTCACGCGCAGCAGGCCGGTCGCCTCCGTCTCCCCGTCGGGCTCGAGCGCCGGCTCGTCCGCGGGCGGGTCCTCCGCGGGCGGGTCCTCGGCGGGCGGGTCCGGCTCGAAGGCCGCCAGGGCGAGCCGAGGGGTGGTGAAGGGTTCCGCACCCCGGTCGTCGGTGACGGGCACGCCGGCACCGGTGAGGGCGTCGCGCAGCTCGGCGACCGTGTCGTCGGGGCGGAGCTCGCGCAGCAGCGCCCAGGCGCCCGCGACGTGCGGGGCGGAGGACGACGTGCCCGACGCGCTGGCGACGCTCGAGCCGGGGTAGGCCGACACGATCGACTGGCCGGGTGCGAGGAGGTCCACGAGGGTGGGGTGCCCGTTCGAGAAGCTGGTGACCGTGTCGTCGTTCCGCGTCGCACCGACCGCGACGGCCCCGCTGAGGCAGGCCGGCGACGAGATCGACCCGACGGCGCCGCCGTTCCCGCTCGAGACGATGACGGCGACGCCCTTGGACGTGAGGTTGGCGACCGCGTCGGCCATCGCCGGGAACTGCGCGTCGCAGACGGCGCTGTAGAGGCCGCCGCCGAGGCTCATGTTCACCGCGGCGACGTCCGCGGCCGCGTCCGTCCCGTCGGCGAGCGTCGCGACGTGGTCGAGGGCGGCGACGAGGTCGCTGAGGGACGCGCGGATGCACGTGCCGGTCGAGCACACGGTCCGGTGGAACACCTGGACGGCGATGAGGTCGGCCGCGGGCGCGACCCCTCCGTAGGTGGCGTGGGCACCGAGCGCGATGCCGGCGACGTGCGTGCCGTGGAAGCAGACGGACTCGGGGCACGGTTCGGCGGCACCCGGGCCGATCTGCACCGACGTCCCGTCCGGGCAGACGCTCTCCCGGTAGCCGCCCCCGCTGGAGAAGCAGGCCTCGGCGACGACCCGTCCGGCGAAGAACGGGTGGTCGACGTCGACGCCGGTGTCGAGGATCGCGACGGCCCGGCCGGACCCCTCCACCCCGGCCGCGTGGAGCACGTCGGCGCCGACGAGCGCGACGGACTCGTCGAGCTCGAGGGTGAACTCGGCCTCCGGCTCGACACTGGCGACGCGGGGCGAGCGCAGCAGGGCCTCGAGCGCGGACGGTCCGACCTCGACGACGACGGTCGCGAGCGTCTCGAAGCGCCGCATCGGCCCGGCGTCGGTCCCCGCGAGCTCCTGCTCCAGCCCGTCGGCGATGCGGCCGATGCGGTCCCGCTGCCCGTCGACGGCGGTGCCGTCGAGCTCGCCCTCGGGCACGAAGGAGGTGCGGAGCCCGACGATGACGTGCGTCCGACCGTCGTCGGCGATGCGCTCCGCGAGCGCCGCATGGCCGCGGGGCAGCTCCACGTCGTCGACCGGGGCGGCGACCGCAGGGGCCGACGGGACGGACGCGACCCCGCTCACGAGCGCCAGCAGGAGCAGCAGGACGGGACCACCACGCCGGCCGCTCATGCCGCCCTCCCCGACCGGGCGGGTGTGCGGACCGGCCCGGCACCGGCGACGAGCTGCCCGAGCGCCTCATCGGCGGCCCGCAGGGCGCTCCGGTCGCGTCGGCCGGCGGACCGGCCGAGCCGCGCGAGCTGCGCCGGATCGTCGACGAGCTCGCGCAGCGTCGCGGCGAGCGCCACCGGGTCGCCGGGGGGGACGAGCCGCCCGTCGACCCCGTCACGGACGGCCTCCCGCAGCCCGCCGTGGTCGCTCGCGACGACGGGCGTGCCGCAGGCGGCGGCCTCGGCGGCGACGAGTCCGAAGCCGGCACCGGTCACCGTCGGGACGACGACGAGGGCGGCGCCGCGGTAGCGCGCGGGCAGCTCCTCGTCGGGGACGTGGCCGAGGAGGTGGATCCCGCCGACCGGCGTGGCGGCGGCGCGCAGGGCGGCACGGTCGGGACCGGTGCCCGCCACGTGCAGCTCCGCACGGTCCTCGAGCCCGGCCCTGCGCCACGCGTCGAGGAGCACGTCCCAGCCGTTGCGGCGCACGAGTCGGCCCACGAACAGCACGACGGGCCGCGTGCCGGTGCGCCGTGGCCCGTCCGGGGTGAAGCGGGCGGTGTCGACCCCGTTGGGGACGACCCGCACGTCGGCGTCCGGCACGATCGCACGCACGTGGTCGGCGGTGTGCGCGGAGACGGCGACGACGCGGCGGGCCGCGCGGATCACGGCCCGTCCGAGCGTCCGGTCGACCAGCCGCTCGACCGCGTCGAGCACCGGTCCGTAGGCGACCCACGGGGCGTGCTGCACGAGCACGAACGGGCGGGCCGCGCGGCGGGCCGCGATCGCGGCGAGCAGCGACGTGGGGAACGCGTGCCCGTGGGCGACGACGACGTCGGCGCGGCGTGCGGCCGCGGTCACGTCCCGCAGCATGCGCGGGGTGGGCACGGGGACGGGCAGCTGCAGGGTCCGGGCGAGCGGGTCGCCGGCCCGGTGGCGCACGACGTGGAGCGTCCCGCGCGCCCCGCGGGGCGTGCGGTCCTCGTGCGACGGCGTGCCCGTCGGCAGGCGGGTGGTGTGGACCTCGACGTGCGCGCCGTGCCGGGCGGCGCGCTGCGCCTGCAGCCCGGCGACCGTCTCGGTCCCACCGACGTGCGGTGCGAAGTAGTGCGTGACCACCACCATCCGGAGTCCCTCGAGCACGTCCATGCTCACGCCGCGACCTGGTCGTCGGTCGGGCCGTCCGGCGGTCCGGCGCCGTGGCCCGTCCGCCGTGCCGCGCGGCGACCGGCGAGGTGCGCGAGCGGACCGGCCGCCGCCGCCCCGGCGAGGACGAGCAGCGCGTCACGCGTGCGGTCGCCGGGACGTTCCAGCGGGACCTCCTGCGCGAGCTCGAGGCCACCACCCTCCGACGCGACGCCGCGGACCTCGACGGCGGCGCGCTCAGGCAGGGGCACCTGCAGGTCGACGACCCCGGCGGCGTCGGCGAGGACCGTGCGCGTCGGGGTCCCGCTGACGTCGACGAGCACCGCCGTGTTCGGCCGGAAGCCGCTGGCCCGCACGGCCAACGCCACCCAGCCGGCGGCGGGGACGGACGTCACCTGCAGCCCGCGGGGCGCGTACGGCTGGACGGCGGCGACGGGCTGCGGCAGACCGGTCCGCAGCAGCAGGACCAGGAGCGCCAGGGCGGACAGCACCACGACGAGGGTGCCGCGGTCGCGCACGGCCGCCGGGACGCGCGGGCGGGACCGCCCCGGACCGACGACGTCGACACGGGGCCCGCTCCCCGCCGGCTGCGCACCCATGGTGGGAAGGTACCGGGACGGCCCTCCTCACCCCTCTCCGGCGGCTTCGAACGCGGTCTCGGTAGTCTGACCAGTCCGCCGTGGCACGGCGGCCCGGTCGGGACGGCCGACCGGACCTGCACCCGCCGGAGCGACCCCGTGCTCCTCACGATCCTGCTGCCCTGCCGCGACGAGGCCGACACGGTCGCGGACTGCGTGCTCGCCGCCCGCGCCCTGCTGACCCGGCGGGCCGTCGACGGCGAGGTGCTCGTCGTCGACAACGCCTCGACCGACGGGTCGGGGGCGCGCGCTCGGGCCGCGGGCGCCCGGGTCGTCGAGGCCCCCGAGCCCGGGTACGGCAGCGCATTGAACGTCGGCATCGCGCACGCTCGCGGCCGCTTCACGATCATGGCGGACTGCGACGGCTCCTACGACCTCGCCGCTGCCGACGCGCTGCTCGACCGGCTCCTCGCCGGGGACGAGCTCGTCGTCGGTGACCGCTTCGCCGGGGGGATCGCCCCCGGCGCGATGCCGTGGCTGCACCGGTACGTCGGCAACCCCGTCCTGTCCTGGCTCGGCCGCCGGCTCTTCGGGGTCACCCTCCGCGACCTCCACTGCGGCCTCCGCGGCTTCGACACCCGCCGTGTCCGCGCCCTCGACCTGCGCACCACCGGGATGGAGTGGGCGACGGAGATGATCGTCGCCGCCGCGACGGCCGGGATGCGCATCGGGGAGGTCCCGGTGCCGCTGCACGTCGATCGTCGGCGCGGACGCCCGCACCTGCGGACCTGGGCGGACGGCTGGCGGCACCTCCGGCTCCTCCTCCTGCTCAGCCCCCGCTGGCTGTTCCTGTACCCGGGGGTGGTCGCGACCGGCCTCGGGCTGGTCGCGACGACGGTGCTGAGCCTCACGCCGGTCCGGATCGGGCGCTTCGGCTTCGACATCGCGACGCTGCTGTACGCGGCGGCGCTGACGCTCCTCGGTCACGGCCTGCTGTGGTTCGCCGCCATCTCCGAACGGCTCGCCGGTCGGCTGGGCGTCGGCGCCCGCCCGGCGCGGACGGCCCCCGTGTGGTGGCCCGGGTGGCGGCTCGAGCGCGGGCTGGTCGTCGGCGGGGTGCTCGCCGCCGGCGGGATCGCGCTCGCGGTCGCCTCGCTGGTCCGCTGGCGGGCCGCGGGCTTCGCGGCGGTCGATCCGACGACGACGGTGCGCATCGTCGTGCCCGCCGTGCTCAGCCTCGTGCTCGGGGTGCAGATGGCGTTCTCGAGCCTGCTGCTGTCGGTGGTCGACCTGCCGACGCGCGCCGCCGCGCCCGACGTCGCCGCCGACGTGCCCCGCCGGTGGGCCGCATGAGCGCGACGACCGCCGCACGCGGCGAGGCGCCGGCGACGGCGCCGCTCCGAGCGGGTCGGTGGGGCGAACGTCGTCGACGACGCGTCGCGGACCTGACCGTCGGCGTGCTGCTCCTCGCGGTCGCCGGCTGGCGCTGGTCGGTGCTCGCCGCCCTCCCCGGTCCCGTCGGCGTCGACGGGGGGAACTGGCTGCGCCTGTTCCGCGCGCTGCTCGGCCAGGTCGACGTGCAGGACGTCGTGGTCCCCCCGCTCGTCCCGCTGCTCGCCGGCCTCGCCGACCTCGCGGTCGGGCCGCTCGCCGCGACCCGGCTGCTGGCGGCCGTCGCGGCCGTCGCACCGGCCGCCGGCGCGTGGTGGGTGCTGCGCCGCCGGTGGACGGCGGGCCGTGGCGCCGCCGCGCTCGCGGGGGTCCTCACGCTGAGCCTCGTCGGTCCGGTCGGTGCGGCGGCCGCATGGGGTGGGGTCCCCCAGCTGCTGGGCCTCGGCCTGCTGCCCGTCGCGCTGACGGCGACCGCGGTGGCGGTGACCCGGCCGAGCCGCCGCCGCTGGCGTCGGGCGGGGGCGGCCGCCGCGCTCGTCGCGATCACCTCCACCCTCGCGACCGTCCTGCTCGCCTGCGGCACCCTCGCCGTGCTCGCCGTCGCGGCGGGCCGGACCGGCCGGAGGGCGTTCGTCGGCGTCCGGAGTGCGCTGCTGCCCCTCGCCCCCGTCACGCTGCTGTACGGGGTGATCCTGACCCGCATGTCGCTGCCGGACGGCCGGGCGACGGCCGCGGTCGGCCTCCGGGCGCTGCAGGACGGACTGGGTGCTCCCACCCCGGTGTGGCTCGGCCTCGTGGTCGCCCTCCTCACGGTCACCGCCGTGGCGCTCCGTCGGGACGAGGACCGCAGCATGACCCTGCTGCTCGTCGGACTCAGCGGGGCGGCCGTCGCCGGGGTCGTCCTCGGGGACGTCCGGTTCGTCGCGGCGGTCCCCACCGCCGTCACGCTCGCCGCGACGCTGCCGGGCCCCCGCGGCCGGCCGCTGGACCTCGTCCGTGGCGTCGCGCTCGCCGGACTCGTCGTGCTCGCCGTCATCGGGGCGTCGTCGGCCGCCCGCGACGTCGCCTTCTACCGCCAGTTCGCCCCGGCGACGCTGCTCGACGACGCGCGCGAGGTCGCCGCCCGGGTCCCCGCGGGCGAGCGGGTGGCGGTCCCTCCGGTCGCCGGGGCGCCGGCCGGCTGGTGGCTGCAGGCGCTGGGCGTCGACGCGGCGGTCGCGAGCCGCTCCGACTGGCTGTCGTTCCCCGCGGAACGGGCCGCCGCGGCCGAGGTGATGGCCCTGTTCACCCGGTCGGGCTGGCCCGACACCCGGGTCGGCGCCGAGGCCTGCCGGCTCGGGCTGGCATGGCTGTACGTGCCCGACCGGTGGGGTGGGATGGACCCGGGGGCGCTGGCACGGGAGACGGGGGCCGGCCGCCTCACGGCGGTCGCGGACCTGCCCGGTGGGGTGCTGCTGCGGTCCGCGGCCTGCTGAACGGCGCCTGCGCAACGGCGCGGACCCCGGTCGCTGCGGGAGCACCACGGACACCGCGCGCCCGTCCGCGGCCGTGCGCGTACCCCCGAGCGGATTCGAACCGCCGTTACCGCCTTGAGAGGGCGGCGTCCTGGGCCGCTAGACGACGGGGGCAGGACGTGCGGAGGCGCAGGCTAACGCATCCGGGATGGCGACCCTGACGGGCGCCGGAGCTCGGGGGGAAGGACTCGAACCCTCAATAACTGGACCAGAACCAGTCGTGTTACCGATTACACCACCCCCGAAGGAGGCGTGCGAAGGGTATCAGCCGGCCCGTCCTGCGGCGTCGGCGAGCCGACGCAGGACCCGCTCCCGGCCCAGCAGGGCGAGCGTGCCGAACAGCGGCGGGCTGACGGTCGTACCGGTGACGGCGACCCGCACCGGCTGGGCGAGCTTGCCGAAGCCGATGCCGAGCTCCTCCGCCAGCCCGCGCAGCGCCCCCTCGAGCGCCTCCTCGTCCCACGCGACGTCCGCGAGCGCGTCGGGGACGGCGGCGAGCACCCGACGCCCCTGCTCGGTGGCGAGGGCCTTGGTGACCGCCGCGGGGTCGTAGGTGATCTCGTCGAGCAGGAACGGCGCGGCGTACGCCTCGACCTCGTCGAGCCGCTGCATCCGCTCCTGCACGAGCGGGACGAGCCCGCGCACCACCGCGAACTGCTCGTCGGTCGGCGGTGCGGCGACGACGGCGACGTCGCCCTCGGTGCCGTCGAGGTGCGGGAGCAGGCGGCGGGCGAGCTCGTCAGGGTCCATCGCCCGGATCCGCTCCCCGTTGAACGCCGTGAGCTTCTCCTCGTCGAACGCGGCGGCGGAGCGTCCGACGTCCTCGAGCGCGAACGCAGCGGTCATCGCCGCGTCGTCGAGGCGTTCCTCGCCCGACGGGTGCGACCAGCCGAGCAGGACGAGCGCGTTCCGCAGCGTCTCCGGGAGGAACCCACGGCGGCGGAACTCCTCGATGGCGACGGAGCCGTGCCGCTTCGACAGCTTCTTGCGGTCCATCCCCACGACCATCGGCAGGTGGGCGAACGCCCGCGGGACGTCCCACCCGTCCTCACGGGGCGGCAGCCCGACCTCCGCGAGGGCGGCGTCGATGCGTCCGTCGGCGACCAGCAGGTCGGCGAGCAGGACCTGCCGGGGGGTCACCGACAGCAGGTCCTCGCCCCGGCACACGAGCCCGATGCCCATCGCGACGTCGTCGACCGTGTTCGCGAGCGGGTAGGTGGCCGACCCGTCGGAGCGGACCAGCACCGGGTCGGACACGTGCGCCCAGTCGAAGGTGACCGGGCCGCGGACGAGGTCATGGACGGTGAGGGTCCCCTCCTCGGGGGTGGCGAGCCGCCACGACGCCGGCCGCCCCTCGTCCACCAGCCGCGCGAGCTCGTCCTCGGTGTGCGCGAACGTGCGGCGCTTCACGACCGGCGGGCCGTCACCGTCACCGGCGCGCTGGCCTGCGCGCCATGCCTCCAGCTCCGCCGGCGTGCGATGGTCGGGGTAGAGCGCACCGGCGTCGATGAGCCGGCGTGCCACCGCCGCGTACAGCGCGCCGCGGCGCGACTGCAGGTAGGGCCCGTGGTCGCCGCGGTCGGTGATCGTGCCGTCCGCCGCCAGCTCGGGCCCCTCGTCCCAGTCGAGCCCCATCCATGCGAGGGCCTCGGTCATCCCGCGGGTCGACGCGGCCGTCGCGCGCTCCGCGTCGGTGTCCTCGATGCGGAACACGAACGTGCCGCCGCTGCGGCGCGCGACGAGATGGTTGTAGAGGGCGGCGCGGACGCTGCCGACGTGCAGCCAGCCGGAGGGGGCCGGGCAGAACCGCACGCGCAGCGGCCCGTCGGGCGTGGTCGTCGTCCCCCGTTCGACGGCGACGGGGGGCGGCCCGTCGGACGCCGTCGGGCCACTCACAGGATGGCCTGCGGCCGGTAGGCGGAGGCGGCCGGATGCTGCGCGCCGACGATGGCGACCCGCTCGACGAACCGGTCCACCTGGTCCCCGGCCGTGCCGGTCAGGTCGCGCGCACCCGAGAGGATCGCGTCGAGCTCGTCGGCCCCGAGCGGCAGCCGCGGGTCCGCCGCGAGCCGGCCGAACAGGTCGTCGTCGCGCCCCTCGCGCCGTGCACCCGCGACGGCGAGCGAGTGCTCCTTCACGACCTCGTGGGCGACCTCACGTCCGACGCCGGCCGCGACGGCGGCGGTGAGCACGCGGGTCGTCGCGAGGAACGGCAGGTGCCGGTCGAGCTCCCGCTCGACGGCGGCGGGGAACACGGCGAACTCACCGAGGACGGTGAGGAACGTCTCGAACAGCCCGTCGATGGTGAGGAACGCGTCGGGCAGGGCGACCCGACGCACCACCGAGCAGCTGACGTCGCCCTCGAACCACTGGCCGCCGCTGACGCCGGCGACCATGGTGAAGTGGCCCTCGAGGATGTGCTTGAACCCGACGATGCGCTCGCAGGACCGGGGGTTCATCTTGTGCGGCATCGCGGACGAGCCGACCTGCCCGGCGGCGAAGCCCTCGGTGATCAGCTCGTCGCCGGCCATCAGCCGCACCGTGTTCGCGAACGACGCGGGTGCGCTCGCCGCCTGGACGAGCGAGCCGACGACCTCCAGGTCGAGCGAGCGCGGGTAGACCTGTCCGACGGCGTCGAGCCGCCGGTCGAAGCCCAGATGCTCGGCGACGGCGGCCTCGAGCGCCTCGACCTTCGCCGCATCCCCCAGCAGCGCGACGAGGTCGGCCTGGGTGCCCACGGGCCCCTTCAGCCCGCGCAGCGGCTGGCGCTCGAGCAGCGAACCGATCCGCTCGTACGCGCTGAGCAGCTCCTGCCCGACGTTGGTGAGCCGCTTGCCGAACGTCGTCGGCTGCGCCGGCATGTTGTGGCTGCGACCGACGACGACGGTGTCACGATGCTCGACGGCCCGTGCGGCGAGGAGCGCGAGCGCGGCGACGATGCGGTCACGGACCAGCTCGAGGGCGCGGCGCACCTGGAGCTGCTCGACGTTCTCGGTCACGTCGCGGGACGTCATGCCGCGGTGGATCACCTCGAACCCGGCGAGGGCGCAGAACTCCTCGATGCGCGCCTTCACGTCGTGGCGCAGGACCCGCTCCCGGGCGGCGATCGACGCGAGGTCGACGTCGTCGATGACGGCCTCGTAGGCCTCGACCGCACCGTCGGGGACGGGCACGCCGAGCTCCTCCTGCGCACGGAGGACCGCGACCCACAGCTCACGCTCGAGGCGGATGCGCGCCTCGGGACGCCAGACGTCGACCATCGCCGCGCTCGCGTAGCGGGACGCGAGGACGTTGGGGACGGACGACGCCAGCCCGCGCTCCTGCTCCACGACCACTCCTCGTCGTCGGACGGCGGAGCCTACGCCGTCGCCGCCGACGGCTCCGCGTCCCGGTCGACCACCGGGTTCTCGAGCGCACCGACCCCGTCGATCTCGACGCGGACCCGCTCGCCGGGACGCAGCGGCCCCACCCCCGCCGGCGAGCCGGTGAGCACGACGTCACCGGGAAGGAGGGTCATCGTCCGGGAGATCTCGGCGACGAGCCCGGGGATGTCGAACACCATGTCGCGGGTGTGGCCGTCCTGCCGCGGCTCCCCGTCGACGCTGGTGCGGACCCGCAGGTCGGCGAGGTCGAGCCCGGTGGTGATCGCCGGGCCGAGCGGGCACGACCCGTCGAAGCCCTTCGCCCGCGCCCACTGGCTCTCCCGACGCTGCACGTCCCGGAGCGTGACGTCGTTCGCGCAGGTGACCCCGAGGATCGCCTTCGCCGCGACCTCGGGGGTGACGCGCGAGATCAGCGCACCGATGACGACCGCGACCTCCCCCTCGTGGTGGACGTCCGCGGACACGTCCGTCGGCAGGCGGATCGGGTCGCCCGGTCCGATGACCGCGGTGGACGGCTTCAGGAACAGCAGCGGTTCGTCGGGCACGGTGCCACCGAGCTCGGCCGCATGGTCGGCGTAGTTCCGGCCGACGGCGACGATCTTCGAGGGGATGACGGGGGCCAGCAGACGCAGCCCCTCGACGGGGACCCGCCGACCGGTCGGGCGGTGGGTGGCGAACGGGTGCGGCTCGATGAGGGCGACCTCGTCCCCGTCGAGGACGCCGTAGGCCGGCTCCCCGTCGACGAGACAGCGGACGAACCTGGTCATACGGCGGCCTCCTCGGCGGCGGTGATGATCGCGTGCACGTAGGCGTCGGACAGGGCGAGCCACGACGCCTCGACCACGTTGGGGTGGACCCCGACGGTGTCGACGATCCGCCCACCGCAGCTCGACGTGACGAGCACCCGCGTCGTGGCGTCGGTGCCCGCGGTGGCCTCGAGGATCCGCACCTTGTAGTCGACGAGGCTGACGTCCCGCAGCACCGGCCAGGTGCCGTTCACGGCGTTGCGGAACGCGTGGTCGAGCGCGTCGACCGGACCGTTCCCCTCCCCGGCGCCGAGTCGCCGGTCGCCGCCGACCTCGACGGCGACGGTCGCCTCCGCACGCGGCCCCGCGTCGTCGCTGCCCCCGCTCACGGTCACCCGGAAGCTGCTGGTCCGGAACGGCTCGTCGGCGTCGGTGAGCGAGCCGACGCAGCGGCGCAGGAGCAGCGCGAAGGACGCGTCGGCGGCCTCGTAGGACCAGCCGAGCGCCTCACGTCGCTTCACCTCGGCGAGGACCTCGCGCGCCTGCTCGTCCCCGATGGTCAGGCCGAGCTCGGTGGCCTTGATGAGGATGTTGGAGCGGCCCGCCAGCTCACTGACCACCAGCCGCTGCCGGTTGCCGACGACGTCGGGGTCGACGTGCTGGTACATGTCCGGCGCCTTGGCGAGCGCGGACGCGTGCAGCCCCGCCTTGTGGCTGAAGGCGGTGTGGCCGACGTAGGGCGACACCGACGGGGTCGACTGGTTGCACAGCTCGGCGACCGCGTGGCTGATCTCGGTGAGCCGTTCGAGCTGCGCCGGCGCGACGAGCGGCACCGCACGCTTGAGCTGCAGGTCACCGAGGAGCGTGAACAGGTTGGCGTTCCCACAGCGCTCACCGATGCCGTTGGCCGTGCCCTGCACCTGGCGCGCGCCGACCTCCAGACCGAGCAGCGAGTTCGCGACGGCACAGCCGCCGTCGTCGTGGAAGTGCAGGCCGACGTCGACGCCGAGGGTCCGGACCATCTCGTCGACGACCTCGGCGACGTCCCACGGCATCGCCCCGCCGTTCGTGTCGCACAGCACGACCGCCTCGGCGCCGGCCTCCGCGGCCGCGACGGCGACGTCGCGCGCGTAGGACCGGTCCCTGGCCCAGCCGTCGAAGAAGTGCTCGGCGTCGAACATGACGCGTCGCCCCTCCGCGACCAGATGACGGACCGAGTCCCCCACCATCGCGAGGTTCTCGGCCCGTGAGGTCCGCAGCGCCTCGTCGACGTGGTAGCCCCACGACTTCCCCACGAGCGTGATCACCGGGGTCCGTGCGGCGAGCAGCGCGGCGAGCTGCGCGTCGTCCTCCGCGGCGCGTCCCGCCGCCCGGGTCATCCCGAACGCGACCAGCGTCGCCTGCTCGAGCTGCAGCTCGCCGTCCGCGGCCCGGGCGAAGAACTCGGTGTCCTTGGGGTTCGCCCCCGGCCAGCCCCCCTCGATGTAGGCGACACCGAGCTCGTCCATCGTGCGGGCGACCCGCAGCTTGTCCTCCACCGACAGGGTGATGCCCTCACGCTGGGTGCCGTCCCGCAGCGTCGTGTCGTAGAGGTCCACGTCGGGCCGTGGCCCGGGCAGCGGGGCGTCCCCGCCGGTGGTCGTCGTCATCCTGCTTCCTCCTCCGGTGCCCCGGGCACGCGTACGCACCGTCGGTGCCGGGTGCAGGAGGGGCCGGGTCCGCCGGGCCGCTCCCGCAGCCCGGCACGCGCCGGCTACGGGAGCGTCCGAATGATGATCGCGCGCACGGCGGCCGCCGTCGACCGGACAGCGGTCACGGTGGGACGGTGCGGGACGCGGTGCATCGGCGCTCCTGTGGACGCGGTCACGGTAGCGCGTCAGTCCTCCAGGCGGAAGCCCACCGTGATCGTGACCTGGTAGTGCTGCACGGCGCCCTCGTCGATCCAGCCGCGGATCTCCTTCACCTCGAACCAGTCGAGGTTGCGCAGCGTCTCGCCCGCCTTCGCCACGGCGCGCCGGATGGCGTCGTCGACGCCCTCCCGGCTCGAGCCGACGAGCTCGACCTTCTTGTACACGTTGGACATCCCTGCCTCCGTTCCGTCAGCCGTCGAGCAGGGCGACCAGCCGGTCGCCCACGTCGGCGGTGGTCGTCGTCGTCCCGTCGGGGACCGCACCGCCCCGCTCGGCGAGCAGCGCCGACACCGCGCGGTCGACCCGGCCCGCCGCCGCGGTCTCGCCGAGGGCGTCGAGGAGGTGCGCCAGGCTGATGACGGCGGCGACCGGGTCGGCCCGTCCCGTCCCGGCGATGTCGGGCGCGGAGCCGTGCACGGGTTCGAACATCGACGGTGCGGCGCGCGTCGGATCGAGGTTGCCGCTGGCCGCCAGTCCCATCCCGCCCTGCACGGCCGCGGCGAGATCGGTGATGATGTCCCCGAAGAGGTTCTCGGTGACGACGACGTCGAAGCGTTCCGGTTGGGTGACGAGGTAGAGGCAGGCCGCGTCGACGTGGACGTAGTCGCGCACGACGTCGGGGAACTCCGCGTCGCCGACCTCGTCGAAGGTCCGCTGCCACAGGCCGCCGGCGTGGACCAGCACGTTCGTCTTGTGCACGAGCGTGAGGTGTCCGCGGCGGCGGCGGGCCGCCTCGAACGCGTACCGCACGACCCGTTCGACACCGTGCCGCGTGTTGACGCTCTCCTGCGTCGCGACCTCGCTCGCCGTGCCCACGTGCACGGCGCCGCCCGCACCGGCGTACACCGACTCGGTGTTCTCCCGCACGATCACCATGTCGCACCGCTGTGGGGTGAGCCCGGCGACCGGCGAGACGACACCGGGGTACAGCTTCACCGGGCGGAGGTTGACGTACTGGTCGAACGCGAACCGGAGGCGGAGCAGCAGGCCACGCTCGAGGACGCCCGGGGGGACGTCCGGCGTGCCGACCGCACCGAGCAGGATCGCGTCGAAGGTCCGCAGGTCCGCGAGCGTCGCGTCGGAGAGGACCTCCCCCGTCGCGAGGTAGCGGCGGCCACCGAGGTCGAACGGGGTGCGCTCGGTGCGGAACCCCTCCAGCGTCTCGACGGCGTCGAGGACCTTGAGGGCCTCGGCGACGACCTCGGGGCCGATGCCGTCGCCACCGACGACGGCGATGCGATGGACGGCCACCACGACCCCCTGGCTCGTCTAGGTTGGTGAGGCCGCGACGCTAGCGGGCGACCACCGGCCGCTCGCACGGAGGTGGGGCGATGGGCGCAGGGACCGAGGCGGACGACCTGCGGGCGGCCGCGGCGACGACGATCGACGGGGCCGCGGCCGACCTCCTGGCGCTCTCCCACGCCGTCCACGCCGACGCCGAGCTCGCCTTCGAGGAGCACCGGTCGAGCGAGCGCCTCGCGACGCTGCTCGAGGGGCGGGGCTTCACGGTGGAGCGCGGGGTCGCCGGTATGGCGACCGCGCTGGTGGCGACCGCCGGGTCGGGACCGTTCACCGTCGCGGTGTGCGCCGAGTACGACGCGCTGCCCGGCATCGGGCACGCCTGCGGGCACAACGTCATCGCTGCGGCGGCCGCCGGCGCCGCCCTCGCCCTCGCCCCGCTGGCCGACCGGCTGGGGCTGACGGTGAAGGTGATGGGCACACCCGCGGAGGAGGGCGGCGGCGGGAAGATCCTGATGCTCGACGCCGGGGTCTTCGACGACGTCGACGCCGCGCTGATGGTCCACCCGGCACCGACGGAGTCGCTGACCATCGACTGCCTCGCCGTCGAGCATCTCATCGTCCGCTACCGCGGCCGCGAGGCGCACGCGGCCGCGTACCCGCAGCTCGGCGTCAACGCGGCCGACGCGCTCACCGTCGCGCAGGTCGCGATCGGCCTGCTGCGGCAGCACATCACGCCGGCCGAGCGCATCCACGGGATCGTCACCGACGGCGGCGAGGCGCCCAACGTCGTGCCCGGCGCCACGAGCGGCGCGTGGTACGTGCGGGCGGAGACGCTCGCCGACCTCGAGGCGCTGTCCCCCCGCGTCCGTGCCTGCTTCGAGGCCGGTGCGGTCGCGACCGGCTGCGAGGTCGAGGTCGAGCTGGCCGGCCCCCGCTACAGCGAGTTCCGTCCCGACGAGGTGCTGCTCCGCGCCTACGCGGCGGAGGCGACGGCGATCGGCCGGCCCCTCGACACCGCGGGGGCGTCGGCGCCGCTGTCCGGTTCGACCGACATGGCGAACGTCTCGCTGCGCGTCCCGACGATCCACCCGATGCTCGCCATCGAGACCGGCGGGGCGGTGAACCATCAGCCCGGCTTCACCGACGCGGCCGTCAACCCCTCGGCCGACCGTGCGGTGCTCGACGGGGCGCTCGCGATGGCACGCACCGTCATCGCCGTCGCGACCGACGACGAGGCCCGCACCCACCTCCGTTCGGCCGCACGCGGATGAGTGCGACGTCCCCCGACGGGCGCGCCGACACCGGCGGGCTCGCAGCCCGGCGCCGCGACGTGCTCGTCGCGCTGACCGGGGACGTCGACGCGGACCCGACCACGCACGTCGGGCGCGTCCACGGGTGGGAGCTCCACGGTCCCGAGGTGCGGCTGACCACCGAGCTGTCGGGGGTGGCCACGCTCGTGGAGCGCTTCCGGTTCCACGCGCCGGACGGTGCGCCGCTCGTGCCCGACGCCCACGACCCGGCCGTCGCCGGCGCACTGGACGTCCTCGCCCTCGCGGTCAGCGTCTCGTACCTGAAGGCGACCCTCCCGGGCCGGGTCGAGCTGGTGGGACGCCCCATCGGGCCGGCCGGGCACGCGCTCCTCGCGGCGCTGCTCACCGACGGGCTCGCCGAGCTCGCGCTGCGCGCCGGGCTCGGCCCGCTCGACGGGACGATCACGCTCGGACCTCCCCCGGCCACGCCACCGTCGTCCCCGGCGACCGCGGACACGCGCCCGGGCACGCTGGTCACCGTCGGCGGCGGGAAGGACTCGGCGCTGTCCCTCGCCCTCGCCGCCCGCAACGACCCCGACGTGCTCGCCCTCGCGGTGAACGCCCGTCCCCCGATGGAGCGCACCGCCGCCTGGGCGGAGGTCGGGCTCGTGCGCGTCGAACGGGAGCTCGACCGGGAGCTGCTCGCACTCAACGACCGGGGGGCGATCAACGGGCACGTACCGATCACGGCCATCGTGATGGCGGCCGCGTCGGTCGCCGCGGCGCTGCTCGGCCGCGGGACCGTGCTCGTGTCCAACGAGCGCTCCGCCGACGCGGCGACCCGTGACGTCGACGGCTGGCGCGTCAACCACCAGTACAGCAAGAGCCGGGCGTTCGAGCGCCTCCTCGGGGCGGCGCTCGACGAGGCCGGTGCGGGCGTGCGCGTCGTCTCCCTGCTCCGGCCGCTCGGGGAGCTCGCCGTGGGACGGGCGGTCGCCCGGGAGCCTGGGCTCGTCGCACGCACCACCAGCTGCAACGCCGCGTTCGCCCTCGACGGCCCGGGCGAGGGTTGGTGCGGCCGCTGCGACAAGTGCCGCTTCGTCCAGCTCGTCCTCGCGCCGTTCACCCCACGGGAGCGCCTCGTCGCCGACCTCGGCTTCGACGCGCTCGACGACCCCGCGCAGGTCGACGGGTTCGCCCGCATGCTCGACCCGGCGACGAAGCCGTTCGAGTGCGTGGGGACCGTCGCCGAGGTGCGGCTCGCCCTCGATCTGCTGGCGTCCCGTCCGGACTGGCGTGGCACGGCCGCGGTCCGTGCGCTCGCCGACCCGGACGCGTCCGACCTCGCGGAGCGCACCGCGACGCTGCTCGCCGCCGACGCGACGCTGCTGCCGCCCCCGCCCTACGACGGTTGGCTCGCCGACGTGACCCGTGAGGGTCCGACGTGATCGTCGTGCTCGGGCTCGGGAGGGAGACGCGGGCCTGGCTCGCACGCCGGGAGCCGTCGGCCGACACCACGCTGGTGCTCGACGAGGCGGCGGACGGGGCCGCCGAGCCACCGGCCGGTGTCGAGCTCCACCGGGTCGACCTCGACGACGCCGACGCGGTGCTGACGCTCGTCGGCGACCGCACGGTCAGCGGTGTCGTCCGCTCCCCCGGTGTCAGCCCGTACCGGCCGGGTCCGGCCGCGCTGGTCGCCCGCGCGCCCTGCGCGACGCCGACGGGCCTGTGGCTGGCCGAGCACCGTCCCGAGGATCTCGTCGCCGTCACCGGGACGAAGGGCAAGTCGACCGTCGCCGCGCTCACCGCCCACCTGCTGCGTGCCGCCGGGCGCCGGACGGTCCTCGCGGGCAACATCGGCGTGGCGCTCACCACCGTCGACCCCGACGAGGACCGCGACGATCTCGTCGTCGAGCTGTCGAGCTACCAGCTCGCGGACCTCACGCTGCCCCGACCGGCGGCCGTCGCCGCGGTGACGACCCTGTTCGTCGACCACGTCCCCTGGCACGGCAGTGTCGCCCGGTACCACGCCGACAAGCTGCGACTCCTCGAGCTCGCCGAGCACCGTGCGGTCGGGGCGCAGGTGGCGGCCAGCGGCCTGACCGACCGCTTCGACACGGTCGCCGGGGCCCCCACACCCGCGGTCGTCGCCGCGCTCGGCCGGGCCGGCCTGCACGGCGCCCACCAGGCGGATGCGGCGATGCTGGCGCTGCACCTGGTCGAGCGGCGCCTCGGCCCCGCCGCCTGGGACCTCGTCGACGCCCTCGCCACCTTCGAGCCGCTTCCCCACCGCCTGCGGCCCGTCGCGACCGTCGCGGGCCGGACGTTCGTCGACGACTCGATCTCGACGGTGCCGGAGGCGACGCTCGCGGCGCTGGCGACGTGGCGGCCGCGCGGTCCCGTCACCCTGCTCCTCGGTGGGGACGACCGCGGTCAGGACGTCACGGCGCTCGTCGACGCGCTGGCCGACCCCGGGCTGCACGTCGCCCTGCTGCCGCCCTTCGGCACGCGGGTCGGCGCGGCCCTCGCCGCCGCCGGCACGTCCGACCTCGCCGGACGGGTCCGCGCCGTCGACGACCTCGCGGAGGCCGTGCGCTGGGCCGACCGGGTCACCCCCCGGGGCGGTGCCGTCGTGCTGTCCCCGGCGGCACCGAGCTTCGGTGCGTTCCGCGACTTCGCCGAGCGGGGCGACACGTTCGCCGCGCTCGCCCGTGCCCTCCCGGAGGTCGGCCGATGAGCGGCACCCTGCGTCCCCACGACGGACCACCGGCCGTGCTGTTCGCGCCCCACGCGCCCCGGGTGAGCATGCGGGCGGCCGTCGAGGCGGGTGGCGGGCGGGTCGTCACCGACCCGGCGGACGCCGAGGCGCTCGTCTGGCTCGCGCCCCGCGACCCCGACGGACTCGGCCCGACCCTCGCCGCCGGCCCGGCCATCCGCTGGGTACAGCTCCCGTTCGCCGGCATCGACCCGTTCATCGGTCACCTCACGACCGAGCACACGTGGACCTCGGGGAAGGGCGTGTACGCCGAGCCGGTCGCGGAGATGGTGCTGGCGATGCTGCTGGCCCAGCTGCGTCATCTCGTCGGCTACGCGCGCGCGACCCGCTGGTCAGGACCGGTCGGGACCAACCTGCACGGTGCGCACGTCGTCGTGCTCGGTGGCGGCGAGATCACCCGGGCGCTGCTGCCGCTGCTCGCCCCGTTCCACTGTCGCGTGACGGTGGTGCGCCGCCGGGACGAGCCGTTCGCCGGCGCCGACCGCACCGTCGGCCTCGACGCGCTCGTCGACGTCGCCGCCGACGCGGACGCGGTGGTCGTGGCGATGGCCCTGACCGAACGCACGCGCGGAGCGGTCGATGCGCGCGTGCTCGCCGCGATGCCCGACCATGCGCTGCTCGTCAACGTGGGCCGCGGGGCGCACGTCGACACCGACGCCCTGACCGCGGCCCTGGCGGCGGGGACGATCGGCGGCGCCGCGCTCGACGTGACCGACCCGGAACCGCTGCCGGAGGGGCATCCGCTGTGGTCGGAGCCCCGCTGCCTGATCACGCCGCACGTGGGCAACACGCCGGAGATGGGGGTCCCGCTGCTCGAGGCACGCGTCCGTGAGAACGTGCGGCGGTTCGCCACGGGCGGGCCGCTGATCGGGCTCGTCGACGTCGCCGCCGGCTACTGACCGTCGCGACCGGCGCCGCCGACCGCGACGGTCAGAGGCCTGAAGGTCAGGGCGTGGGGACGAGCGGCCGGTAGGCGGCCCGCTGACGCTCGTACGCGGTGATCGCGTCCTCGTGCGCGAGCGTCAGCCCGATGTCGTCGAGCCCCTCGATCAGGCAGTGGCGGGTGTGCGGGTCGACGGCGAACTCCACGTCGACCCCTGCGAGCGCACCGATGGCCGGCGCGGTCAGCCGCTGCGCCTCGAGGTCGACCTCGAGCTCGACGGCGGGGTCGGCCTCGACGAGCTCGAGCAGCCGTTGGACGTCCTTCTCGTGCAGCTCGACGCACAGGATGCCGACCTTGCCGCAGTTCGAGCGGAAGATGTCGGCGAAGCTCGAGGCGACGATGACCCGGAAGCCGGCGTCCTCGAGCGCCCATGGGGCGTGCTCCCGTGACGACCCGCAGCCGAAGTTGCGCCCGGTGAGCAGGACCTCCGCGCCGGCGTGCTCCGGACGGTTCATCGGGAAGTCGGGTCGCGGGGTCACCCCGTCGTCCTCGTAACGCCACTCGGCGAAGGCGAACGGTCCGAAGCCGGTGCGCTCGATCCGCTTCAGGTACTGCTTGGGGATGATCTGGTCCGTGTCGATGTCGTCGCTCGGGATCGGGCAGGCCCGGGAGCGCACGGTGGTGAACGGTCTCATCGGACGAGCTCCCGGACGTCGGTGAGGTGCCCGGTGATCGCGGCGGCCGCCGCCATCGCCGGGGACACGAGGTGGGTGCGGCCCTTGAAGCCCTGCCGCCCCTCGAAGTTGCGGTTCGACGTGGACGCGCAGCGCTCCTCGGGGGCGAGCTGGTCGGGGTTCATGCCGAGGCACATCGAGCAGCCGGGCTCCCGCCACTCCATGCCGGCGGCCGTGAAGATGTCGGCGAGCCCCTCGGCCTCGGCGGCGGCCTTCACGAGCCCGGAGCCGGGGACGACGATGACCTCCAGCCCGTCGGGGACGTGATGCCCCTCGACGATGCGTGCGACCTCCCGCAGGTCCTCGATGCGGGAGTTCGTGCACGAGCCGATGAACACCTTGTCGAGCGCGAGGTCCTCGAGCCGCTCCCCACCCTCGAGCCCCATGTAGGCCATCGACCGCTCCCACTGGCGACGGGTGGCGGCGTCGGGTGCGTCATCGAGCCGTGGGACGCGCTCGTCGATCTTGATGCTCATCGCGGGCGTCGTGCCCCACGTCACCGTCGGACGGATGTCGGCCGCGTCGATGGTGACGACGCGGTCGAACTCGGCCCCCTCGTCGGTCGCGAGCGCCCGCCACGCCTCGACGGCCTCGTCCCAGGCGGCGCCCTTGGGGGCGAGCGGCTTGTCCTTGAGGTAGGCGATGGTGGTCTCGTCGGGCGAGACGAGCCCGGCGCGGGCGCCGCCCTCGATGGACATGTTGCAGATCGTCATCCGGCCCTCCATCGAGAGGTTCCGGACGGCCTCGCCGCGGTACTCGATCACGTGCCCGTTGCCGCCGTCGACGCCGATGACGCTGAGCACGTGCAGGATGAGGTCCTTCGCGACGGTGCCGGGCGGCAGCTCGCCCTCCACCTCGACGGCGAGGGTCCGCGGCATCCGCTGGGGCAGCGTCTGGGTCGCGAGGACGTGCTCGACCTCGGAGGTCCCGATGCCGAAGGCGAGCGCGCCGAACGCCCCGTGCGTCGCGGTGTGCGAGTCGCCGCACACGATGACCGCGCCCGGCTGGGTCAGTCCGAGCTCGGGGCCGATGACGTGGACGATGCCCTGGTTGCGGTTGCCCATCTCGAACAGGGTGATGCCGAACTCCTCGGCGTTGCGCCGCATGGCGTCCATCTGGGCGGCGGACAGCTGGTCCTCGAGCGGCAGCACGCCGCGGACCTGCTCGGGCAGCGTCGGGACGTTGTGGTCCATCGTCGCGAGCGTGAGGTCCGGTCGGCGCACGCGCCGGCCCGCGGCCCGCAGCCCGTCGAACGCCTGCGGCGACGTGACCTCGTGGACGAGGTGCAGGTCGACGTAGAGCAGGTCGGGGCGGTCCTCGGCGCTGCGGACGAGGTGCTGCTCCCAGATCTTCTCGACGATCGTGCGTGGTCGGCTCACGGCTCCCTCACGGTCCCCGGCGTCCTCTTCGGGTCCGCCAGCATACGGCCGCTCATGCGCGGAACTCGGCGCCGCGGGTGACGAGCCGGCGCGAGCGGTTCAGCGCGTCGAGGTAGGCGAGGGCGGACGCCTCGACGACGTCGGTCGACACGCCGCGACCGGTGAAGCCCGCGCCCTGCTCGTCGGTCACGGTGACCGTCACCTCGGCGAGCGCGTCGAGCCCGCCGGTGACCGCACCGACCTGGTAGGTGCCGAGCCGGACGTCGGGACGGCCGAGCGCGTCGCGGATGGCACGGCAGACGGCGTCGACCATCCCGTCGCCCTCCGACTCGACGGTGACGCGGCGCGGCGTGCCCTCGGTGCCCCCGCCGTCCTCGCGGGCGGCCAGCTCGAGCTCGATCTGCGCCCGCGGGGTCTCCCCCGTCGCGGACGACACGCGCACCGCGACGAGCCGGTCATCGCCGGACGTGTCCGCCGGCCCGGTGCTGACGAGGATCGCCTCGAGGTCCTCGGAGCTGACGAGCCCCTTGCGGTCCGCGAGCTCCTTGAAGCGCTGGAAGGCGACGGCCGCCTCGTCGTCGGTGAGCTCGTAGCCGAGCTCGTCGACGGCCTTGAAGAACGCGTGGCGCCCGGAGTGCTTGCCGAGCACGATCTGCGAGCCGGCCGCGCCGACGTCCTCGCTGCGCATGATCTCGTAGGTCAGCCGGTCGGCGAGCACGCCGTGCTGGTGGATGCCGGACTCGTGGGCGAACGCGTTCTCGCCGACCACGGCCTTGTTCTTCTGGACCGAGTAGCCGGTGAGGGTGGAGACCAGGCGTGAGGTCCGGGTCAGCTCCCGCGTGTCGAGCCGGTGGTCGCGCCCGAGCAGGTCCGCGCGGGTGCGGATGGCCATGACGACCTCCTCGAGCGAGCAGTTCCCCGCCCGCTCCCCGATGCCGTTGACCGCGACCTCCACCTGGCGGGCACCGTTGCGGACCGCCTCGAGCGAGTTCGCGACCGCGAGGCCGAGGTCGTTGTGGCAGTGGACGCTGATCGCGACGCCGCGCTCACCGATCGCCGGGATGCGCCGCTGCAGCTCGGCGATCCAGCCGCCGAAGTCGTGCGGCAGGGCGTAGCCGACGGTGTCGGGGATGTTGACGGTCGTCGCGCCGGCCTCGACGGCGGCGGCGACGATGTCGACGAGGAACGCGAAGTCCGTGCGGGTCGCGTCCTGCGGGGAGAACTCCACGTCGTCGGTGTACGCCTTGGCCATCTCGACGGCGCGGACCGTCTGCTCGAGGATCTCGTCCTCGGTCGCCTGCAGCATGTACTTGCGGTGGATGTCGGAGGTGGAGAGGAACGTGTGGATCCGGCGGTGGCGCGCCGGCTCGATGCCCTTCCAGGCCGCCTCGATGTCCCCCTCGAGCGCACGGGCGAGCGCGGCGATGACCGGCGGCTCACGGTCGTCGGTCTCCCCCTCGCTCCCACCGGGCCCGGCGGCACCGCGCGGGGCGTTGCCGATCTGCTCGGCGACGGCACGGACGGCGGCGAGGTCGCCGGCGGACGCGACGGGGAAGCCGGCCTCGATGACGTCGACGCGGAGGCGGGCGAGCTGTTCGGCGATCTCGACCTTCTCGTGGGCGTCGAGCGAGATGCCGGGCGACTGCTCGCCGTCCCGCAGGGTGGTGTCGAAGATGACGACGTCGTCGGGTGCGGCGTCGGCGACGGTGTGGTCGACGGGGCGTGCCATGACATGAGCTCCTGTGCGCGGCTGACGGTCCTGGGTGCGCCGATGGGGCGCGGGTGTCCGGCGGTCACCGACCGGTGACCGGCCCCCCGTCCGGTGCTGCCTCCGCGGTCGCCGTCTGGGGTGGGTCGGGACGGCGCCGCGGCGTCAAAGCAGCAGCAGGAGCGCGAGCGCGAGCAGCAGGGAGGTCCCGGCGAGCAGGGGCAGGTCCCCGCCGGTGGCGGGGACGGTGCGGACCTCGGGCTGACGCGGCATGTCGGGAGTGTCGCCGCGGGGCGGGCCCGGACGCGACCACGACGGCCCTCCTGTGCGCTGAGCGCGCACCGGCGGGTGGCGCGCGGCACCACGCCGCGGATCCGGCCGCAGGAGGCCCGGCGGTACCGTCACGCAGGTCGAACCCCTCGGAGACGCCGTGCCCCACGCCCCCGTCCTCCCCGCCCTCGCCGCGATCCCGTCGCCGCCGATCGGCGGGTTCGAGCTCGGCCCGCTGGACGTCCGCTTCTACGGCGTCCTCATCGCCCTCGGCGCCTACCTCGCCCTGCAGTGGACGGTGCGCCGGTACGAGGCGATGGGTGGCGACGTCGCGCTCGCCGAACGGGCCGCGCTCGCCGCGATCCTGTTCGGGTTCCTCGGCGCCCGCATCGGCTACGTCATCCCACGGGTCGACCGCTTCCTCGACGCACCGCTGACGATCCTCGCGATCTGGCAGGGCGGGCTCGCGCTGTTCGGCGGGCTCACCGCCGGGACGCTCGCCGTCATCGTCGTCACCCGGCGCGGTGGCGGCGACGTCGCCCGGATGGCGGACGCGGTGGCCCCCGGCCTGCCGCTCGCGCAGGCCATCGGGCGTTGGGGGAACTACTTCAACGAGGAGCTCTACGGCCGTCCGACGGACCTCCCGTGGGCCCTGCGCGTGGAGGACCGGACCGACCGCTTCCGCGACCTCTACCCCGAGGCGACGACGTTCCACCCGACGTTCCTCTACGAGTCGCTGTGGAACCTCGCGCTCGTCGGCCTCCTGCTGCGCCTCGACCGACGCCGTGCGCTGCCCCGCGGCGCCCTCATCCTCGTCTACGCCGTCGGTTACGGGCTCGGGCGGTTCCTCGTCGAGCTGCTGCGCATCGACACCGTCGACCGGTACGCGGGGCTGTCGCGCAACAACTGGCTCGCCCTGCTGCTCGTCGTGGGTGGCATCGCCGGACTGCTGCGCATGCGCGCCACCGCCGCCGACACGACCGACGACGCGACCAGTGACACGACGGGCGACACGACGGGCGACACGACGGGTGACGCGGCCGACGAGGCGCCCAGCGACGCGGCCGACGACACGGCCGGGGCACCCGGCCCGTCGGGGGCCGACGACGACGCGTAACCTGCCGACGCGGGAGGGAGGGGCTGACCATGCGGATCGTGACCGGGTTCCGCCCGAGCACCGAGGGACGGGCCGCCGTCGACCGTGCCGTCGAGGAGGCACGGCTGCGCGGCGGCAGCGTCCTCGTCGTCCACTCGATGCACGGCGGGGAACGCGACGAGCTCGAGCGGGTGATGCGCTACCGCGAACGCTTCGAGCAGCTCAAGGTGGACCTCGACGCGTCGGGCGTCCCCTACGAGCTCGTCGAGTACGCGCGCGGGAACTCGCCGGCCGAGGATCTGCTCACCGTCGCGCGGGAGCGTGAGGCGGACCTGATCGTCATCGGCATCCGCCGCCGGTCCCCCGTCGGGAAGCTGGTGCTCGGGTCGAACGCGCAGGACGTGCTGCTCGAGGCCGACTGCCCGGTGCTCGCCGTCAAGTCGGAGCCGGCGGACTGACCTCCGGCGGCATGCCGGTGCCGACCGCGTGCACGCCACCGTCGCAGTGGACCAGCTCGCCCGTCACGCCCGGCGTCCAGGTGCTCAGCAGCGCGCAGGCCGTCCGGGCGACCGGCGTCGCATCCCGCGCGTCCCAGCCGAGCGGCGCGCGTTCCTGCCACACCGGCTCGAACGTCTCGAACCCGGCGATGCCGTGCGCCGCGATCGTGTGCAGCGGTCCGGCGGCGACCAGGTTCACGCGGATCCCCCGCGGCCCGAGGTCGCGCGCCAGGTAGCGACTCGCCGATTCGAGACCGGCCTTCGCCACCCCCATCCAGTCGTAGCCGGGCCAGGCCACGGTCGCGTCGAAGTCGAGCCCGACGACGGACGGCGCGTCACCGGCGGCCAGGAGGTCGGCGAACCCCGACCCGAGGGTGACCAGCGAGTAGGTCGAGACCTGCAGGGCCGTGGCGACGTCCGACCATCCGGCCGACAGGAAGTTCCCGCCGAGCGCGGTGTCCGGGGCGAACGCGACGGCGTGGAGGAGCCCGTCGAGCGCGCCCCAGCGGTCCGCGAGGTCGTCGGCGACCGCCGCGACGTGCGCAGGGTCGGTCACGTCGAGCTCGAGGACGTCGACGGGGGCGGGCAGACGGGTCGCGGCGCGTTCGGTGAGCCGGCGGCCGCGTCCGAAGCCGGTCAGCACGACCTCGGCGCCCTGCTCCTGTGCCACGCGCGCCACATGGAACGCGATGGAGCGGGTGTCGAGCACCCCGGTGATGAGCAGCCGGCGTCCGTCGAGCAGCATGCGTGATCCTTCCGTGTCAGCCGTGGTCCGCGAGCGCCCGGTCGACGTCCCTGCGGTCACCGACGACGACGGCCATGGCGACGCCGGCGTCGTGCGACAGCGAGCAGGCGAGCGGCAGGGCGCGACCGTCCACCCACAGGGAGGGCGCGCCGTCGGGGTCGGTCCGGACCTCGACGGCGGTGAGGGCCGGCCCGCGCCCACCCAGCGCCTTCCGCGTCGCCTCCTTCGCGGCGAAGCGGGCGGCGAGCCGCTCCGTCGCGACCTCACCGTCGAGCGGGACGCCGCCACGCCGGACGTCGTCGAGCTCCCGGGCGGTGAACAGGCGTTCCCGTGCGCCGGGGCGTCCGCCGAGGAGGGTGCGCATCCGGGCGACGGCCACGACGTCGCAGCCGACGACGGTCGGCGGCGTCGGGGTGCTCATCGGTCCGCCCTCCGTCCCGGCGACGCCGGCGTCACGTCCCCGCCACCGACGGGCGAGAAGTCGTCGGCGGTCGGGACGCCGGCGAGCGCCGCCAGCCGCTGCTGCAGGTCGAGGCTGAAGCGGCGACGCGACGCGGCGTCGGAGGAGGGCGGTTCCATCTGCGCAGCGAAGCGCACGGTCACCTGCCCGCCACGCAGGCGCGGTCGGGCACCGATGGGCCAGACCGCGTGGATGCCGGCCACCGCGGCGGGGACGACCGGCGTGCCGGTCGCGGCGGCGATGCGGGCGAGTCCGCTGCGGAGGCGGTGCACCCGCCCGTCCCGGCTGCGTGACCCCTCCGGGTAGATGACGACGCAGGCGCCGCGACCCAGCAGGGCGGCGAGGAGGTCCATCGCGTCGACGTCGCCCCGGCCCCGGTCGAGCGCGACCATGCCCATCCGCGGCAGGTGGCGGCCGACGACGGGCCAGGCGAGGAGTCGGCGGTCGCCGAGGAAGTGGACGGGCCGAGGGACCGCCGTGCCCAGCGCGAGGGAGTCGGCGTGGGACTGGTGCGTCGCGGCGAGCAGCACGCCGCCGGCGGTCGGCACGTGCTCGGCACCCTCGACCCGGAGGTCGAGCCAGCGCCGCAGCACCGGTCGGAGGAACCGGGCGGCACGGGCCTGCACCGCGGGTTCCAGCGGGTCGGTGACCTCCCGGGGCCCGCTCACTGCGGCAGGTTGTCGTGGACGTACCCACGCGGTGGGCCGCCCGCCAGCGAGCGCAGCAGGGTCGCGAGCGCGTCCCGGCTGTCGCGTGGGTCGACGATCTCGCTGACGCTGCCGCGCCCGGCGGCGACCCCCACGTCCATCGCGTCACGTCGGTAGGTCTCGATCAGGGCCTCCCGCCGGTCCGGATGGGCCTCGAGCTCCCGACGGAACACGAGGTCGGCGGCGCCCTCGGCGCCGACGACGGCCAGCTCGGCGCCGGGCCACGCGAGGACCGCGTCGGCACCGATGCTGCGCGAGTTCATGACGATGTAGGCACCGCCGTACGCCTTGCGCAGCACCAGCGACACCCGCGGCACCGTCGCGCTGGTGAACGCGTGCAGGAGCTTCGCACCCCGACGGATCACCGCGCCGTGCTCCTGCGACGTGCCG
The DNA here is from genome assembly GCA_913060655.1 of uncultured Nitriliruptoraceae bacterium. Lineage (GTDB taxonomy): Bacteria > Actinomycetota > Nitriliruptoria > Nitriliruptorales > Nitriliruptoraceae > CSBr16-57R1. The sequence goes on along the minus strand of CAJXTG010000018.1, from coordinate 1,903 downwards.
GGCAGGAACCCCGGCACATCGACGAGCACGACGAGCGGGATCCCGAACGCGTCGCAGAAGCGGACGAAGCGGGCGCCCTTCTCGCTCGCCGCCGCGTCGAGCACGCCGGCGAGCCAGGCCGGCTGGTTCGCGACGATCCCGACGGTCGCACCGTCGATGCGTGCGAAGCCGACGACGAGGTTGCGCGCCCAGCCCGCCTGCAGCTCGAGAAGACTGTCGGCGTCGACGATGCCGGCGAGCACGTCGCGCACGTCGTAGGGGTCACGTGAGGTGGCGGGGACGACGCTGCCGGGGTCGTCGTGGGCCGGCGCGACGGGAGCGACGGTGGGTGCGCCGGACCATGCGGAGGACGGCAGGTAGCCGAGCAGCCTGCGGGTCAGCGCGAGCGCGGCGTCGTCGTCGGGGGCGACGAGGTGGGCGCTGCCCGTCCGCGTCCCATGGACCTCCGGACCACCGAGGGCCCGTGCGTCGACGTCCTCGCCGGTGACCGCCCGCACGATCCGCGGCCCGGTGAGGAACATCGTGCCCGCGTCGCTCATCACCGTCAGGTCCATCAGCGCCGGTGAGTAGACGGCACCGCCGGCGCAGGCGCCGAGGATGACGGAGATCTGCGGGACGCGACCCGAGGCGGCGACGTTCGCCCGGAAGACGTGGCCGTACCCGTCGAGCGACGCGACACCCTCCTGGATGCGGGCACCGCCCGAGTCGTTGATGCCGACCACGGGCGTCCCGCCACGGGTCGCGCGGGCGATCGTGTCGGCGATGCGGTCCGCGTGCGCCTCGCCGAGCGAACCGCCGAGGACGTACCGGTCCTGGGCGAAGACGTGGACGGGGCGGGCGTCGACCGTGGCCGTCCCGGCCACGACCCCGTCGCCGGGGATGCGCCGCTCCTCGAGGCCGAAGCCGCTCGCCCGGTGCACCCGCTGCGAGCCGAGCTCGAGGAACGTGTCGGGGTCGACCAGCAGGTCGACGCGGCTGCGAGCCGCATCCGCGGGCCGCAACGGCAGCCCCTCGACGGTCGGCCCGTCGGTCTGCGGTGCGGGGTCGGTGCTCACGCGGGGGTGAGGACCAGCGCGGCGTTCTGCCCGCCGAAGCCCATCGAGGCGGAGAGGACGGCGTCGAGCGTGACGTCCCGCGGTGCGCCGGCGGCGACGTCGAGATCGATGTCGGGGTCCTGCACGGTCAGGTTCGCCGTCGGTGGGACACGCTGCTCCCGCAGTGCGGTCGCGGCGAGGATCGCCTCGACCGCACCGGCGGCACCGAGGAGATGGCCGGTGACGCCCTTCGTCGAGGTCACGACGACGTCGGCGACCCGGTCCCCGAACACGGTCCGCAGCGCGCGGGTCTCCGCGATGTCGTTGAGCGGCGTCGAGGTCCCGTGCGCGTTGTGATGGCCGATCCGTGCCGGGTCGATGCCCGCGTCGGCGATCGCCCGCTGCATGGCGAGCGCGGCGCCGGCCCCGTCCTCCGGCGGGGCCGTCGCGTGGAACGCGTCGGCGGAGGCGCCGCACCCCGCGACGGTGCACAGCGGGGTCGCACCGCGGGCACGCGCGTGCGCCCGCGACTCGAGGACGACGATGCCCGCCCCCTCCCCCATGACGAAGCCGTCGCGCGCGACGTCGAACGGGCGGCTGGCGACGGCCGGGTCGGGGTTGGTCGACAGCGCTCCCATCTGCGCGAACGCGCTCATCGCGATGGTGGTGATGCCGGCCTCCACGCCGCCGGCGATGACGAGGTCCGCCGTCCCGCTGCGGACGAGGTCGCGGGCGACGTGGATCGCCGACGCACCGGCGGCGCACGCCGTGTTGACCGTCAGGTTGGGTCCGCGTGCGGTGGTGCGGATCGCGATGGTGCCCGCCGCCGTGTTGGAGAGCATGCGGGGCACGAACAGCGGGCTGACCCG
>CAJXTG010000017.1 GCA_913060655.1 uncultured Nitriliruptoraceae bacterium | reverse complement strand
GCCGCGCGGCTGCGCGAGCAGACGATGCGGGACCGGGAGCAGCTGCTCGAGCAGGCGGAGGAGCGTCGCGACGCGATGCTCACCACCATCGAGGAGCAGCGCCGCTGGGTCCAGACGATCGTCGCGGAGGCGAACGAGCTGCAGGGCCGGATGGTGAACGCCCTGTCGGACGCGCGCAGCCACCTCGACCAGACGATCGTCCGCGTGTCGCAGCCGGTCAACGGCGCGGATCGAATCCTCGCCGAGGCCGGCGCGGAGCACACCCGCATCGGTGAGCTCGAGGCCGGCGACTGACGCGCGCGCAGCCTGCTCAGCGGGCGCGCAGCGCCAGCACGTAGACGTCGGCCGTCCCTCCGTCGACCCGTGCGCCGCAGGCGACGAGGAGCAGCCGCTGTTCCGCCGCCGGGCTGAGCACCGCCTCGGGGAACGGCGTGCCGACGGGCAGGCGGACCACGTCGACCGCCCGCCAGCGCAGCACCGTCCCGTCGATGCGCGCCACCTCGAACAGTGTGCCCTCCACCGCCATGCCGAGCCCGGCCATCGGCCCAGCTGATTCGGCGCCTTCCGCACCGTCGGTGGTGGCGTCGGTGTCCGCGAGCGCGGCAGCTCCGACGATGACCGCGACGCCGTGCTCGCCGGGTGCGACGGCCCGACCCGCCGCCCCGTCACCGGGGTCGAACCAGCGCGCACGATCGGTCCCCTCCGTCCCCGTCGGTCCGTCGCACGTCGGCAGATCGATCGCGCCGACCACCGATGTCTCCAGCGCGAGCTCGGTGCTCCGGACCCCGACCGGACGGATGCGCGGCTCCGCCGGCTCCGCATCCGCTGCGACCTCCGGGAACTGCACCTCCGTGGCCGGCGCGACCGCCTCCGGCCCGCCTGCGCCGTCGCCCGCCGACGCGCCACCGGAGGGTGCGTCGGCGCTGCGCACAATCACGACGGCGACGAGGACGGCGAGGACGACGGCCCCGGCCGCCCCCGCGACGATCACGGCAAGACGACGTGACGGGCGCGGGAGCCGGATCTCCGGGCGAGGCAGGCGCGGGAAGCGCACCGTCGGGAACCTCGGGCGCGGGAGCGTGACCCGTGGCGCGCGCGCCGGTGCGGGCTCGGGCTCAGGTGCCGGCGCTGGCTCGGGAGCGGGCACCGGCTCGGGCTCAGGTGCCGGCTCGGGCTCAGGTGCCCGCGCTGGCTCGGGAGCGGGCTCCGGCTCGGGCTCAGGCGCCGGCTCGGGCTCGGGCGCGGGCTCTGGCGCGGGCTCCGGCTCGGGTGCCGGCGCAGGGGCGGGCGCGGGGGGCGGAACGGCGGTGCGTTCCAGCAGCGCGTCCAGCCGGGCCTGCACCGCATCGAAGGCCGGCAGCGTCGGCCCGCTCCCGGGGTGGCCGTCCTGCTGCGCCACCGCCCGACCTCCTCGCCTCGCGTCCACTCCGACCGGCGCGGGAAGCCTAGGCGTCGTGCCCGGACCCGGAGGGCGCGGCCAGGGCGTCCGCGAGGTCCTCACGCAGGTCGTCGACGTCCTCGAGGCCGACGGACAGGCGCACCACCCCCTCGCTGATGCCGGTGCGGGCACGCTCCTCCGCGCCGATGCGCAGGTGCGTCGTCGTCGCCGGGTGGACCGCGAGGGTGCGCGAGTCCCCGAGGTTGTTGGACACGTCGATGAGCCGCAGCGCATCCAGCAGGGCGAACGCCGCGGCACGCCCGCCGGCGAGCTCGACCGTGACGAGCGTGCCGCCACCCGACATCTGTGCGCGCGCGAGGTCGTGCTGCGGGTGGGACGGCAGCCACGGATGGCGCACGGCCGTGACGCCCGGCTGCCCCTCGAGCCAGGCCGCGAGCTCCAGCGCTGCGGCCGCCATCCGCTCGACGCGCATCCGCAGCGTCTCGAGCCCCTTGAGCACCACCCATGCGGTGAACGGGCTCATCGTCGGTCCGGTGTGCTGCAGCAGCGGGTTCAGCTCCGCCTCGACGTAGGCGGCGCTGCCCAGCACCGCACCGCCGAGGGTCCGGCCGTGGCCGTCCATGTGCTTCGTCGTGGAGTACACGACGACGTCGGCGCCGAGCTCGAGGGGCCGCTGCAGCACCGGGGTCGCGACGATGTTGTCGACGACGACACGGGCGCCGGCCGCGTGGGCGAGCTCGCAGACGGCGGTGAGGTCGACGAGGTCGAGCATCGGGTTCGACGGCGTCTCGAGGAACACGGCCGTCGCAGGTGTGGCGAGCGCCGCCTCCCACTGTCCGAGGTCGTGACCGTCGACGAGGTCGCAGGTGACGCCGAAACGCGGCAGGATCGTCGTGAGGATCTCGTGGCACGAGCCGAACAGCGCCCGCGAGGCGACGATGCGATCCCCGGTGCGCACGAGCGACGCGAGCGCGTTGAACACGGCGGCCATGCCGCTCGCCGTCGTCCGGGCCGCCTCCGCCCCTTCGAGCAGCGCCAGCCGCTCCTCGAGGACGTCGAGGGTCGGGTTGCCCGCGCGCGTGTAGCGGTGGTGGTCGGACTCGCCGGCGAACGCGTCGGCGGCCTCCTGCGCCGAGTCGTACACGAACCCGGAGGTGAGGTGCAGCGCCTCCGACGTCTCCCCCAGCGGGCTGCGGGCCAGTCCGCCGCGCACCGCCTGCGTGTCGGGGCGCCAGCGACGTTCGGCGGCGGGGTCGCGGGGGCGGGTCATCGGGCCGGTGGGAGCACGACCGCCTGGGCGCACACGACGGTGCCGTCGGGTCGGGTCGTGAGCTGCGGCTCCCCGTGCAGCACGTAGCCGTCGTCGAGCGCGGCCGACACCTTCTCGCAGAACGCCCGGTCGTCGGTGCCGGTCAGCAGCCGGTAGGTGAGCGGCGCTTCGCTGTCCATGGGCTGGCTCCCTCGACGGTCGTTGCAGGGGTGGACGCGGGTGTCGGCGCGGGACGCAGCCTACGGCGCGGGCGAGCGTCAGGCCGGTGCGGCGCCGCCCTTCGCACGCTTCGCGCTGCGTCCCCGCACCGTCGCCGACAGCTCGGCCTTGCGCAGCCGCACCGCGCCCGGGGTGACCTCCACGGCCTCGTCCTCGCGGATGAACTCGAGCGCCTGGTCGAGGGACAGCTGGCGCGGCGGGGCGAGGCGGACGAGCTCGTCGCCGGTGGCGGAGCGCACGTTGGAGAGCTTCTTCTCCTTCGCCGGGTTGATGTCCATGTCCTCGGCGCGGGCGTTCTCCCCCACGATCATGCCCTCGTACACGTCGACCCCGGGGCCGACGAACAGCTGCCCGCGGTCCTGCAGGTTCAGCAGCGCGAACTGGGTCGTCGCGCCCTGCCGGTCGGCGACGAGCGAGCCGTTCGGACGGGTGCGGATCTCCCCCTGCCACGGCTCGTAGCCGTCGAAGGTGGCGTGCAGCTGGCCGGTGCCCCGCGTCTCGGTGAGGAACTCGGTGCGGAAGCCGATCAGCCCGCGCGCGGGCACCCGGTACTCGAGGCGGGTCCAGCCGGAGCCGTGCGCGACCATCTGCTGCATGCGCCCCTTGCGCAGCCCGAGCAGCTGGGTGACGACACCGACGTAGTCGTCGGGCACGTCGATCGACAGCGCCTCGAACGGCTCGTGCACGCTGCCGTCGACCTCGCGGGTGACGACACGCGGCTTGCCGACGGTCAGCTCGAACCCCTCGCGGCGCATCGTCTCCACGAGGACGGCGAGCTGCAGCTCACCCCGCCCCTGCACCTCCCACGTGTCGGGACGGTCGGTGGGCAGGACCCGCAGCGACACGTTGCCGACGAGCTCGGCGCGCAGCCGGTCCTCGATCTGCCGGGCGGTGAGGCGCGTGCCGTCCCGGCCGGCGAGCGGCGACGTGTTCACCCCGATCGTCATCCCGAGCGACGGCTCGTCGACGGTCAGCGCCGGCAGCGGCCGCGGGTCGTCGACGGCGGCGAGCGTCTCCCCGATGGTCACCTCGTCGATGCCGGCGACGGCGATGAGGTCACCGGGGCCGGCGTCGTCGGCGGGGACACGCTCGAGCGCGCGGGTGAGGAACAGCTCGGCGAGCTTGACCTGCGTGACCGTGCCGTCCGCACGGCACCAGGCGACCTGCTCGCCGCGGCGCACGGTGCCGTGGTGGATGCGGCAGATCGCGAGCCGGCCGAGGTAGGGCGACGCGTCGAGGTTGGTGACGAGCGCCTGGAAGGGGTGGGCCGGGTCGTGCGTCGGCGGCGGCACGTGGTCGAGCAGCGTGCGGAACAGCGGCTTGAGGTCCTCGCCGGTGACGTCCGGGTCGAGCGTGGCGAGCCCGTCCTTCGCGTTCGTGTAGAGGACGGGCAGGTCGATCTGCGCGTCGTCGGCGCCGAGCTCGATGAGCAGCGACATCGCCTCGTCGACGACCTCGCCCACGCGCGCGTCGGGCCGGTCGATCTTGTTGACGACGAGCAGGATCGGCAGGCCCGCCTCCAGCGCCTTGCGGACGACGAAGCGGGTCTGCGGCAGCGGTCCCTCGGCGGCGTCGACGAGCAGCAGCGCCCCGTCGACCATCGCGAGCGCCCGCTCGACCTCCCCGCCGAAGTCGGCGTGGCCGGGCGTGTCGACGACGTTGACGGTCACCGGCGGTGCGTCGAGCCCCTCACGCAGGTCCGGCACGACGATCGAGGTGTTCTTCGCGAGGATGGTGATGCCGCGCTCACGTTCGAGGTCGTTGGAGTCCATGACGCGTTCGGCGACGTCCTGGTTGGCGCGGAACGCGCCGGACTGCCACAGCATCGCGTCGACGAGCGTCGTCTTGCCGTGGTCGACGTGCGCGATGATCGCGACGTTGCGCAGGTCGGTGCGGGCGACGGGCGCGGCGGACGGGTTCGGGGCAGCAGTCACGGGGGCCGTTCCTGGGAGCGGCGACGCGGACCGCGCAGCCTGAGGGCGGCAGCCTACGCCGCTACGGCTGCAGCCGTTCGACCGTCCACCCACCCGCGCCGTCGACACGGAACCGCAGCCGGTCGTGACGGCGGGAGCGGCGCCCCTGCCACAGCTCGACCTCGACGGGGGTGAGCGCGTAGCCGCCCCAGTCCGGCGGGCGGGGCACGTCCTCGACACCGTCGAAGCGGGCCTCGATCGCCTCGACCTGCCGTTCGTACGCCTCGCGGGACGCGACCGGCTGGGACTGGTGGCTCGCCCACGCCGACAGCTGGCTGCCGCGCGGGCGGGAGGCGAAGTAGGCGTCGCTCGCGGCGTCGTCGAGGGCGACGACCGGTCCACGCAGCCGCACCTGCCGCTCGAGCGGCTGCCAGTGGAACACCAGTGCGGCGTGCGGGGTGGCCGCGAGCTGCGCGCCCTTCGTCGAGCGCCGGTCGGTGAACCACACGAGCGACGTGTCGGTGACGCGGCGCAGCAGCACGACGCGGGCGTCGGGACGTCCGTCGGCGTCGACGGTCGCGAGCGTCATCGCGTTCGGCTCGCCGACGTCCTCGGCGACCGCGTCGGCGATCCACCGCTCGAGCTGGCGCAGCGGGTCGGCCGCGACGTCGTCGACGTCGAGGCTGCCGCGCGCGTAGTCCTGCCGTGCCCGCTCCACCGCGTCCACGTCACCCTCCGGGCCGCACCGTGCGCGGTGCGGCGTCGCGTGGCAGGCTACGGGGCGGTCGCCGGGGAGGGCGACCGGGACGGGGGTGGTGGTGGCGCGCCTCGACGACGAGCTCGCCCACCTGCGGGCCCTCGTCGACGCCGGTGGGCTCGTCGACGGCGACGGGCTGCTCGGCGTCGAGCTGGAGCTGCACCTCGTCGACGAGCACGGCCGGCCGTCCTGGTCCAACGACACGCTGCTCGCCGCCCTCGCCGAGCATGACGTCGACCTGCAGACGGAGCTGGCCCGCTTCAACGTCGAGCTGAACCTGCCGCCCGTGCCGCTCGCCGGCGACGGTCGGACCGGGGGCGACGGGGCCGGCCCGCTCGCGACGGTCCGCACCGCCATCGGCCGGGCGATCGGTGCGGCGTCGTCCGCCGTCGCCGGCATCGGTGCGGTCAGCGTCGGCACGCTCCCGACGCTCGGCCCCGCCGACGTGACCGCCGCGGCGATGTCGGACCGGGGCCGCTACCAGCAGCTCGACGCGAGCATCATGCGGGCGCGCGGCGGGGAGATCGCGCTCGACATCGACGGGCGCGACGCCGGCGGGGAGCGGCTGACCGCCACGCTCGACACGATCCTGCTGGAGGCGGCCGCGACCAGCCTGCAGGTCCACCTCGACCTGCCCGCCGACGGGTTCGCCGCCGCATGGAACGCCGCGCAGGCGGTCGCGGCCGTGCAGGTCGCCGTGGCGGCCAACGCACCGGTGCTGCTCGGCCGCACCCTGTGGCACGAGACGCGCGTCCCGCTGTTCGAGCAACTCATCGACGTGCGCAGTGCCGCGCAGCGCGACCCGACGTCGGCCGTCGCGCTGCCGCCGCGCGTGTGGTTCGGCGGACGGTGGATCGAGCATCCCGCCGACCTGTTCGCCGAGAACCTGACGCTGTTCCGCCAGCCGCTCGTCGACGACGACGGTGCCGCCGACGGGTCCGTCGGCGACCTCGCCGCCCTGCTGCGCCACAACGGCACGGTCTGGCGCTGGAACCGTCCCGTCTACGCTGCGAACGCCGGCCGTCCGACGCTCAGGATCGAGAACCGCGTGCTCAGCGCCCCACCGACCGCGGCCGACGCGGCCGCCGACGTCGCGCTGTTCGTCGGGCTCGTCACCGGCCTCGCCGCCGACGTCGACGCGCTGACCGACCGGCTGCCGTTCGCCGACGCCGACGCGAACTTCCGCGCCGCCGCCCGGCACGGGCTCGCCGCCGAGCTGCGCTGGCCGGGGGTGCGCGGGACCGCCACGGCGGGCGAGCTGCTCGCCGACCGGCTCATCGAGGTCGCCGCCGACGGGCTCGCCACCGCCGGCGTCCCCGCCGACGAGGCGGGCGCAGCCCTCGACGTGATCGCCGGGCGGGCGTCGGAGGGCCGCAACGGGGCCGCCTGGCAGCTCGCCGCCCTCGCCGAGGAGGAGGTCCACCACGACCGGACCACCGCGCTCGAGCGGATGCTGCTGCGCTACCGCGACCTGCAGGCCGCCGGCGAACCGGTGCACCGCTGGCCGTGGCCGGGCACGCGGACCGCGTGAGCGGCCTGCGCCTCCTCGACCCGCTGCCGCCGGAGCTCCTCCGGTCGGACGCGCCGACCCTGCTCGCCGCGCTCGGCGGCCCGACCCTCGCCCGCGTGCCCGGCACCGGCGGCTCGGCGGGGGGCTCGGCGGGGGGCTCGGCGGGCACCGCCGGCGCGCGGCCGCGCGGTGTCGTGGTGCTGCAGCACGGCGACGAGCGCACCGGCCTCGACGCGCTGCTGACCGTGCTGCGTGACGACCCGCCGCTCCCCTACGACCTGCACGTGCTGTTCGGCAACGTCGAGGCGGCGCTCGCACCGCCCGGGTTCGCGCACCGGATGCTCCCCCACCAGGCCGACATGAACCGGGCCTGGTTCGCCGACGGTGAGCCGGGTGGCGGCCACGACACCGTCAGCGTCGCCGCGCGGGCGGCGCTGCACCGGCTCCGCGACCTCGACCTCGCCGCCGTCGTCGACCTGCACAACACGACCGGGGACAACCCCTTCCACGCGATCGTCGCGACCGACGACCCCGCCACCCGTGCCCTCGCCGCCCTGTTCACCCCGCTGATCGTCCGCTGGGACCAGCAGCTGCACACGCTGCTCGAGGGGCTGCGCGACCACTGCGTCGCCGTGACCGTCGAGTGCGGGCGGGCCGGCAGCGACGGCGCGCACGCGTTCGCCGTCGCCGGGCTGCGCCGCTACCTCGCCGCCCCCGATCCGGCACGGCTGCACGCCCCCGACGACGTGCGGGTGCTGCGACGCATGCGGCGGGTCATCGTCGACCCGACGGCCACGCTCGCGTTCGGCGGCGTCGACGCCGACGACGGTCGGCTCACCGCCGACGTCGTCGTCGCCGCGGACGTCGAGGCGCGCAACGGGGTCGGGCAGGACGCCGGCTGGCTGCTCGCGACCGTCCGGCCCGGTCACGAACGCTCGCTGCGGGTGCGCGACATCGACGGGGTCGACGTGACCGACGCGCTGCTGGAGGTCGAGCGGGGGCAGGTGCGGGTGCGCACCGCCACCACGCCGCTGATGATGACCGGCAGCGTCGCCGCCGCCCGCGCCGACTGCCTGACCTACCTGCTCGACCGCGGCGTCTGAGCGGCGTCCCACGCGGCGACGTCGAGCCCGGCGAACAGGTCGTCCTCGGGCACGTCCGTCGCGACGAGCGACCACAGCAGCTCGTACGCCTCGTAGGGGTAGACGGCCCGCTCGACGTCGCGGGGCACGGCGAACCACAGCCCGTCGGGGTCGACCTGGCTGGCGTGGGCCCGCAGTGCCGCATCCCGGCGTGCGAACGTGTCGGCGCAGCGGATCCGCGCGTGCGGGGTGCGCGGCCGCATCCGTCCGCCGTCGAGCCAGTCGGCGAACGGACTCTCGCGCCCGGCCGCGACGAGCGCCTCGTGGAGGGCGACGACCCGCTCGTGGAGGAACGTGCTCGCCGCGTACAGCTTCGCGACCTGCCAGTCGGCGGCGACGAGCTCGACCGCACGGACCGTCACGAGATGGGTCATGACGTGGTCGGGGTGCGGGTAGCCGCCGTCCTCGCCGTAGGTGACGACGACGTGGGGGCGTTCGGCCCGCAGCACGTCGGCGAGCGCGGCGGCGGCCGCGTCGAGGTCGGTGCGGGCGAAGGTGCCGTCGGGCACCGCCGCGGCGTCCTCGTGCCAGCCGGAGTCGGCGAAGCCGAGGTCGTACGTGGCGTGGAAGCCGATCGCGGCGACGGCGGCGGCGAGCTCCTCCCGGCGCACCTGCGCCATGCCGACGGCCTCGAGGTGCGTCGGGTCGTAGGACGCGTTGAGCACGTCGCCGGCCGCCCCGTCGGTGCAGGTCACCAGCGTCACCCGCGCCCCGTCGTCGACGTAACGGGCGGCGGTCGCCGCACCCTTCGACGACTCGTCGTCGGGATGGGCGTGGACGAACAGCAGGCGCCGCCCGTCCCCGGCCGGTCCGGCCGTCGACGTCCCGCCGCTCACGTGCGCGGCCCCGGCCCGGGCGCGACCGCCTCGAGGGCGGCGACGGCGGTGCGCACGAGCGTCGCGGCCGCCTCGACGTCCGCCTCCGGGCCGGAGAGCCGCACGAGCATCGGCGAGCCCGGGTAGGAGCCGAGCCGGACGGCCGGATGGTCGCGCGCGAGCGTCACGAACGTGTCGTTGAGGAGGCTCTCGGGGAACCGGTGGGTGATCTCGACGACGTGCGGCACCGGGTTGCGGCCGGCGAGCAGCACCGGCTCGACCGCGTCGGCGAGCAGCGCCCGGAACTCCGACGGCACGCCCGGCAGCACGACGACGGTCGCCCCGCCCTCGGCCCCGTCCGCACCGCCGTCGACGTCGACGCACACCGCGGGGGTCCAGCCGCCGTCGCGTGCGAGCAGCCGGCTGCCGGCCGGCACGCGCGCCATGCGCAGCACGTGGGTGACGAACGTGTCCGACACGGTGAAGCCGCGTTCCCGGGTGCGCTCGACGATGCCGTGCATGCGCTCGGCGAGCGACGGTTCCAGCTCCAGCGCACGCCCGAGGGCCGCGGCGACCGCCTCGTAGGTGATGTCGTCCGGCGTCGAGCCGATCCCGCCGGAGGTCACGACGACGCGGGGGCGGGGACGGGCGAGCTCGGCGTGCAGCGCCTCGGCGATCGCGGCCGGGTCGTCGGGCACGACCTGCACCCGCTCCAGCGGCACGCCGTGCGCGCGCAGCCGGTCCGCGAGCCACGGCGAGTTCGTGTCGGTGACGAACCCGCCGAGGAGCTCGTCACCGATGGCGAGCATCGACGCCGCCAGCATCCCCATCGCCTCCGCCCACGGCGCACCGGCGCGCGCCGCCGGGAGCCTACCGACGCGGGGGTAGCGTCCCGCGGTCCGACCGTCGAGGTGACCGCATGGGTGACGAGGCTCGCAGCGACCTGGCGCTGACCGTCGCCGCGCTCGTGTTCGGCCCGCTGCTCGTCGGCGGCCTGCTCGGCCGCAGCGGCGTCGACGGGGTGCTCATCGGCGCCGGCGGCATCCTCGCGCTGACCGCCCTCGTCCCGCTGCTGCTCATCCGCAGCCGCTCCGGACCCGGCGGGCGGGCGGTCGCCACCGCCCTCGGCTTCACCTCCGCACCCGACGCCCCCGGCGGCGCTGCGGGCGCGGCCACCGGCCTGCCGCTCGCCGTCCCCGCCGTCGTCGCCGGCGTGCTCGCGATGCGCACCGTCGGCGCCGGATGGGGCGACGCGCTGCTCGGCCGCCTCTCCGGCGACCCGCTGCAGCTGGTCCTCATCGCCGCGTTCACCGTCGGGACGCTCGTGCTCGTCCCGTTCCTGGTGCGCCGAGGTGCCGAGGCGTTCCCCCGCTCCCCCGAATGGCCGCTGCGCCGGCTGCTGCGCACCGTGGGGATGGGTGCCGCCGCCGTCGCGCTCGTCGTCGGACTGCTGCGCGTGCCGCTCGGGGCGTCGCCGGTGCGCGTCGTCGTCAACGCCGTCGCGCTCGCCGCGATCGTGCTGGCCGCCGACCGGCTCGTCGACGCCCGGCGGGTCGCCCCCCGGCTCGCGCTGCTGCTGCCCGCAGGCCTCGCCGTCTACCTGCACGTGTCCGGCTCCGGCTTCGGCCTGGGGCTGCAGGCCGGCGCGCTCGCCGCCGGCATGACCGCCGTCATCGGCACGCTCGCGCTCAGCGCCCGTGGGACGTGGCCGCTCGTGCCCCTCGCCGTCGCCGTGCACCTGTGGCCGACGTGCCTCAGCCCCCTCGCGCTCGTCGGGGGGCTGTGCTGAGCGGGCCGCTCGCCGCCGACGACCTCGCGCTGCTGCGCCGTGCGCAGCGCGACCCGTCGCTCGTCCTGCTCGAGGGCATGCACGCGCTGAAGCACGCGGTCCGCTTCGGCGCGACCGTCGACGTCGTCGCGACCCCCGACGCGGACGAGCTCGCCCGGCTGCTGGCCCGGCTCGCCCCCGACGTGACGCTGCCCGTCGTCCCCGGCGACGTCGAGGACGGCGTGTGGCGTGCGCTCACCGGCGGGCGGGCGCTGCCCTCCCCCTGCCTGGCCGTGGCGCGCCGACCGACCGTGGACGTGGCGGCGATGCTGGCCCGTCCGGCCCGGCTGCTCGTCCTCGAGGAGCCGCGGCACGCGGGCAACACCGGGGCGGTCGTGCGGGTCGCGGCCGCCGCGGAGCTCGCCGGCGTCGTCGTCGTCGGCACGCTCGACCCGTGGGGCGCCGGGGTGGTGCGGGCGGCCGCCGGGCTGCACTTCGCCGTCGACGTCGTCCACGTCCCCGACCTCGCCGCGCTCGACACGCTCCTCGCCGCCTCGACGCGACCGCTGGTCGCCCTCGACCCCGACGGTGTCCCCCTCGAGGACGCCGACGTGCCCGTCGACGCGGCCGTCGCGCTCGGCACGGAGCGGGGTGGGCTCAGCGGCGCGCTGCGCGAGCGGGCGAGCGCCCGCGTGGCGATCCCGATGCAGGACGGCGTGTCCAGCCTGAACCTGGCGACGGCCGCGGCGGTGCTGGCCTACCGGCCCTGACCCGGCCCTGCCTCGGCCCCGGCCCGGCCCTGCCCCGGCGCTGGGCTGGCTCCGGGCTGGCGCTGGGCGGGCCGCGCGGTCGGTGCGGGTCAGGACCCGCCGGCGGTCGGCTGGGCGACGGCGAACGGGCGGCGCTCGGGCGCACCGTCGGCGAGCGCCTCGGCGACGAGCGCGACGGTGGGCGTGCCGTGTGACAGCACCCGGCGGAGGAACGTGCCGAGGTCGAACGCGGCGCCCTCCCGGGCCTGCACGCCCCGGCGCAGCGCCTTCAGCTCCGTCAGCCCCGCGTAGTAGGAGGACAGCTGCACCGACGTGAGCTTCGCCCGCCGCAGCTTGCCCTCCGCCTCCGCCCGTTCCTGCAGCGCCGAGTCGCGCAGCAGCCCCATCGCGTCCGCGTCGGTCATCGACCCGGCGTGCAGGCCCAGGTCGAGCAGCGCGTTCGCCGCGGCCCGCAGCTTCATCTTCCGCTGGGTCAGCAGCAGGTCGTCGCGGGCGACCGCCGAGGTGCCGTCCGTGCCGAAGCCGACCTCGAGGATGACCTCCTCCATCAGCATCGCCCAGCCCTCGCTGAACACCGGCCGGCCGAGCAGCCGCCGCACCGGCCGCGGATGCTGCGCCGCGTGGGCGAGCTGGACGAAGTGGCCCGGCGTCGCCTCGTGCACGGCGAGGGAGCGCAGCATCGCCGGGTGGTACTCGCGCAGGAACGAACGGGCCCGCGCCGCGTCCCACGTGTCGGGCACGGGGCTGAGCAGGTAGGTGCTCGGACGGCCGCGGGTGAGCGGCGGCGGGCGGCGCAGCAGGGCGACGGCGACGCCCCGCTCCTCGACGGGCATCGGCTCGACCCGCAGGTCGGCCGCCGGCGGCAGGTCGACGAGGTCGAGGTCGGCGACGAACGCGTGCGCCTCGTCGACGGCCCGCCGCGCCTCGGCGAGCAGCCGGCCCGGCGCGACCGCGGCCGCGGCGACGTCGTCGAGCACGCGACGCAGCAGCTCGTCGTCGTCGGCCGGTCGGGCGACGCCGGGGAAGCGCCGCTGCCAGCCGGCCGCGGCGAGCTCGACCATCTCCGCACGCGTCTCGGTCAGCGTGGTCCGCGCCCGGTCCTCCAGCTCCTGCGCCGGCATGGTCGTGCCGACCGCGAGCCGCAGGCCGCGTTCGACGTGGGTCGGGCCGACGCGCCAGTCGAGCCGGCGGTCGTCGACGAGCTCGTCGACGAGGGCGGCGAACGCCTCGAGCCCCTCCGCCGCGTACTCGCCGGCGTCGCGCGCCGCGTCGACGTCACCGCCGGCGGCGGCGACCGCCGCGGGCAGCCGTTCGCGCATCAGCGCCACCGCGCCCGGGAGCCGCTCGACGACGAGGTCGTAGGCGGGGGCGGACACGCCGGTGAGCAGTCCGCCGGCCTGCTCGAGCATCGCGGGCACCGCACGGGCGCGGCGCACCGCGTCCCCGAGCCGGCGCCGCCGCTCCTCGGCGCGCACCGCCGCGTGCTCGACGCCGCGTGCGGAGGTCGGGACGTCCTCGACCGGGTCGAGGTCGCGCAGCAGGTCGAGCACCCCGCCGGTCGCGAGCCCGAACGCGACACCGGGGTCGAGGGCCAGCGCCGGCCGCTCCGCGAGCTCGATCTGCCGCCAGCGGACGGCGTCGAGCAGCAGGTCGAGGTCCCCGGCGAGCTCACGGACCGTGCCGGTGCGCCCACCCGAGCGGGGGCCGGTGAGTGCGCCGAGCTCCAGCCGCACGGCCGTCTCGAGGTCGGCGAGGGACCGCTGCCGTGCCTCGAGCGCGGGGAGGGACAGGTCGGGCAGGTCCCCGTCGCGGCCGGTGACCCCCAGCCGCGTCGCCTCCACCGGCTCGTGGTCGCGCACGTGGTCGACGAGACGCTCCGTGAGCGCCTCGATCCGCGGTGCGACGGCCTCCATGACGCCCTTCTCGCCGTGGCCGACGCTAGTGGAGCCCCGGGTGGTACCGTCTCCGGCACCGTCTCCGACGTCGCGGCGCCCCTGCGCCGCCCGCACCGCACCGGCCACTCCCAAGCCCGTCGGAGCGCACCGCCGCGGTCCGCGGCTCACCGAGGTCACGCCCCGCGTCGACCCGCACCCTCCGGGCCGCCCCGACCGTAGAGAGAACCTGTGACCGAGACCTTCCGGGACCTCGGCGTCGACGCCGCCCTGTGCGACGCGCTCGAGGCCAAGGGCATCACCCATCCGTTCCCCATCCAGGCACTGACCCTCCCGATGGCCCTCGCGGGCGACGACCTCATCGGGCAGGCCCGCACCGGCACCGGCAAGACGCTCGCGTTCGGCCTGCCGCTGCTGGAGCGCATCGACCCCGACGTCGACGGGACGCAGGCGCTCGTCATCGTCCCCACCCGTGAGCTGTGCGTGCAGGTCCACGAGGACCTGACGATCGGCACGGCGCTGGGCATCCGCTCGATCGCCGTGTACGGCGGCACCCCCTACGAGGAGCAGACGGAGGCGCTCGAGAGCGGCGTGCACGTCGTCGTCGGCACGCCCGGCCGGCTGCTCGACCATCTGAACCGTGGGACGCTCGACCTGTCCCGGGTGCGCGTGCTCGTCCTCGACGAGGCCGACGAGATGCTCGACATGGGCTTCCTCCCCGACGTCGAGCGGCTCATCGAGTCGTGCCCGACGGAGCGGCACACGATGCTGTTCAGCGCGACGATGCCGACCGCGATCGTGCGGATGGGCCGCCGCTACATGATCAGCCCGACGTTCACCCGCGCCGACCAGTCGGAGGGTGAGACCGCCCCGAAGGTCGACCAGCACTTCATGCTGGTGCACCGCATGGACAAGCCGCGGCTGCTCGCCCGCCTGCTGCAGTCCCGCGACCGCGGCAACGTGTACGTGTTCGTCCGCACGAAGCACATGGCCGACCGGCTCGTCGAGGAGCTCGCCGACCTCGGCTCGGAGGCGATCGCGATCCACGGCGACCTGCGGCAGACGACCCGTGAGCGCAACCTCGAACGCTTCCGTGACGGCAAGGTGAGCGTGCTGGTCGCCACGGAGGTCGCGGCCCGCGGGCTCGACGTGCAGAACGTCTCGCACGTCGTGAACTACGACTGCCCCGAGGACGAGAAGATGTACCTGCACCGCATCGGGCGCACCGCCCGTGCGGGCCGTGCGGGGGTCGCCGTCACGTTCGTGGAGCACCAGGAGGCGGAACGCGCCAACCTCATCCGCCGGGCGATCGACCGCACCGACCTCGAGGTCCGTGAGACGTTCTCGACGTCGCCGGAGCTCATCGAACTGTTCGACCTGCCCGACGAGGTGCCGTGGGCCCGGTCCGTGGCGCGTCGCCGCTCGGGCGGTGACGGCGATCGCGGCCGCGGTGGACGCGGCGACCAGGGCGGCCGCGGTGGACGCGGCGACCAGGGCGGCCGCGGTGGACGCGGCGACCAGGGCGGCCGCGGTGGTCGTGGTGGTCGCGGCAAGGGCTCGGACCAGCCGCGCGACGAGGGCGGGCGCGGTGGACGCGGCGAGCAGGGCGGCCGCGGTGGACGTGGTGGCGACGCCGGCGGGCAGCGTGGGAAGCAGGAGCAGGACGCGGACGGCGGGTCGACTCGTGACGGCGACCGGCAGCGGCGTCCGCGCAAGCGTTCCCGCTCCGGCTCGGGTGCTGCAGCCGCGAGCGCGGCCTCCAGTCCAGCCTCGGATTCTGCGTCGGCGTCCGGGTCCACCGCGACGCAGGACACCGGCGGTGATGCGCCCGGCCGGGAGCGTTCCGACCGGGGGTCCGAGGGCGCGTCGGGCTCGGGCGGTCAGGGCGGACGTCGCCGGCGCGGTGGCCGCGGCCGCCGAGGCGGCGGAGGCGGCGGTGAGCGTGGCGGCGGTGAGCGTGGCGGCGCTGGTGCGCGGCGCGGAGGTGCCGAGAGCGCCACGTCCGGCACCTCGTCGACGTCGACGTCGGCGCCGCAGGGGCAGCCGGGTGAGAGCGCGGCGCAGCGCGCACGGCGCGTGAAGGTCGAGCACCTGCCCTGAGCGGGACGGGCCTGACGGGGACGGTCAGAGGAGCTTGAGCCGTGCCGCCTCGGCGACCGCGCCGGCGCGGTTGCGTGCGCCGAGCTTGTCGAACAGCTCCTGCGCGTAGGCCTTGACGGTGCGCTCGGTCACGCCGAGCTCCTCGCCGATCTGGTTGTTCGTCTTGCCCTGGGCCATCCCCTGCAGCACCTCGAGCTGACGCTTCGACAGGTGCGGCGTCTCGAGCTCCTCCGGGGTCGGCATCGTCAGCACGAGCGTGTCGTCCTCGTGCTGTGCGGCGACGGCGGGGTCCTCGAAGACGGTGACGACCGGTCCGAACGCGACGCGGTCGCCGTGGTGCAGTGACCGGGGGCCGGTGATCGGCTCACCGTTGACGCTCGTGCCCGCCGACGAGTCGAGGTCGGTGACGAGCACGGCGGACGCGACCCGTCGGACCTCGGCGTGGACCCGGGACACCCGCGGGTCCTGGATGACGTAGGCGTTGTCCTCACGCCGCCCGACCGTCCCGACCTCGTGATCGAGCCGGATGGTGCGACCCGCCTGGGCCCCCTCGCTGAAGTGGAGCGTGGGGACGGGGACGACCTTGCGCGCCTTCTGCTGCTCCGCCATCCCGTCACCTCCTCCGCGGCGCCCTCGGCGCCTGCAGGGTCCCGTGCACCTCCTACGGCGCTGGCGCGCCGGTCGGACGGAGCGAGCGTAGGCGGTCGACGGCCTCCCGGTCGGTCACCGCGGCACCGACGGTGCCGTCCCGTTCCCCGCCGTGGAAGTCCGAGCCGGCGGTGACGACCAGCCCCCGCTCGGCCGCGAGCGCCGTCCACCGGTCCACGGTCGGGGCGTCGTGGGCGGGATGCCGGGCCTCGACGCCGGCGAGCCCGGCGGCGACCATCCCGTCGAGCACGGCGACGGGCACCTCCGTCGCCCCGTCGCGGGCGCCGAACAGCCCCGGGTGGGCGAGCACGACCGTGGCGCCGGCGCCACGCAGCAGCTCGACGGCGCGGACCGGGTCGACCGCATGCTTGGGCACGTCCGCCGGGCCGCCGTCGGCGAGGTAGCGGTCGAACACCTCCCGCTCGTCGGCGCAGGCCCCCGTCTCCACGACCGCCTGCGCGACGTGCGGCCGTCCGACCGGCGCGGCGCCGGCGAGCTCGGCGACGCGCGCGAACGTGACGGGCACCCCCAGCGTGTTGAAGCGCTCCACCATCCGGCGGGCACGGTCGGTGCGGGCGTCCCGCAGCCGGGCGAGCTCGGCGGCGAGGGTCGGCTCGGTGTGGTCGGCCCAGTAGCCGAGCACGTGCACGGACCGGCCGGCGTCCTCGGCGGAGAACTCGATGCCGGGCACGACCTCGACGCCGAGCGCCTCACCGGCGGCGGCCGCCTCGGCGAGGCCCGCGCCGGTGTCGTGGTCGGTGAGCGCCATGCCGGCGAGCCCCGCCGCGTGCGCCATCGCGACGACGTCGGCCGGAGGGTGGTGCCCGTCGGAGCAGGTGCTGTGCGTGTGGAGGTCGAAGGCGGCGTCGGCGCTCATGCCGCGACGGTAGTCGTCCGGCCGGCCCGCACGGGGGCACGGCTAGGCTGGGCGCCCCCGAGGAGGTCCGCCGTGGTCCAGGCCGTGAAGGTGCTGTCCGCCGTCGCGTTCGACGCGGCGCACTTCGACGAGACGGGGCGGGCCGACCCCGCCGTGCGGGTCCTCGCCGAGCTGCCGGCGCAGACCGAACCGTTCCGTGTCAACCGGGTCTACAAGGGGGCGCACGGGCGGTACGAGGAGGTCGTCGCGCTCGCCGACCCGTCCGGGACGGTCATCTGGGAGTCCGACCCGCGGCTCGTGCAGCTGCGCGGCGAGATGTACGAGGACCTGTTCCGGCTCGAGGTCGACACGCCGGTGACGATCACCGACGCCGGCGAGCACACCCTCCTCCTCTACCTCGACGGGCAGCTCGTCGGCCGGGTGCCCGTGTTCGTCGACGCGCCGCGCTCGCTCGTCGCGAGCGGTGCGACGATGGACGCGGTCGAGACGGCGCTGAAGAAGGGCTCGATCGTCTGGTTGAACATCCCGCAGCCGAAGGGCGCGGTCGCCCAGCGGCCCGCCTGGTACGTGCAGGACGGGCGCACGCTGTACGTCATCAAGGGCGGCAGCGAGCAGGAGCTGCCGGGTCTGGAGGACAACGACGAGGTGACGGTCGTGGTCAAGTCGAAGGACGTCACCGCGACGATCGCCGAGCTGCCGGCCGGCGTGCGGGTCGTCACCGACGACGAGGAGTTCGAGCGCATCGCCACGCTCGGGATGGGCACGCGCCTGAACCTCCTCGACGGGCAGGACGCGCTGGAGCGCTGGCGACGCGAGTGCGTGATGGTGCACCTCACCCCGCTGGGCTGACCGCCGCGTCGGGCCCCTCGGGCCCGCCCCGGCGGGACGTGCGCCGGCGCCACAGCACGACACCGGCGCCGACCGCGCCCACCGCGCCGAGCACCGGCACCGGACGTCGCCACACGGGCACCGCGTCGGCGACGAGCAGGATCGGCCGCGGCTCCCCCACCGGCAGGTCCCAGGTGAGCGTGCGACCGTCGACCGTGTCGGCGTCGTGGGAGACCAGCGGTCCCGGCACCGTCACGCGCAGCGTCGCGGTGACCGCCTCGTCGGTCAGCGCAGCCAGCTCGTCCCCCGACGGTCCGACGACGACGTCGTCGACGCGGACCCCCAGCGTCGCGGGCGGCGACAGCGCCCCGGTCCCCGCCAGGCGCACCGCACCGGTCGACGTCGTCGTCACCGTCACGTCGAGGCGGACCGCCGGGTCCTGCGGGGCGACGTCGGCGGACAGCTCGCCGAGCAGCGCCGTCGCCGCCGCCCCGTCGGCGAAGGCACGCCGGTAGGTCAGGGTCAGCCCGCCGTCGGCGTCGACGTCGCGCTCCTCCTCCCACCGGCTGTCGGGACCGAGCGTCGCGGCGACGTCGAGGGCGGGGTCGACCCCGGCCTCGTCGAGCGCCCGCAGCGTCGCCCCGTCGATGCGCACGGCCACGGCGACGTCACCGCCGCCGCGGGCGTCGACGGCGACGTCCGTGGTGACGTCGATGCGGCAGCCGGCGGTGAGCAGAGCGACGGCGACGAGCGTCACGGCGGGCCCGCCGGCACCGCGCCGTCGCGGGCGCGGGACACGCATCCACAGCTCCTGCATCGGGGGGTCGGCGGAGGCTAGCCCCGGCCTACGGTCGGCCGGCCGCCGACGGAGGACGTCCGATGCGCAGTCCCGCCCCGCCACGGCCGGCCGGCACGCTGCTCGACGCCGTCCCCGCACCGCTCGCCCGCCGCGCCCTCGCGCTGCCCGTCGCGCTGGCCGGATCGGTGCTGCACGTGCGCAGCCGCACCGGTGACGACACCGACCCGGCGCTGGACGAGCTGCGGGTGCACGCGGGCGCAGCCGACGTGGTCGCCGAACCGGATCCGGACGTCGCACGGCATCTCCTCGCGGCGTACGCGCAGCATCTGCTGCCCCGTCTCGGTGACGACCCGGTGGCGCTGCTCGACGCGGTCCTCGACCTCGCCGCCGGCGTCGACGCGAGCGACGTGCACCTCGAGGCGACGGCGACGGGCATGCGGGTGCGCCAGCGTGTCGACGGGCTGCTCCACCCGGTGACGACGGTGCCGGCGACGACCGTCCCCGCGCTCGTGGCCCGCACGAAGGTGCGTGCCGGGCTGGACGTCGCCGAGCGGCGGCTGCCGCAGGACGGTCGGCTGACCCACCCGCTGCCGGACGGCACGCTCGACGTGCGGGTCGCGACGATGCCGGTGCGCGACGGGGAGCGGGTGACGCTGCGGCTGCTGCCGGCCGGTCCGACGACGGTGCGCCTCGACCGGCTCGGGCTCGCCGCGGCCGACGTCGTGGCGCTGACCGACGCGTGCGACACGGCCGACGGGCTCCTCGTCGTGTGCGGACCGACCGGGTCGGGCAAGACGACGACGCTGCACGCGCTGCTCGGCCGGCTGGTCGACGGCCCCCGCAACGTCGTGACGCTCGAGGATCCCATCGAGCGGGTCGTCGCCGGCGCGAGCCAGACGCAGGTCGCGCCGGACCGCGGGCTCGACTTCGCCGCGGGGCTGCGCCACCTCCTCCGTCACGACCCCGACGTGCTCCTCGTCGGCGAGGTGCGGGACGCGGCGACGGCCCGGCTGGCCGTCGAGGCCGCGCAGACCGGCCATCTGGTGCTGACCTCCCTGCACGCGCTCGACGCACCGGCGGCGCTGGTGCGGCTGCACGAGCTCGGCGTGCCGGCGGCGCTGCTGGCCGACACGGTGCGGCTCGTCGTCGCGCAGCGGCTGCTGCCCGTGCCCTGCCCCGACTGCGCCGGGCCCGGTGCGGACTGTGCGGCGTGCGCCGGGACGGGCACGCGCGGCCGCGGTGCCGTCGCCGAACTGCTCGCACCCGACGCGGCGCTGCGCCGCCGGCTGCGGGACGGCCGCGGGCCGGCCGCCCACCATGCGGCGCTGTCGGCCGCGGTCGGACGGCGGCTGCGGACCGCCGCGCTGACCCGCGCCGCCGCCGGTCGGGCGCGTGCCTCCGACGCGCGACGGGTCACGCCCGAACCGGGCGTGTGACCACGTCGGTACCCTCGCCGCACCGCACCGTCCGCGAACACACGGAGCTCGCATGCCCACCAGGGAGCAGGTCGAGGAGGCCCTCGCGACCGTCGACGACCCGGAGATCGGCAAGCCGATCACCGAGCTCGGCATGGTCGAGGACGTCGCCATCGAGGGCAGCCGCGTCGGGGTCAAGATCAAGCTGACGATCCCCGGCTGCCCGCTCAAGGACCGCATCACCGAGGACGTGACGGCGGCGGTGAAGGCGCTCGGCGACGTCGACGACGTCCAGCTGGTGTTCGGCTCGATGACCGACGACGAGCGCAAGTCGCTGTCGAACCGGCTGCGGGAGGAGCGCGGCGCCGCCAACCCCGAGATGGAGATCCCCTTCGGCCGGCCGGAGTCGCGCACGAAGGTCATCGCGATCGCCTCCGGCAAGGGCGGCGTCGGCAAGTCGTCGGTCACGGCGAACCTCGCCGCGTCGCTCGCCGCGCAGGGCTACAGCGTCGGCGTGCTCGACGCCGACATCTACGGCTACTCGATCCCCCGCATGCTCGGCGTCGAGGGTCGGCCCGTCGCGTTCGACGGCATGGTCATGCCGCTGCAGGGTCACGGCTGCAAGGTCATCTCCATCGGCTTCTTCACCGACCCGGACCGGTCGGTCATCTGGCGCGGCCCGATGCTGCACCGGGCGCTGCAGCAGTTCCTCGGTGACGTGCACTGGGGGGACATCGACTTCCTGCTGTGCGACCTGCCGCCCGGGACCGGCGACATCGCCATCTCCCTCGGGCAGATGCTGCCGCAGGCCGACATGCTCGTCGTCACCACCCCGCAGCAGGCCGCGCAGAAGGTCGCGCTGCGGGCCGGTCAGGCGACCGAGCAGACCGGCATGCGCGTCACCGGCGTCATCGAGAACATGGCGACGTTCGTCGCGCCCGACACCGGCGTCGAGTACGACATCTTCGGCTCCGGCGGCGGGCAGGAGCTCGCCGACGCGCTCGGCACCGAGCTGCTCGGCCGCGTGCCGATCGACCCGCGCCTGCGGGAGGGCGGCGACGACGGCACGCCGATGGTGCTCTCCCACCCTGACGCGCCGGCGTCGCAGGCGATCACGGAGATCGCGAAGGGCCTCATCGCGCGCAACATCAGCGTCGTCGGCCGGTCGCTGCCCCTCAGCGTCAGCTGACCGGCCCCGGCCGACGGACACGGGGCGCCGGGCGTCGCCCGCGCGGCGGTGACGTCAGCCGTCGCGGCGGCGCACACGCCGCAGCAGCCGTGCGCTGAGCGTGCCGAGGCCGAGACCGGCGACGACGTCGGACGGGTGGTGCACGCCCGCGTACACGCGCGACACGCCGACGGCGAGCGCCGTCGCGTCGAGCGCACGACGGACCATGCTCGTGCGACCCGCGCCGAGCGTGACCGCCAGGGCAGCGGCGACCGCCGCGTGGCCCGACGGCCACGACGTGCCGGCCGGTTCGACGACGAGCCGTTCCGCCCCGTCGGCCTCGTAGGGCCGTTCGCGGGGCAGCAGCGGCTTCGCCGCCTGGGCGACCGTCCACGCCGTCGCCCCGGCGGCGGCGACCCGGACCGCACCGCGCGGCCGGCCGGCGACCGCGAACGCGCCGGCGACGATCGCGACGCCGTACAGCGAGCCGACGTCGGTCCCGACCCGCACGACCGCGTCCCGTCCGGGCGTGCGCAGCGCGGTGAGCCGCTCCCGGAGCCGGCGGTCCGGCGCGTCCGCACGGCCGTCGGCGACCGCACGGGCGGAGGCGGCGACCAGGCCGGCCGCGAGCAGCGGGTGGACGTTCACCGGACCCTGTCCGCGTCGGGCGCCGCCTCGGGCGCCGCGTCGAAGGAGGCGTCGGTGGCCGCGTCGGGGGCGGTGTCGTCCGCCGTGCCGGCTGCGGGCGCGCCCTCCGCCGACGTGCCGGCTGCACCCGGCGCGGTCACCTCGTCGGCCACCTGCGGCGCGACGGCGTCGACGGCGGTGCGCGTCTCCCGGATCGCCCGTCGCAGGTCGTTGCGGGTCCGCTCGAGCTCGCGGCGCAGCTCGGTGACCTCCTCCTCGAGGTCGCCGATGCCGGTGACGCCGCGCAGCTCCTTCGACGCGGTCACCCCGTAGTTCCGGGCGCGCCGCAGCAGCCGTCCGGCACCTCGGGCGACCTCCGGGAGCCGTTCGGGACCGAGGACGAACAGCGCCACGAGGACGACGACGACGAGCTCCTGCGCCCCCGGCACGTCAGCACCCCCCGCGCGGGCGCGGACCGGTCACGAGCGGGGCCGCTCGCCCAGCACCGCCTCGATCCGCAGCGGCTCCCCCTCGCGCAGCACGTCGAACACGACCGTGTCGCCGGGCGCGCGCCGGCGGACCTCGGCGACGAGGTCGGACATCGACGCGAGCGGGTTGCCGTCGACGGCGACGATGACGTCGCCGGAGCGCAGCCCTCCCTCGTCGGCGCCGGAGCCGGGCTGGACGCTGTCGACGACCGCCCCACGGCGGTTGTCGAGGTCGAACGCCTCGGCGATCTCCGCGGTGATGTCGGTGCCGGTGATGCCGAGCAGCGGGTAGCGCACGAACCCCTGCTCGATCAGCTGGTCGCCGGACACGACGGCCTGCTGCACGGGCACGGCGAACCCGACGCCCTCGTTCGCGCCGGAGCGCGACACGATCGCCGTGTTGATGCCGACGAGCCGGCCGCGCAGGTCGACGAGCGCACCGCCGGAGTTGCCCGGGTTGATCGCCGCGTCCGTCTGGATGACCGCGGGGATCACGTCGGCGCTGTTGGGGACGCTCAGGTCGCGGTTCAGCGCGCTGATGATGCCGGCGGTGACCGTCGCGTCGAGGCCGAACGGCGAACCGATGGCGACGACGGTCTCGCCGACGCGGAGCGGCTCGTCCGCCGGTCGCAGCGCGATGGCGGGCAGCCCCTCCCGTTCGATGCGCAGCACCGCCAGGTCGTTGAGTTCGTCGCTGCCGACGATCTCGGCGGCGTACCGGTCACCGTTGGACAGCAGCACCTCGACCGCGGCGGCACCGTCGATGACGTGGTGGTTCGTCACGATGTACCCGTCGGCCCGGTAGATCACGCCGGAGCCGAGCGCCCCGCCGGACCCCAGCCCGTTCGAGCCGCTCGTGTTGATGCGCACGACGCTGGGGAGCACGCGGTCGGCGACGTCGGGGATGCCGGTGCGGGTCGCGTCGTCGGGCAGCGGCTCGGGCTGCGGGGCGGGGGTCGGCGCGACCGCGCTCGGCGCGGTGGCGGTGTCGGCGGTGTCGGCCGTCGCCCCGAGGTCGACCACGCCGAGCCCGACGAGCAGGAGCACCGTGGCCACCGCACCGGCGACCCCGCCGAGGAGGGCGCCGAGGACGCCGCCACGACGCCGGGGGGACGGTGCCGAGGGCGCCGCGGGGGACGTCGTCGGCGCGGGCGGCGAGGACGGTCGGGCCCCGGGGGCCGGCGCGAAGGCCGGCGCGGAGGACGGCGCGGCGAAGGACCCGGCGAGGTCGGCGCGGCCGGGGGCGGTCGGGTCGGTGGACGTCCCCGTCGGGGCCGGCCAGACGGTGCCGGAGGGCAGCGGGCCGGCGTCGTCCGCGGCCCACGGTCTGCGCCACTCGTCCCGGTCCCGCGTCACGACGTCCCTCCTCGACCCTGCCGGTCCCGACACCGGTCCGCGCCGGCGTGCCCGGCAGCGTGCCCGGTGTTCCTGAGCGTCCCTGAGGGTACGAGACGGCTACCGTCCCTGGACCGGGCGAGCAGCCCCGGCGACGGTGTCCGGGCACGCACGGGCCCGCACGTGCCTGCAGCGGCCCTCACCGGGCCGACGGGGCGCCGCAGGGCCGCCGCAGGGACCTGCAGCGGGGGTCCGGTGGCGTCGGAGCGGGGCTGCACGGGCCCGGACGGGCCCGGACGGGACGGAGGCGGGGCGGCATGGACACGGACGGGACCGACGACACCATCCGTGAGGAGCTCCGCGGCCTGTTCGCCGCCGAGGAGCGGGTGGTGGTCGACGCACGTGCGCGGGCGACGGCGGCCGCCGTCGCCACCGCCGTCCCACCCGCCAGCCCCGAGGAGGGCGCGCTGCTGCGCTGGCTCGCGGGTCGGCTGCCGCGCGACGGCGCCTGCGACGTCGTCGAGATCGGTGCGTCCGGTGGGGTGGGGGCGCTGCACGTGCTGCCCGCGCTGCCGTCCGACGCGACGGTGACCGTCATCGAGCCGGACACGCAGGCCCATGCGCTCGCCGCGGAGGCGCTGGAGGTCGGCGGCCACGGCGAGCAGGTCCGCACGATCCTCGGCGACCCGGCCGAGGTGCTGCCGCGCCTCGCCGACGCGCACTACGGGATGTGCGTCGTGCAGGGGCCGCCCGCCCGCACCGCGACGCTGCTCGACGACGTGCTGCGTGTGCTCGCCCCCGGCGGTCTGCTCGTCGTGCGCGGCGTGCTGCGGCGCGGCGAGCACGGCGCGGCGCAGGCCCGCCTGCTCGCCCAGGTCGCCGACGACGCGCGGCTGGACGCGACGGTGCTGCACGAGCACGACGGGCTGCTGCTGGCCACCCTGCGCTGACGACCGCCCGACCGGGCCGACCGAGGGGCGGGCCGAGGGGCGGGCCGGCACTCAGACGGGCGGGAAGAAGCGCACCTTCGCGGCGAACTCGACGGCCGGGGCGAGGATGACGGCCAGGTAGAACATGCCGGTCGCCGCCTGGATGGACCGGCCGCCCTCCCGCGCGAGCCGCACGTTGAACGCGGCGATGAGGGCGAGCAGCGACAGCACGCCGAGCCCGAGCACCACCGTCATCGACCCGATGCGCAGGATCGGTGCGAACAGCAGCGAGCACTGCTGGAACGCGGCGCCGTCGAGGCCGGCGCACGGGGCCGGGTTGCGCCACGACAGCAGCACCGACGCGAGCCCTGCGCCGATCACCGCCACGTTGATCCACGACACGACGACCATCGGCCGGTTCGTGAGCCGCCGTTCCACCAGGTACCAGTGGCCGAGGAGCATCCCGAAGAGGATCGAGCCGAGCAGCGCGGTGCCGAGCAGCAGCTCGACGACGCCCTGCACGACGCCGCCGGCCCCGCCGGCGTCGGCACGCAGCAGCGCCAGCGGCCACAGCGCGACCAGTCCCGCCACGGTGGCGGCGACGCCGAGCAGCCGCGGCACGAGCGGCGTGACGCGCAGCATCCGCAGCACGACCGCGACGGCGGTGAGGCCGACGAGCGCGAGGAGCGCGGGCCGGGTCGTGGCGACGGGGCTCGTCGGGTCGGCGGCGAGGACGTCGGCGACGGGTGCGGCGAACGCGGCGTGCGCACCCCAGCCGAGGAGCGCGACGATCGTGCCGACGAGCAGCTCGTAGCCGGCGCGGACCAGGCCGAACGTCGGACGGGTCCAGGTGAGCGCCGAGGCACCGACCGCGCTCATCGCGAGCACGAGCGCGAGGACGGCGGCGGGGTTGCCCATGGGACGTCTCCGGGGTCGCGGGTCGCGGGGGCCGGCACGGCGCGGACGCCGCACCGCGGCCGCACCGGACCGTGGGGTCCGCTCGGCGACGGCTACGCTACCGACCGCACCCGTACGGACCGCACCGCCTCGTGACGTCACCGTCCGACCGGACCGCGGCCCCGATGGACAGGACCTCGCCACCATGCCGTCCTCCTCGCGCCGCTGCGACCCGGGCCTGAAGCACGACCGGACGTTGACCGTCGCCGACGACCACACCGCGTCGACCGTCGGCTCCGGTGACGTCGAGGTGCTCGCCACGCCGACGCTGCTGGCCCTCGCCGAGGCCGCCTGCTGCGACGCCGTCGCCGACGACCTCGCCGACGCGGAGACGAGCGTGGGCACCTGGTCGGAGGTCGAGCATCTGCAGCCGGTCGCGGTCGGCAGCACCGTGTGCGCGCACGCGACGCTCGTCGGCCATCACGGCCGCCGCCTCGAGTTCACGGTGAACGTCGAGCACGACGGCGACACGGTCGCCCGGGTGCGGCACCGGCGGATGCTCGTCGACCGCGAGCGGTTCCTCGCCGGTCTCAGTCGCGGCTGAGGCCCTCCAGCCACGCGACGAGCGTGCGGGTGGGCACACCCGTCCCACCCTTGCGGTGCAGCGGGTCGACGGCGTCCCGCCACGCGACCCCGGCGATGTCGAGGTGCGCCCAGCGGACGTGGTCGGGCACGAACCGGGCGAGGAACAGCGCGCCGAACACCGTCCCCGGGTCCTTGGGGGTGCCGACGTTGCGCAGGTCGGCGAACACGCCGTCGACGCGCGACCCGTACTCGGCCGTCGCGAGGGGCAGCTGCCACAGCGGCTCGTCGACGTCGCGTCCGGTCGCGATCAGCTCCGCGGCGAGCGCGTCGTCGTTCGCCATCACCCCGCCGATGCGGTCCCCCAGCGCGACGATGACCGCGCCGGTGAGGGTGGCGACGTCGAGGATGGTGTCGGCGCCGAGCTCGACGGCGTGGGCGAGCCCGTCGCCGAGCACGAGGCGCCCCTCCGCGTCGGTGTTCATCACCTCGACGGTCGTGCCGTCCCGCATGGTGATGACGTCGCTGACGCGCTGCGCGTCACCGGAGATCATGTTCTCCGCGAGGCACAGCACGGCGCTGACGGCGACGGGCAGGCGCAGGCGTGCGGCGGCGCGCACGACGGCGGCGGCGGTCGCCGCGCCGGCCATGTCCATGCGCATGGTCTCCTGCCCGGACGTCGGCTTCAGCGAGTAGCCGCCGGTGTCGAACGTGATGCCCTTGCCGACGAGCGCGACGTGCCGCTGCGCCCCCTCGGGCTGCCAGCGCAGCTCGACGAGCCGCGGCTTCATCGTCGACCCGCCACCGACGCCGAGGATGCCGCCGTAGCCGCCGTCGGCGAGGGCGTGCTCGTCGAGCACCCGCACGTGCACGTCGTCGTCGGCGACGCCCTCGGCGACGAGGTCGGCGAGCAGCGGCGGCCGCTTGTCCCGCGGCGCGGTGTTGACGAGGTCGCGCACCCAGCGGGCCGCCTCGACACCGACGCGCGCCCGGTCGAGCGTCGTGTCCGCGTCGACGTCGGCGGGCGGGACGAGCAGCGCCGCGGTGGTGCGGGCCGGCCGCGCCTTCGTCCGGTACGTGTCGAAGCGGTAGTCGGCGAGCAGCAGGCCCTCCGCGACCGCGGTGAGGACCTCCGCGGGGTCCGCGTCGCCGGTGGGCACCGTCGCGAGGTCGGTGACGAGGGTGGCGGCGTCGCCGGCGGCGCGCACGGCCGCGCCGGCCGCGCGGCGCAGCGTCGCCGGGGTCACCTCGGCGGCGTCGCCGAGCCCGACGACGAGGATCGGCCGGCCGGCGGCGGGCCCGTCGGGGGCGACGAGCCGGACGGTCGCGCCGGCGGCCGCGTCGAAGCCGAGGGTGGCGAGCAGCGCCGCACCGGCGGTGCCGAGCACGTCGGCGGCGCCGGCCTGCGGCGACGGCGGCCGGGGCTCGGTGGCGCCGTCGGCGCCGTCCTCGGTGGCGGAGGGCGCGGCGGTGGCCGCGACGACGAGCAGCGCCGTCGCGTCGGCGGCCAGCAGCCCGTCGATGGTGGAGAGCTCGAGCACGACGCACCTCGCACGGTCGGCACGGTGGGTCCGGCGCGGTCGGGCGCGCACGGACGGTGGCGCGCCGAGGCTAACCGGCGCCCCTCGTACCCTGTCGCCATGGACCCTGACGCGCACCCGCCCGCCGACGCCGGCCGTTCGCTGCCGGTCGACCTGCGCGACTGGGTGCGGTTCACGGCCGAGGCGGCGGTCCGCGTCCGGGTGCAGCGCACCGACACGCTCGCGGTGGACCTGTGGTGCCTCGAGCCGGCGCAGGCGACGAGCGTGCTGCGGTGCGCCGGGGACGTCACCTACACCGTGCTCGCCGGCCGCTCGTGGTTCGTCACCGAGGACGGTGAGGTCGGCCTCGACCCGCTGGGCAGCCTGCTGGTGCCGACCGACGTCGCCCACGGCATCGACAACCGCGCACCCGACCCACTGATCGTCCTCGCCGTGTCCTCCCCGCCGGACGTCGCCCCGGTCGAGACGCCGGTGAGCCACGCCGGCGTCGCCGTCCGTGCGGTCGACTCGGCACGTCGCGGTGCGCTCGCGCGCCTGCCGCGGCGCCGACGCGACGGCTGACCCCGTCCGGCATGTTGCTAGACTTCCTCACCTGTTGAAATCACTTCCGCCGCACGGCCCTCCGGGCGTCCGGCACCGCTCGGAGGACGGACATGCGCGTCGGCCCCGCCCGAGGCGAGTCGAGCACGCGCACGTTCGTCGTCGACGCGTCGATGACGGACGCGGGCCGCGCGACGCAGCTGCCGCCCGGCCTGCCCGCGGCGCTGGGCACGCTCGCGCTGGGGGACGCGGTCGCCGGGCTCGCCCGGGACCTGCTCACCCCGCACCTCGACGACGGTGAGATCGCCGTCCCCGGCCGGCTCGAGATCATCCACCGGGAGCCCGTGCCCGTCGGCGCCGAGGTGCAGCTCGAGGCGACCGTGCAGATGGTCGAGCCGACCCGTGTCACCGTCGAGGTGCTCGCACGGACCGCGGCGGGCGTGATCGCCCGTGCCTCGTTCGAGCAGGAGGTCGTGCTGCGTGACGACTGGCTCGCCCGGATGGGGGCCCTCGCCGCCGGCTGAGCCCGTCCGGGGCGCCGCGCTCAGCGGGCCCGGTGCGCCTCCTCGGCGCGGGTGGCCAGGTTGCGCAGCGAGCGGCGGAAGATGCGCCGGATGAGCGGCAGCGCGACGACGCGGGCACCGAGCTCACCGACGGCGCCCAGCGGCGGGTCGACCTCCTCCCACCAGCCGATGCGCGTGCCGCCGTCGGCGAGCGGCGTCAGCTCGAACGCCCCCGTCCCGGTGATGATCCGCCCGGTGTGGGTGACCTCGAGGTAGCGGGGCGCGTCCCAGCCGGTGACCCGCATCGTGTCCTGCACGGTCAGCCCGAGCAGGTTCGTCGGGCAGCGCAGCTCGACGCCGAGCCCCTCCCGGTGCGCGGAGGTCACGTGCACCTCCTTCGCGTCGAGCATCCAGCGTGGCTGCTGCTCCCAGTCGACGAGCACGTCCCACACGACGTCCCGCGGGGCGGTCGTGTCCTGGTGGAGGTCCAGCCGCATGCGAGCGCTCCTCGGTCCGGTCCCCCCGCCCGACGTGCCCGTCGGTGCCCGGCGGTGCCCCGCGGGCTCGGGGGACGGCAGGGGGTGACGGCTACGCTCCGCCGTCGAAGCGGGTTCGGACCCGCACCCCCACCGGACGGAAGGCGCGACGTGTTCGCGGACATCGACGGCAACACCCTCCACTACACGAGCGCCGGCGAGGGCCCTCCGGTCGTCCTCCTCCACGGCCTCGGCGGGTCCGCCCACATCTGGCACGGCGTCGTCGGCGCGCTGCAGCAGCACCACCACTGCGTCGCCGTCGACCTGCGCGGCCACGGGCGCAGCCAGGGCCGCGGCAAGTTCTCCATCTCCGGCTGGGCGGACGACGTCCGGCGGCTCATCGCCCACCTCGAGCTGCCGCCCGTCACGCTCGTGGGCCACTCGCTCGGCTCCCTCGTCGCCCAGGAGCTGGCCCGCTCCGCCCCCGACGTCGTCGACGAGCTCGTCCTCGTCGGCGGCATCTCCTACTTCGAGCCGGCCGTCGCCGACGCGTACCGCGACCGGGCCGACCAGGTCGAGGCCGACGGGATGGACGTGCTCGTCGACGCGTGGCTCGACGGGGCGGTCAGCCCGCGCAGCCACGCGACCCGTCCGGGCATGGTCGGGCTGCTGCGTGAGCTGTTCCTCCGCAACGAGCCGCAGCACTACGCGAAGGCGTGCCGGGCGCTGGCGGACGCCGAGCGCATCCCGCGTGACGAGATCGGCCAGCCGACGCTCATCATCGCCGGCTCCCACGACCGCTCCACGCCGATCGCGATGGCCGAGGAGCTGAAGGGCTCCATCCCCGTCAGCCGGGTGAAGGTCATCCCCGGTGTCGGCCACTGGATGCCGCTGGAGGACCCGGACGCGGTCGCCTCGGCGATGCTCGAGTTCCTCACCTGAGCGGCGGCGCGCACCTCGCGCGCGTCGAGGGCCTCGACGCGATCTACCCCGACCTCGTCCTCGGGGGGCCGGAGCCGCGCGACGGACCGTGGGTCGCCCTGTGCATGGTGTCGAGCCTGGACGGCTCGGTGACGCTGCGGGCCGTGTCCGAGGGGCTCGGCGGCCCGGCCGACAAGCAGGCGCTGGCGCGGGTGCGCGACGCGTGCGACGTGATGCTCGTCGGCGCCGGCACGGTGCGCGACGAGGACTACCCGCCGTACCCGGGCGGTGCGGACCGGCAGGAGCGACGGGTCGCGAAGGGGCTGGCGGCGGACCCGCCGGTCGCGATGGTGACGCGCACCGGCGCGCTGCGTGACGGCCATCCGCTCGTCGCCGACCCGGCGCGCGCGCCGGTCGTCATCGTCGCCGCGGCCGACGAGCCGACCGTCCGCGCCGCCCTGACCCCCACCCCCGCCGGGGAGGCGATCCGGTGGGTCGTCGCGGGGGACGCGACGCTCGACTGGCGCGCCGCCGTCGACGGGCTCGCCGCCCTCGGACTGCCACGCATCGCCTGCGAGGGCGGGCCGCGGCTCAACGGGGCGCTGCTCGACGCCGGCCTCGTCGACGAGGCGTTCGTGACGATCGCCCCCGCACTCGTCGGTGGGGACGGGCTGCGGCTCACCCGCACCGACACGCCCGCGGCGCGGCGCGACCTGACGCTCGTGTCGGCGCTGCTCGCCGACGGCGACGAGCTGCTGCTGCGCTACGTGCGCGCGTCGGCGGCGACGGCCGCGTCGACGTAGGCGCGCACCGCACCGACGTCGTGCACCCGCACGAAGCCGGGGGCGCGGCGCACCGCCGCGACCGTCGCGAGCGTCTCCGGCAGCCGGTCGGTCGGCGGCGCGCCGGTGATCACGCCCGAGTACAGCTTGCGCGACGCGCCGGTGAGGATCGCGAGGCCGCGGGCGATGAAGGTGTCGTAGGCGCGCAGCAGTGCGACGTCGTCGGCCGGATGCTTCGAGTAGCCGAGCCCCGGGTCGAGGACGACCCGGCTGCGGTCGAGGCCCTCGGCGACGGCCATCGCGGTGCGCTCCTCGAACAGGTCCTCGATGTCGGCGACGACGTCGTCGAAGTGGAGGAACGCCTCCTGCTTGTGCCCCACCCGCGTGTGGAGGATGACCAGTGCGGCGTCGTGGGCGGCGCACAGGCGCGCGATCTCGAGGTCGGCGAGCCCGGACACGTCGTTGATCATGCACGCCCCCGCCTCGAGCGTCGCGCGGGCGACCTCGGCGTACGGCGTGTCGATGGAGACGGGCACGTCCTCGGCGACGAGCGCCTCGACGAGCGGCACGGCGGCGGCGACCTGCTCGTCCAGCGGGACGGACGGGCCGTAGGCGACGCCGGAGTCGGTGCCCACGTCGATGATGCCCGCCCCCTCCCCCACGAGCGTCATCGCCCGCTCGAGCTGCGCGTCGAGGCTGGCGAGGTGGACGGTGTCGGAGAACGAGCCGGGGTTCGTGTTGACGATGCCCATCACGACCGGCCGGCCCGGCGCGAGCGAGAAGTGGTGCCGCGCGGCCGGCAGCTCGACGGTTCCGGGGGCGCTCACGCGTCACCCGCCGCAGCACCCGGGCCGCTGACGATCGTCGGCGGGTTGGGGATCGCCTCGACCCCCTTCGGCGCGTACCACTTCATGTCCGGGTCGTCGGGGTCGAACGCGGGCATCGGCGCCCGCTCCTCGAGGACGGCGAGCACGGCGAGGAACCGCACGACCTCCGCGTCGGCGTCGGTGACGACGACCGCGTCCGCGTCGTGCCGCAGCGGCTCGACGTCGGCGAGCAGCCGGCCGAGCGCCTCCGGGTCCGCGGCGACGTCCCGCGCGAGCGTCGCCGCGGCGACGGCCGTGCCCGCAGGATGCACGGTCGGGCCGGGGGGGACGGTCCGCGACCGGTGCGGGTCGCGGGACGCAGGGTCGGGCGTCGACATGGGTCGCTCCGGGGACGGGGGCCGAGGGCTCGGGCGGGCGCCGTGTGCGGGGCGGGGACGGTAGCGACCCCGGCGGCACCGCTACGGTCGTGCACGTGCGGCCGGGCGCGCCGCACACCGAAGCGGCACACCGAGGAGGGACCGATGGCGAGGAGCGGGATGCCCCGCCGGTGGGCGTTCGTGTGCGCGAACGAGCGCGACCCGGCGCACCCGCGCGGCTCGTGCGCCGGCCGGGGCGCGGCCGGCGTGTTCGAGGCGCTGCGGGAGGAGACGGGGCGGCAGGGGCTGACCGACGTGAAGATCGTCGCGGCCGGCTGCCTCGAGGCGTGCATGGTCGGCCCCGTCGTCTACGTCGCCCCCGACGACGTCTGGTACGGCGGCGTGACCGTCGAGGACGTCGAGGCGCTCGTGCGCGACCACCTCGACGGTGGCACGCCGATCGAACCGCTGCGCATCGGGCGCGAGGAGTTCGA
>CAJXTG010000016.1 GCA_913060655.1 uncultured Nitriliruptoraceae bacterium | reverse complement strand
CGGCCGGGTCGAGGCGACCGCGTCCGCGCAGCCCGTCGAGCGCGCCGGAGAGGCGCTGCTGGAGGGCGTCGAACATCGTCGCTCCGTGACGGTCGCCGGGCGGCGGAGGCTACCGCTGGCGCTCCCCACCGACCGTGCCGTGCACGTGCGCAGCCGCGCGCGGTGGCGGTCAGTCGCCGAGCAGCCCGTCGACGTACGCGTCGGGGTCGAACGCCTGCAGGTCGGCGACACCCTCGCCCAGCCCCACGAGCTTGACGGGCAGGCCCAGCTGGCGCTGCACGGCGACGACGACGCCACCACGGGAGGAGCCGTCGAGCTTGGTGATCGCGACGCCGCTGACGTCGACGGCGGCGTGGAACGCCTCCGCCTGGGCGATGCCGTTCTGCCCGACGGTGCCGTCGAGCACGAGCAGCGTCTCGTCGATACCGCCCGCGCGGCCGGCCAGGACGCGGGCGACCTTGCCGAGCTCGTCCATCAGCTCGCGCCGGTTCTGCAGCCGACCCGCCGTGTCGACGATCAGCAGGTCGGCGGCGCTCGCGAGGGCGGCGTCCACCCCGGCGTAGGCGACCGACGCGGGGTCGGCGCCCTCCTCGCCGCGGACGAGCTCCGCGCCGGTCCGCTCCGCCCAGATGCCGAGCTGCTCGGCGGCCGCGGCTCGGAACGTGTCGGCCGCGGCGAGCACGACCCGCCGACCGTCGGCGACCTCGCGGGCGGCGAGCTTCCCGATCGTCGTCGTCTTCCCCGCGCCGTTGACGCCGGTGACGAACCACACGGTCGGCCCGCCGTCCGCGCGACGACCGAGCGCCCGCGTCCCTGCCGACAGCTCCCCGACGAGCGCGGTGCGCAGCAGCCCGCGCACACCGTCGACGTCCCGCACCCCCTGCTCGCGGGCGAGTCGGCGCACGTCGGCGACGACGGCGGTGGTGGCCTGGACGCCGACGTCGGCGGCGAGCAGCCCCTCCTCGAGACGCTCCCAGGCGGCGTCGTCGAGTCCGGCGCCGACCAGGTCGGCGAGGGCCGAGGTGAGCAGCGTGCGCGTCCGGGCGAGGCGACCCGCGACGCCGGCCGGCTCCGGGACGACCTGCGGGGCCGGCACGTCCGGCGCCACGGGCTCCGGCGACACGTCCGGCGCCACGGGCTCCGGCGGCACGTCGGGCGGCACGTCGCGGCGCGACCCACGTCGTCCCCGCAGCGCCAGCCCGACCCCGGACGCGAGCACCGCCGCGATCAGCGCGACGAGTGCAGGACCCTCGAGCAGGGCCTCCACGGTCAGGCGGACCGGGCGGACGCCGAGGCGGCGTCCTGCTCGTCGGCGAGCGCCTCCGTCGGTGCCTGCGAGGCGCGGTCGTCGAGCGCAGCGACGGCACGGCGATCGCGCAGCCGTTCGGAGACCACCTTCGTGATGGCGTCCGGTCCCATCGTGATGCCGTAGAGGAGGTCGGCGATCTCCATCGACCGCTTCTGGTGGGTGACCATGATCACCTGCGCGTGGCCGCGGAACGAGCGCACGACCTTCAGCAGCCGCTGCAGGTTCACGTCGTCGAGGGCCGCGTCGACCTCGTCGAGCACGTAGAACGGCGACGGCCGGGCACGGAAGATCGCGAACACGAACGCGAGGACGGTCAGGGACCGCTCACCGCCGCTGAGCAGCGACAGCCGCTGCACCCGCTTGCCGGGCGGCCGTGCCTCGACCTCGACGCCGGCGGTGAGCAGGTCGTCGGCCCCGGTGAGGACGAGCCGGCCCTTCCCACCCGGGAACATCGTCTCGAACGTCGCCTGGAACTCCTCGGCGACGTCGTCGAACGCCTCCTTGAACACGACGCGGATGCGCTCGTCGACCGCCGCGATGACCTCCTCGAGGTCCTTGCGGGAACGGCGCAGGTCGTCGAGCTGGTCGGACAGGAACCGGTGCCGCTCCTCGAGCGCCTCGAACTCCTCGAGCGCGAGCGGGTTGACGCGTCCGAGCAGGCCGATGCGGCGCACCAGCACGTCCTCACGTTCCACCAGCCGCGCGTCGTCGAGCTCGGCCGCGTCCGGCTGTTCGCTGCGGACCTCGTCGAGGTCGAGGGCGAGCTCGGTCCGCACCCGCGCCGCGAGCGCACCCAGCCGGGCGTCGACGTCGGCACGGGCGAGCTCGCTGCGGTGACGGTCCTCCCGGTGCTGCTCCAGCCGGCGCGACGCCTCGACGGTCGCCTCACGGGCGGCGTCGAGCTCGTCCCGCAGCCGGTCACGCTCGGCGAGGCGGGAGGCCCGGGCCTCGTCGGCCTCCACCAGCGCACGTTCGAGGACGGTGCGGGCCTGCGCCGCCACCCGCTCGAGCGCGTCGCACCGCACCACGCCCTCCCGTCGTGCCTCCCGGCGGGCCAGGGCACGTGCGTGCGCGGCGTCGATGGCGTCGGCCTCGCCCTGCAGGCGCACGACCTCGGCGGCGGCGCGGTCCCGGGCGTCCTCCGCCCGCTGCAGGGCGATGCGGGCCTCGAAGGCGGCCTCGCGGGCCGCGTCGAGGGCCGCGTCGAGCTCGGCGGCCCGCGCGTCCCCGTCGGGCTCGGGCTGCGCGTCGTCGTCGGGGTCCTCCGCCTCCTCCGCGGTGAGCGCGGCGAGCGTCCGCCGGTCCTCCTCGAGGACCTCGACGCTCTCGTCCCGCTGGGTGGCGAGACCCGCCCGCTGCTCCGCGAGGAGCCGCCGCTCCTCCTCCAGCCGCTCGAGCCGCTCGGCGGCGCCGGTCAGCCGGGCGTCGGAGTCCTGCAGCGCCGCCTGCGCGGCGTCCCGCTCCGCGGTCCGGGCCGCCACCTCGGCGCGCAGCT
This sequence comes from uncultured Nitriliruptoraceae bacterium, assembly GCA_913060655.1. Taxonomy (GTDB): domain Bacteria; phylum Actinomycetota; class Nitriliruptoria; order Nitriliruptorales; family Nitriliruptoraceae; genus CSBr16-57R1. The sequence continues at coordinate 30,301 of CAJXTG010000016.1, read as the reverse complement.
CCTCGGCGCGCGCATCGAGCGCCGCCAGCCGCTCCTCGAGCGCGACGACCGCCTCCTCGGCCTGCTCGGCCGCTGCCCGGGCCAGGGCGGGGCCGCCCGTCCCGACCGTCCCGATCCGGTAGCCGAGCGGCCCGGCGACGTCGCCCGCGCGGGTGACGACGGTGACGTGCGGCAGCCGGGCGTGCAGCCGCACGGCCGTGTCCCAGCCGTCGACGATGACGGTCGTCGCGAGGGCGCTGGCGACGGCGCGGACGACCCGCCCGGCGACCTCGCCGCCGCCGGCGGCACGGACCGCGTCCCCGACGGTGCGCGCGCCGACCTCGGCGAGGAGCGCGCGGGCGTCCGCGTCGAGGGCGTCGGCGTCACGCCCGCCGTCCGCCACGAGCAGGGTCGCGCCGCCCTCCGCGTCGCGCAGCCAGTCGACGGCACGTCCGAGGCCGGCGTCACCGTCGACGGCGACGGCCGGACCGAGCGGTCCGAGCGCGGTCGCCACGGCGACCCGGTCGTCCTCGTCGACCTCGAGCAGGTCGACGACGGCCGCGTGCACGCCGGTGAGTCCCGCGTCGACGAGCGCGTCCGCGGTGCGCGCGGCGTCCGCCGCCGTGGCGCGCAGCGCCTCGGCCCGCGCGAGCTGGGCGGCGCGCTCCGACCCGGCGGTCCGCGCCTCCTCGTGCACCTCGTCGAGCCGGACCTCGGTGGAGCGCAGCTTCGCCTCGGCGACGTCGAGCCGTTCGGTCAGCTCCGCCTCGCCGGCGTCCAGCCGGTGGATGTCGTCACGGAGGCGGGCGACGTCGTCGCTGAGGGCGGCCTCCCGCTGCTCCACCTCGGTGAGGCGTGCCGCCGTCCGGGCGCGCTCCGCCTCCCGGTCGTCGATGCGCCGCTCGAGCGCGGCGATGTCGGCGCGTCGCCGGGAGCGCCGCTCGCGGGCGACGGCCCGGGCACGCTCGTCGGCCGCACGCGCGTCGGCGTGCGCCTCACGTTCGCGCTCCGCGGTGCGCAGGGCGGTGCGGGCGGCCGCGTCGGCCGCCTCGGCGGCGGTGACCGCCTCCTCGAGCGCCGGACGCCCCTCCTCGAGCTGCGCGGCCTCGGCCCGCAGCGTGTCCCCGGAACGGTCGAGGACGGGCTCCTCGACGGCGTCGGCCAGCCGTCGGCGCGTCGCGGCGATCAGGTCGCCGGTGCCGCGGAGCCGCTCCGACAGGCGTGACAGGGCGTGGAACCGTTCGTCGCCCGCGCCGCCCTCACGCGACGCGTCCTCCAGCCGGCGGCCCAGGGTCCGCTCGTCCTCACGGGCGCCGTCGAGCGCCTGCTCGAGCAGCAGCTCACGGTCCCGCGCGTCGGCCTCGTCCCGTCCGGCGTCGAGGGCGGCGCGGTCGAGCAGCGCGACCTCGCGCGCGACCCGCTGGACACGGACCTCCCGCAGCTGGGCCTGCAGCGCCGCATGCTTGTCCGCCGCCTTCGCCTGCTGCTCGAGCGGACGCAGCTGCCGACGCAGCTCGCGCAGGACGGTGCGCAGCTTGTCGACGTGCTCGTCGACCGTCTCGAGCTTCTTCACCGCACGCTCACGGCGGCGGCGATGCTTGAGGATGCCGGCGGCCTCCTCGATGTAGCGGCGGCGCTCCTCCGGCCGGGCGTTGAGGATCTCGTCGAGCTGCCCCTGCCCGACGATGGTGTGCAGCTCGCGGCCGAGCCCGGTGTCGCTCAGCAGCTCCTGCACGTCGAGGGCCCGGACCTCCTCCCCGTTGATCTCGTAGACGCCGAGCCCGTCCTCCTCGATGGTGCGGGCGACGCGGACCTCCCGGAAGCGGCCGGCCGACCCGGCCGTCCCCACCCCGGACGGCTCGAGGCGTCCGTCCGCGTTGTCGATGACGATCTCCACGCGGGCGCGTCGGGCACGGGCCCGCCCCGGCGCACCGGCGAAGATCACGTCGGTCATGGCCGAGCCGCGCACCTTGCGCACCGAGTGGGTGCCGAGGACCCACGACAGCGCGTCGACGATGTTGGACTTGCCCGACCCGTTGGGGCCGACGACGACGGTGATGCCGGGCTCGACCTCGAGCGTCGTGGCGTCGGCGAAGGACTTGAAGCCGCGCATGGTGAGGGACGTGAGGAACATCGTCAGCCCATGCAGCGGGGGCAGTGGAAGCTCGTCAGGCCGCGCCGCAGCCGCGTGCGCTCGATGGGCGTCCGGCACCGCGGGCACGGCTGCCCCTCGCGGCCGAACACGTTGAGGTGGCCCGCGACGCTGCCGTCGTCCTCGGTGTAGGTGTCCGGCTCCGCATCGTCGAGCGCCGACCCCGACGCCTTCATGCCGGCGAGCAGCACCTCGTGCGCGGCGCGGTACAGCCGGCGGATCTCCTGGGGTGACAGCGACGACGACAGGCGGTCGTGGCGGAGTCCCGCCTCCCACAGGATCTCGTCGCTGTACACCGGGCCGAGGCCGAGGAACCGCTTCGGGTCGGCGAGGAGCAGCTTGAGCTGCTCGTCACCGGCGAGGAGGTAGCGGCCGAACTCGATCCACGTCGGCGTGTCGGCGAGCAGGTCGAGGGCGTCTCGGGAGACGCCGGCCGCGTCGTCCGCCTCCTCGGACGGGACGACCCCGCAGCGCAGCGTCGGTTCCCGGCCGGCCTCGCTGAGGTGGAGGGCCCCGCCGGTCGCGAACGCGACGGCGACGTGCGTGTCCGCACCGGGATCCGCGGTGGACGTCTCCAGGTGGAGCGAGCCCTGCGCGCCGGGGTCGACGAGCCACGTCAGCCCCTCGTCGAGCTCGAGCAGCATGACGTTGCCGCGCCGGCGGACCGTCGCGATGCGCCGCCCCTCCAGCTGTGCGGCGAAGTCCTTGCGCGTGCGGTGCCACGGCTTGAGCACGGAGGGGGTGGTGACCGTCACGTCCTTCGCCCGCTTGCCGACCACCTCGCGCTCGAGGTCCCGGCGAAGGACCTCCGCCTCGGGCAGTTCGAGCACGCTGCGCTCCTCGTGGGCGGTCGGCGCCCGCAACCGGCCGGACGATCCCTGCGGGCGGTGCCTGCGGGGCCGGCGCGCCGACGGGCGGACGCTACCCGAGGCGTCCGTCGAGCAGCGCCTGCTGTGCGGCGGCCTGCGCGGCGGCCTTCTTGGAGCGTCCCGACCCCGATCCGAGGACCTCCCCGTCCACCAGGACGTCGGTGAGGAAGGTCGGGGCGTGGTCGGGCCCCTCGCGGCTGGTGCGGTACTCCGGCCCGGGGAGGCGCCGCGCGGCCAGCCGCTCCTGCAGCGCCGTCTTCGCGTCGACGGGACCGGTCGCGTCGGTCGGCCCGCCGGCGCCGTCCCCGACGATGCGGGCGTCCAGCAGGCGGATGACCAGCTCCGCCGCGACCTCGTAGCCGGCGGTGAGGAAGACGGCCCCGACGACGGCCTCGAGGGCGTCGGCGAGCAGGGAGTCCTTGTCGGCCCCGCCGGAGGCGGCCTCGCCCCGACCGAGCCGCAGCTCGCGGCCGAGCTCGACGTCACGGGCGGCCGCGGCGAGCGTCGCCTCGCGCACGAGCAGCGAGCGGCGGCGCGACAGCACACCCTCGTCCGCGGCGGGGTCGAGCGCATGCAGCGCGGCGGTCACGGCGAGGTCGAGGACGGCGTCCCCGAGCAGTTCGAGCCGCTCGTTGTGCGGGGCACCGCCATGCTCCGAGGACCACGAGCGGTGGGTGAGGGCCCGGCGGAGCAGGTCCTCGTCGACGTGATCGACGCCGAGACGGGCGGTGAGTCCCCCGGCAGCAGTCACGGGACGACGCCTCCTGTGGTGGGGAGGGACGCCGGCACCGCCGTGCCGGTCAGGACTCGATGACGGCGCGTCCGTCGTAGGTGCCGCACGTGCCGCAGACCGTGTGCGGACGGGTCGGCTCCTTGCAGCGCGCGCACGTGACCGTCGTCGTCGGACGGATGCGCAGCCACTGGGCACGACGGTGCCGCGTCCGCGAACGGGACAGCTTGCGCTTCGGGACGGCCATGCGGGACTCCTCGGTGCGACAGGCGGTGCGACGCACCTCGTGATGGCCGGCAGGCTAGCGCAGCAGGGCCACGTGCGTCAGCCCGCGTCCGTCGGCGGCCCCTCCCCCGCGGCCGGGGGCAGCCGGAGCCCGCGGAGCGCCTCCCAGCGCGGGTCGACGGGACGTTCGTCGCCGTGGTCGCACGGGGAGGTGTTCCGGTCGGTGCCGCAGGTCGGGCACAGGCCGGCACAGTCCGGCCGACACAGGGCGCGGACGGGCTGGCCGACGACCAGCGCGTCGCGGACCATCTGGTCGAGCTCGAGCTGGGTGTCGCCGTCGACCAGCCGGTAGTCGAGGTCGTCCTCGTCGCCGTCGTCCTCACGGTCGACGGCGGCCTGCGCCCGGTGCAGCTCGAGCACGTCGACGTCCCAGGTGCGCAGCAGCGGGGCGAGGCAGCGGGCGCAGCTGGTCCGGGCCGTCGCGCGGATCGACCCGCGGGCGAGGATGCCGCCGGAGACCGACTCGAGCAGCAGGTCGAGGGCGATGGGCCCGTCGAGCGCGTCGACGAGCGGACCCCACGGGTCGTCGCCGAACGCGTCGGCGGGGACGGACGTGACGAGCTCGCGCCGCCCCCCCGGGCGGTCGAGCAGCCCAGTGACGGGGACACGCATCGGGTCAGTCCTCGTCGTCGGCCGCGCCCGGACCGTCGGGGTCGTCGTCGGCGAGCGCGTCGACGTCGAGGCGGCCGCGGAGCCGTTCACGTCCCCGCTCGACCGCCGTGAGGGTCTTGTGGAGGACGACCTCGAAGTTCGCGAGCTTCGCGTCGACGTAGTCCTCGGCCTCCAGCCGCATCTGCCGGGCCGTGTCCTGCGCGGCGTCGACGATGCGGTCGGCCTCCTCCTGCGCGGCGCGGACGACGGCCTCCTCGGCCACGAGCCGCGCCTGCTCCTGCCGGGCCTCGTCGCGCAGCTCCTCCGCGTCGGTGCGGGCGTGCTCGAGGATCCTGTCCTCCTCGCGGACGACCCAGCGGGCCCGTTCCAGCTCGTCGGGCAGGTCGCCGCGCAGCTGGCGCAGCAGGGCCAGCAGTTCGGCCCGGTTGACGACCGCCGACGTCGACAGCGGCATCGTGCGCGCCTCACCGATGGCCCGCTCGAGGGCGTCGAGCAGCCCCGCGACGTCGACGGGCACGTCCACCGCCGCGTCCTCGGGGACCTGGGTGCCGGACATGGGGACCTCGCGTGCGACCGGGGACGCCGGGACCGGCGCCGAACGAGCCTACCGGCGCCCGATCGCCGGCAGCCGGGCACCGACCCCGTCCGTCAGGCCCGCAGCCGCTCGCGCAGCGCCGCCTCGACGCGCGGCGGGACGGCGTGGTCGAGGCGGCCGCCGAAGCGCGCGATCTCGCGCACGAACGAGCTGGCGAGGTGGGACCGGGCCGGGTCGCTGGCGAGCAGGACCGTCTCGACGTCCCCGATCTCCCGGTTCGTCCGCGCCATCCGCAGCTCCACGTCGAGGTCGCCCCCGTCCCGCAGCCCCTTCACGACCGTGGGGATGCCGAGCTGGGCGCACAGGTCGACGAGCAGCCCGTCGAAGGCGGTGACCTCCACACCGGCGACGCCGTCGAGCTCCGCGGTGAGGAGGTCGACGCGTTCCTCGACGCTGAACAGCGCCCGCTTCGACGGGTTGCCGACGACGGCGACGACGAGGCGGGGGAACAGGCCGGCGGCACGGGCGATCAGGTCGAGGTGCCCGAAGGTCGGCGGGTCGAAGCTGCCCGGGTAGATCGCCGCGCCGCTCACGCGTCCCTCCCCGCCCCCGACGGCACCGGACCGGACCCGACGTGGGTCGCCCGGTGGAGGCGGGTCGAACCGTAGCGGCGCGACGCCTCGGCCCGGAGGGCGGCGGGCCAGCGGGGGGCCGGCGCGTCGGCCGCGCGCTCGATCACGACGGTCGCGTCGACGGCGAGGTGGCCGACGAGGTCGGCGAGGAGCCCGGCGAGCGGGCCCTCCTCGAGCGCGTAGGGCGGGTCGAGCAGGACGACGTCGAACGGGGCGCCGGGCAGCGCGCCGGCGGCCCGCTGGAGCAGGTCGGCCCGGACCACCTCGACGGCGCCGGCGCCGCCCGCCGTGATGGCGGTGCCGACCGCCGTGAGGTTGGTGTCGAGGGCGGCGAGGGCGCGACGGTCCCGCTCGACGAACGTGACGTGCGCGGCACCGCGCGAGGCGGCCTCGAGTCCCAGCGCACCCGTGCCGGCGAAGCCGTCGAGCACCGACGCGCCGGGCAGCAGCGGGGCGAGCGACGAGAACAGCGCCTCACGGACCCGGTCGGCGGTCGGCCGCACGGCGTCACCCGGCGGGACGACGAGCCGCCGACCGCGCGCCGTGCCGGCGACGATGCGCATCAGCGGGCGGTGGGCACGTCGAGCGCGGCGAGCACGAACGCGAGCACCTTCGCCTCGTCGCGCCAGGCGTCGTAGCGGCCGCTGCGTCCGCCGTGGCCCGCCTCGAGCTCGGTCTCCAGCACGATCGGGCGGCCGGACGTCGTCGCCTCCCGCAGCCGCGCGACCCACTTCGCCGGCTCCCAGTACTGCACGCGCGGGTCGTTGAGGCCGGCGGTGACGTACAGCGCCGGGTACGGCGCCGGCCGGACGTTGTCGTACGGCGAGTAGGCGCGCATCACCCGCAGCAGCTCGGGCACGGACGGGTCACCCCACTCGTCGTACTCGGTGACCGTCAGCGGGATCGTCGGGTCCGACATCGTCGTGACGATGTCGACGAAGGGCACCTCGGCGACGGCGGCGGCGAACAGGTCGGGACGCAGGTTCAACGTCGCCCCGACGGTCAGCCCCCCGGCGGAGCCGCCACGCACCGCCACCCGGTCCGGGGCGGCGACGCCGGTGGCGACGAGATGCTCGACGCTCGCGACGAGGTCGTGGAACGTGTTCGCCTTGTGCGCGAGCCTGCCGCCCTCGTACCAGCCGCGGCCCATCTCCCCACCGCCACGGACGTGCGCGATGGCGAACACGACCCCCCGCTCGAGCAGCTCGAGCCGTGCGGAGGAGAACACGGGGTCCATCGACGCCTCGTACGCGCCGTAGGCGTACACGAGGCAGGGGGCGCTGCCGTCGTGGGCGACGTCGGCACGGTGCACGAGGCTGACGGGGACGTCGGCGCCGTCGTGGGAGCGGGCCCACGTGCGGGAGCTCACGAAGCGTGCGCGGTCGTAGCCGCCCCGCACCTCCTGCTGCTTCAGCAGCCGCCGCTCCCCCGTGACGGTGTCGAGGTCGAGGACCTGCATCGGCGTGGTGAGCGACGCGTAGCCGAGGCGGAGCGTGCGGGCGTCGAACGACGCGACGCTGCCCAGCCCCGCGGTGTACACGTCCTCGTCGAAGGCGAGCACCTCCCCCTCCCCCGTCGTGGGGTCGGCGAGCCGGACCTGGGTGCGACCGCCGGTGCGTTCCGACAGCACGAGGTGGTCGCGGAACACGTCGGCGTCCTCGAGCCGCACGCCGGGCCGGTGGGCGACGAGGTCCGTCCAACGGCCCGGGTCGGGGTCGTCGACGGGCACGGTGCAGAGCTTGAAGTCGGTCGCGCCGTCGCGGTTGGTGACGACGTACAGCAGGTCGTCGCGGTGCTCCACGGACGCCTCGACGCCGAGGCTGCGGGGCACGACGCAGGTCGGTGTCGCCGTCGGTTCGTCGGCGGGGACGAGGTGGACCTCGTCGACGACCTTGCTGCCGAGGTGGATCTCGACGTACGCCTCGGAGCGGGTGCGGCCGAGGCCGATCCAGAAGCGCTCGTCCGGCTCCTCGAGGACGAGCTCGTCGGAGCCGGCCGGCGACCCGATGCGGTGCCGCCACACCTGGAAGGGGCGCCACGCGTCGTCCGGGACGAGGTAGAGGAACGTCGCGTCGTCGTCGAACCAGGCGCAGCCGTACGTCGCCCGGTCGGTGACCTCCTCGACGGTCTCCCCCGTCGTCAGGTCGCGCACGCTCAGGCGCAGCACCTCACCGCCGTCGGTGTCGACGCCGACGACCGCGAGCCGGTGGTCGCGGCTGATCGAGAACACGCCGAGCGAGAAGTAGGGGTGCCCGGCGGCCTCGACGTTGCCGTCGAGCAGGACGACCTCGTCGTCGGGCGGGTCGTGCGGGTCGACGGGCAGACGGTCGGTGTCGGGCAGGTCCCCCGGGTCCGTGACGCCCGCGGGTGCGGGCCGGCGGCAGTGGATCGCGTACTGCTGCCCCTCGACGGTACGGCGGTAGTAGAGCCAGCCGTCGTCGAGCACCGGCACCGACGCGTCCGTCTCGACGATGCGGCCGCGGATGCCGTCGAACAGCGCGTCGATGAGCGGCTCGAGCGGGTCGAACAGCGCGGCGGTGTGGGCGTTCTCCGCCTCGAGGTGGGCCCGCACCGCCGGGTCGTCCCGCTCGCGCAGCCAGTACCACGGGTCGTCGACGGTGGTGCCGTCGCTGCGGGTCAGCAGGTGCGGACGTCTCGGCGGGACCGGTGGGGTGCGGTCGGGCGACGTGAGCGGCATCGGGGCTCCGGTGGCGGGGGCGCGCTGAGGCTACGTCCCCCGACGCCGTCCGGTCCGCCGTGCGACCAGCGCGACGAGCCGCGGCGACAGGCGGTTCGCGACCTGCAGCGCGGCGAGCATCGGCGGGTCGAACACCTGTGGCCGGGGACGCGCGAGCGTGCGGACGATCACCCGTGCGGCACGCTCCGGGGTGATCGTGGGGATGAGCCGACCGACGCGCGGGATGTGCGCGTGCGAGTCCGGGTTCGCGAGGAAGTAGTCGCTCGTGACCTCCCCGAACAGGACGTGGCAGGAGCGCACCCCGGTGCCGGCGAGGTCCTGCCGGAGCGCCTCGTGCAGCCCCCGGAGCGCCCAGCGGGCCGTCGTGTACCCCGTCGCGCCGGGCCACGGCGCGACCGACGCGGGGGAACCGACGTGGACGACGACGCCGGCGCCCCGTGCGAGCAGCGCGGGCAGGAACGCGTGGGTGACGTTCCAGGCGGCGAGGAACGGCGCGCCGAGCATCGTCGCGAGCTCGTCGTGCGACGTGTCCTCCATCCAGCGCCACACGCCCGCGCCGGCGGAGTTGACGAGCGCGTCGGGCGGCCCGGCGACGTCCAGCACGCGTGCCGCCATCGTGTCGACGGCCGGACCGTCGGCGGCGTCGAGCGGCTCGACGATGGCGCGACCGCCGGCGGCCGCGACGTCGTCGGCGACGGCGGCGAGCCGGTCGGCGCGGCGTGCGACGAGCACGACCGTCCAGCCGTCCGCGCCGAGCCGACGCGCCGTCGCCGCGCCGATCCCGCTCGACGCCCCGGTCACGACCGCGACGCGCCCCTGTCCGCTCATCCGGTCTCCAACGCCTCGAGGCCCTCGAGGTCGTCGGCGAAGCGCCGGACCACCTCCCCGTGCATCCTCGCATGGGTCGGGTCGGCGTGGTCGGGGTCCGCGGCGACGATCGTGCGGGCGAGGTCACGCGTCCTGCCGATGACGTCGAGGTCGCGGTCGATGCGGGCGAGCCGGAGGTCGGGCAGCCCCGACTGGCGGCGGCCGAACAGCTGTCCGGACCCGCGCAGCTCGAGGTCGGTGGCGGCAAGGGCGAACCCGTCGGTCGTCTCCACGAGGGCCCGGAGCCGGGCTCGGCCGTCGTCGGTCAGCTCGTCGAGCGGCTGCGAGGCCATCAGTGCGCAGTCGCTGACGTCGGCGCCACGTCCGACCCGTCCGCGGAGCTGGTGGAGCTGGCTGAGGCCGAATCGTTCGGCGTCCTCGATGACCATCGTCGTCGCCTCCGGCACGTCGACGCCGACCTCGATGACGGTCGTCGCGACGAGCACCTGGGCCGCCCCGGTGCGGAACCGCTCCATCGCCGCCTCCTTCGCGTCGGCCCGCAGGCGCCCGTGGACGAGCTCGACGTCGAGGTCGGGGAACACCTCCTCGGCGAGGTGCCGGTGGTGGCCGACCGCGCTGGTCGCGCCGCTCTCCCCCGGCTCGACGAGCGGGCAGACGACGTAGGCGCGCAGGCCGAGGCCCGCCTGCCGCCGGATGTGGTCGTAGAGCCGCTCGCGCCGTTCCGGCGACGACGGGTCCAGCAGCGTCGTCCGCACCGGGGTCCGTCCGGGCGGCAGCTCGTCGAGGACGGTGACGTCGAGGTCGCCGTAGACGGTGAGGGCGAGGGAGCGCGGGATCGGGGTCGCCGTCATGACGAGCACGTCGGGCAGCACGTCCGGACCGTCGTCGTCCGCGGTCGCCGTCTTGTCCTTCAGGGCGACGCGCTGGGACACGCCGAAGCGGTGCTGCTCGTCGATGACGACGACGCCGAGCGCGGCGAACCGCACGCCCTCCTCGATGAGCGCGTGGGTGCCGACGACGAGGTGCACGTCACCGCTGGCGAGGTCGTCGAGGACACGTCGGCGTCGGGCGGCCGACGTCGACGACGTGAGCAGCTCGATGCGGACCCCGCCGGGCGCGTTCACCCCGAGCGGTGCGAGCAGGGTGGTCAGCGTGCGCAGATGCTGTTCGGCCAGCAGCTCCGTCGGGGCCATCAGGGCGGCCTGCCGTCCCCGGTCGACGGCGGCGAGCATCGTCCACACGGCGACGAGGGTCTTGCCGGACCCGACGTCGCCCTGCAGCAGCCGGTGCATCGGCCGGTCGAGCGCGAGGTCGGCGGCGATGCCGTCGAACGCACGCCGCTGCGCCCCGGTCGGGGCGAACGGCAGCGCGTCGACGAGCCGGGCGCCCCACCCGCCGGTGGCGGGCGCGTTGTCGAGGCCGACCATGCCGTCCTCGAGGCGCCGGCGGCGCCACTGCAGACCGAGCTGGAGGACGAGCAGCTCGTCGAACACGAGCCGGTCGCGGGCCCGACGGACGTCGTCCCAGTGCTCGGGCGCATGGATCGACCGGACGGCCGTGTCGAGGTCGACGAGCCCCTCCTGCGTGCGCAGCGCCGGGTCGAGCCAGTCGTCGAGCGGCCCGACGGCGTCGAGCGCCGCGGCGACGAACGTGCGGATGCGGTCGCTGGGCAGCGCGCCGGTCGCCGGGTAGAGGGGCAGCAGCCGCTGGTGGCGCAGGTCCTCGGCGGCCTCCTCGGCGCTGCGGCCGGCGCGCACGTGCCCGAGCACCTCGACCTTCGGGGAGGCGAGCTGGAGCTGGCCGCGGAACTCGCCGACCTTGCCGCTGAACGCGGCGACGGTGCCGGGGGCGAGCCGGTCCGCCATCCAGCGCTGGTTGAAGAACGACACGCGGAACACGGCACCGCCCGACTGGCGCACGACCAGCTCGGCGAGGTCGCGGCGCGTCCGGCCCTTCGGTGCGAGGCGGCGGACCTGCGCGTCGACGACCTCGCCGACGAGCGTCGCCGGGCTGCCCACCTCGACGGCGGACAGGTCGACGACCTCGCCCGCGTCCGCGTAGCGGCGCGGGAAGTGCTCGAGCAGGTCGCGGACGCTGCGCACCCCGAGCGTCGCGAGCTGCTTCGCGGCCGCCGGTCCGACGCCGGGCAGGCGGGTGACGGCGTCGTCGAGCATCAGACGCCGGGGCGCATCAGGCGCGGGCGGCGGCGAGCAGCCGCTCGACGAGCGCGGTGAAGTCGACACCGGACGCCGCCCACACGCGCGGGAACATCGACGCCTCCGTGAAGCCCGGGATCGTGTTGATCTCGTTCAGCAGCAGCCGCCCGTCGTCGGCGAGGAACAGGTCGATGCGTGCCATGCCCCGGCCGCCGATCGCGTCGAACGCGCGACGGGCGACCTCGTCGATCGCCGTGGCCGTCCCCGGGTCGACGTCGGCCGGCACGTCGAGGCGCGAGGGGGTGACGTACTTCGCGTCGAAGTCGTAGAAGCGGTTGGCGGGGACGATCTCCCCGACGCAGGAGACCTCCACGTGGCCGTCCTGCTCGAGCACGCCGACCTCCAGCTCGCGCAGGCCGGTCAGGCCCTCCTCCACGACGATGCGGTGGTCGTGCGCCGCGGCCGCGGCGACCGCGTCGGCGAGCTCGCCCGGGTCGTCGACACGGGTGATGCCGATCGAGGAGCCCTGCCGGGCCGGCTTGACGAACCAGGGCAGCGGGATGCGCCCGAGCTCGTCACGCACCAGGTCCGGTTCCCGCCGCCAGCGGCCATGCTCGAACGCGACGTAGGCGACCTGGGGCAGCCCGTGCAGGCGGAAGCGGCCCTTCATCGCCGCCTTGTCGACCCCGAGGGCGGACGCGGCGACGTCCGCACCGACGTAGGGCAGGCCGACGGTCGCGAGCAGCCCCTGGACCGCACCGTCCTCCCCGCCGGGCCCGTGCAGCACGGGGAAGGCGACGTCGACGCGGCCACGGCGCGTCAGCGTGCCGTCCCGCTCGAGCACGACCAGCTCCGGACCGTCGGTGGTCGTCACCAGCGCCGCCGTCGGCCCGTCGTCGGGGACCTGCGGGAGCGTGCCGTCCGTGACCGCCGGGATCGCGCCGTCGGTGAGCGTCCACCGCCCGTCCGTCGTGATGCCGACGGGGAGGACGTCGTGGGTCGTCGACCCCAGCGCGTGCAGCACCGAACGGGCCGACAGGCAGGAGACGGGATGCTCCGCCGAGCGGCCGCCGTACAGGACGAGCACGCGTGCCACGGGGACCCCTCCGGACGCCGGCGGAGCCTATCGACGGCCGCGCACGCGCCTCCGGACCCCGGACCGGCCGGCCGGCCCGACCGGTAGGTTGCGGCGGGCCGCGGGGCGGCACGACCGATCACGGACGGAGGCACGGACATGGCACAGGTGGAGCTCGACGGGCGCGTGGCGGTCGTCACCGGTGCGGGCGGCGGGCTGGGACGCAGCCATGCGCTCGCGCTCGCGGCCCGCGGGGCGAAGGTCGTCGTGAACGACCTCGGCGGGGCGCGCGACGGGTCGGGCGCCGGCTCGGAGATGGCCGACGCGGTCGTCGCCGAGATCGTCGCCGGCGGCGGCGAGGCCGTGGCGAACTACGACTCGGTCGCGACGCCCGACGGTGGCCGTGCGATCGTGCAGACGGCGCTGGACACGTTCGGCCGCGTCGACGTCGTGATCAACAACGCCGGCATCCTGCGCGACGTGTCCTTCCAGAAGCTCGAGCCCGACGCGCTCGATCTGGTCCTCAAGGTCCACCTGTACGGCGCCTTCAACGTCACGCAGGCGGCGTGGCCGCACCTGCGGGAGCAGGAGTACGGACGCATCGTCTCGACCGCGTCCGGCTCGGGCCTGTACGGCAACTTCGGGCAGGCGAACTACGCGGCGGCGAAGCTCGGCATCGTCGGGCTCACCCGCACGCTCGCGATCGAGGGGGCGAAGTACGGCATCACGGCGAACGCCATCGCCCCCGTCGCGAACTCGCGCATGACCGAGGACATCATGCCGCCGCAGCTGCTGGAGCGGCTGCAGCCGGAGCACGTGTCCCCGCTCGTCGTGTTCCTCGCGTCGGAGGGCTGCGCCGACACCGGCCACGTCTACTCCGTCGGCGGCGGCTACCTCGCGCGGGTCGCGACGGTGGAGGGGCCGGGCACGACGTTCGACGGGGTGCCGACGGTCGACGACATCGCGGACCGCTGGGACGACATCAACGCCCTGCCGCTCGGTGAGGGCGTGGGCGAGTTCGCCAACCTGTTCGAGCAGACCGGCCGCATCATCACCGCGCTGGGCATCACGTTCGACTGACCCGGAGGAGCGCGACGAGCTCGTCGACGACCTCGTCGGTGGTCGCCGCCGTCGTGTCCACCACGTCACGGTGCGCGACCCCGAGGACGGCGGCCCGCTCCGCCGCCGAGCGGCCCGGGACCACGTCGTCGCGGTCCGCCTCGCGCGCGTCGAGGACGACCGGGTCGCAGGTCAGCCCGACGATGACGAGCGGGACGTCGGCGCAGGCGCGCTCGAGGTCGGCGAGCATCGCCCCGTCGACGATGCAGTGGTCGAGGGCGACGTCGACGCCGGCACGTGCCCAGGCGGCCGCACTCCGGTGCATGCCGGCGATGAGCGTGCGGCCGAGCGGGCCGTACCGGAAGCGTGGTGGCCGCCCGGCGGTGGACGGTTCGACCCGGTCGAACAGGTCCGCCCAGCGGCCGTCGCCGGCGGCGGCCGCCTGACGTCGCGTCGCCGCGAGGCCGGCGACGAGCAGCGGTCCGGAGCGGACCGCGGACCACCGCTCCTGCAGGGCGGTGAGCGTGGTCGACCGGCCGACCGACGACGGCCCGTCGAGAACGAGCACCATTCCGGCGGCCATCAGGGGTCCGACCCACGCGGCGGAAGAGCGACTTCGGACCGAGGCGGCCGCGCGAGCAGGGTGTTCGCCAGCGCGGAGACGTCCTCGCCGTCACGCGTGGCGCTGACGACCGCGCGCACCATCGGCATATCGACCCCATGACGATCCGCCAGCGCCGCCACGTGCGGGGCGGCGCGCACGCCCTCGACGACCGGCCCCATGGATGCCACGACGGCGGAGAGCGTTTCCCCCCGACCGAGCCGTTCACCGAAGCTGCGGTTCCGTGACGACGCAGCCGTACAGGTCGCGACGAGGTCGCCAAGACCGGCGAGACCCTGGAACGTCCGTGGATCCGCCCCGAGTGCGATCCCGAGGCTGGTGACCTCGGCGAGTCCCCGCGTCACGACCATCGCGGTCGTGTTCTCGCCGTAGCCGAGCCCCTGAGCTGCACCCGCAACGATCGCGATGACGTTCTTGACGATTCCCCCCAACTCGACGCCGAGCCGGTCCATGTTCGCGTAGAGCCGAAAGGAATCCCCCATCGCCGCGGACCGCACGTGCTCGACCCGCTGAGCGTCGGGACCTGCCGCGACCGCGGCTGCCGGCCATCCGGCGGCGACCTCCTTCGCGAGGTTGGGACCACTCACGACCACGACCTGCGCCGACGGCGTTCCGAGTTCGGCGGTGATCGCCGCACTGGGCAGTCGAGCGCCCTCACCGTCGAAACCCTTCGTGAGACTGACGATGGTCGCGTGGGGCGGGACGGACCGCCCCCAGGCGCGGAGCTGCTGCGTCAGACCGACGGACGGGATCGCCACGACGACGAGGTCCGCCCCGGTGAGCGCGACCGCTGCGTCCGCGGTGAGCTCGAGGTCCTCGGGGAGCGGCACGCCAGGGAGGACCCGTGGATGCGCACGTCGTGTGCGCATCTCTGCGACGGTCTGCTCATCGCGGGCCCAGAGCCGGACCGTTCGACCTGCAGCGTGGCAGCGGAGCGCGAACGCGATCCCCCAGGCACCCGCACCCATCACGGCGACCGTGCCCACAGGGTCTCCTCCAACGGACGCGAACGTCGTCCTGCCGCGTGAGCACCCTAACGCGCACACGGCTCGGGTCCGATGCCGACCGGCCTAGCCTCCACCCCATGCCACACGCCGCACCCTCCGCCGACCCTGCGCCCATCGCACTGGTCCCGCTGCGGACCGGCGGGAAGTCACGCCTCGGTGCCGCGCTCGTCGGCGAGCGACGCGACGCCCTGACCGTGGCGATGCTCGATGACGTGCTGACGGCGCTGCGCGGGGCGGGGGTGCACGACGTCCGGCTGCTCGCCGGTGGCCGTGGCGCCGGCCGGGTCGCCGCGGCCCGCGGGCTCCCCACGATCGCGGACCCGCCGCCACCCGTCGGGGGTGCGCCGGACCCGGCGCGGCCCACGGCCCACGGCACGAGCACCGGGGGCGACGTCCGGCTGCGGGCGGCGGTCGACGCGGCGCTCGCCGGCCTCCCCGACGACCGTCCGCGCATCGTGGTCGCCGCCGACCTGCCGCGCCTCGCCGCCGCGGACGTGACCGCGGTGCTGGCGCATCCGGCGGACGTCGCCGTCGCCCCCACCGCGGGGGGCGGGACGGCGCTGCTGCGCCTGGCGGCGGGCGTGCGCCTCCCCACCCGGTACGGCCCGGGGTCGGCCGACGGCCACCTGCGGGCGGGCACGGCCGCGGGCCGGAGCGTCGCGCTGCTCGACCTGCCCGGCGCGCGGGCGGACGTGGACGCCTCCTCCGACCTCGCCGCGCTGCTCGCGGACGTCGACGGCCGCGGCCCGGGCGCCGCGACCGCCGCGTTCCTCGCCGACCTGCGGGGCTACCCTCCCCGCCACGTCAGCAGCTGACCGGGGGTCCCGACATGCCGCAGGGCACGATCCGCTCGTTCGACGCCGCCGGTCGGAGCGGCGTGCTCCTCGACGACGACCTCGTCGAGCTGGCCTTCGACGCGGACGCGATGCGGGCGTCGGGGCTGCGCGAGCTGCGCATCGGCCAGCGCGTGCGCTTCACCGTGACCGGCGAGGGCGACGCCCGCACGGTCGCCACGCTCAACATCGTCAGCCTCTGAGGTCACCGCCGCGGACGATGCGGGTGAGGGACGCCTCGGACCGGTCCATCAGCCGCTCCCCGAGGTCCCCGTCCTCCCCGGCGGCGGCACGGACCTCGTCGAGCACGTCGCGCAGGCGGCCGACCGCCTCCGGCGCCGCGTCCTCCTGCTCGACGAGCACGGCCTCCAGCACCCCCTCCGCGTCGGCACGGGCGACGCGCCGCCCCAGGTCCCGCGCGTCCTCCGTGTCCCGCCAGGCGAGCGCGCAGGCGGCGAGGAACGCCGGATCGGCCCCGTCGCCGTCCGCCGCCGCGAGGGCGAGATGCATGACGAGCTTCGCCGCCACCCGGTCGGTGTCGGCCACCTCGGCGACGATCCGGTCGAAGGGCCCGTAGGCGCCCGGTTCCGGGTCCGGTGCGAGGATGCGCAGCAGCTTGGCGCGGACGGGCTGCTCCTGGTGGACCTCGAGGTCGTCGGGCAGCGCAGTGACGTCACCGGCCTCGGCGAGCCAGGCCGCCAGCGGGCGCAGGCGTTCCCACGCCCCGGCGGGGTCGTCCTGCCGGTCCTGCGCCCGGCCGGCGAGCGCACGACGCGGGTCGACGCTGAAGCGCACGATGCCGGCGCCCAGCTCGTCGCGGAGCGTGTCGGCGTGGGCGCGTGACACCCAGCCGGACACCCGCCGGCCGTTGGCATGGCGACCGGGGGCCGCCGCGTCGAACGGGCCGAGCGGGCCGAGCCGGTCGCTGAGGTCGGCACGGGTCCGCAGCCCGTCGACCTCGATGAGCGGGAGGTTCACGACCGGGGTGCGGTGCAGGACGGTGACACGGTCCATCGTCAGGGCTCCTGGCAGCCGGCCGGTGCGGCCGACGGCTCGTCGTCGTCGGGGTCGAGGACGATCTCGTCGGCGGGGATGCCGAGGAGGAACAGGATCGCGTCGAGCCGGGGGACGTTCACGCTCGTGTCGGCCGCCGCGCGCACGACCGGCTTCGCGTTGAACGCCACCCCGAGGCCGGCCGCGGCGATCATGTCCAGGTCGTTGGCGCCGTCGCCGATGGCGACGGTCTGCTCGAGGGGGACGCGCTCGAGCTCGGCGATGCGCCGCAGCTCCCGGGCCTTGCCCGACCGGTCGAGGACGGGGCCGACGAGCCCGCCGGTGAGCCGTCCGTCGACGACCTCGAGCCGGTTCGCGACCGCATGGTCGATGCCGAGGGCCGCGGCGATCGGTGCGACGACATGGTCGAACCCGCCGGAGACGACCGCGACGGTGTAGCCGAGCCGCCGCAGCGTCGCGACGAGCGTGCGTGCCCCCGGCGTCAGCCGGACCCGGGCGGCCGCCCGCTCGAGCGCGGCGAGGTCCGCGCCGGCGAGCAGCGCGACCCGCGCCCTGAGGCTCGCCTCGAAGTCGAGCTCACCGGCCATCGCCCGAGCGGTGATGGCCGCGACCTCGTCGCCACGCCCGACCTCGTCGGCGATCAGCTCGATGACCTCGTCGCGGATGAGCGTCGAGTCGACGTCGAGGAGGACGAGCCGCTTCGCGCGCCGCTCGAGCCGCTCCGGTTGCACGGCGACGTCGACGCCATGGCTGGCGGCCGCCTCGAGGAGGACCTCGCGCAGTCCCGCCGGGTCACCGCCGCTCACCCGGAACTCGAACGCGCAGACGGGCCGGTGCGCGAGCCGGACGATCCGGGCGATGTTCGCGCCGGCGGCGGCGATCGCACCGGTGACCGCCGCGAGCGCGGCGGCGGTCAGCCGCGGGGCGATGACCGTGACGAGCGCGCGCGGGCCGACGTTCGGGGTGTCGGCCGGGTCCGGAGCGGGCTCGACGTCGAGCCGGACGTCGAGCCCGGTCGCGAGGGGCCCGAGCAGCGCGTCGAGGTCGGCGGTCGCGTCACCGGCGACGAGCAGGTCGAGGGTCAGCTTGCCCCGCACGACCAGCTGGTCCATCTCGTGGAGGGTCACGTCGGCGGCGGCGAGCGCCTCGAGGACGGCGGCGGTGATGCCGGGCCGGTCCGTCCCGCTGACGCGCACCAGCCGCTGGGCGGTCGCCGTGCCGTCACTCGCCACCGCGTCGGGCCGCACCCCGCCCATGCCGCCTCCCGTGCCCGTCGCCCGTGCCCGGTGTCCGTGCCGGGCCGGGCCGCGCCGCGCCGGGGACGGGCGTCCCCGGTCCTCGGCCCGCGAGGCCAGCGTAGTTAGGCTCCTCCGATGCCCTCGACGAACCCGGCGCTCGCGGAAGGCGGGACCAACCCGCTGGCGCTGCTGCGGGAGGAGGTCGCCCGGCGCCGGGCCGGCGGCGTCGACCTGCGCGACCTGTCGATCGGCGACCCCGACGAGCCGACGCCGACGGCGGTGCGGGACGCGCTGCGGGCGGCCGTCGGCCCCGTGTCGTCCTACCCGACGGGACCGGGGCGGCTCGAGACGCGGGAGGCGGTCGCCCGGTTCGTCGCACGCCGTCACGGCGTCACCGTCGACCCGGCCTCCCAGGTGCTCATCACCTCCGGGTCGAAGGAGGCGATCCTCCATCTGCCGTTCGCGTTCGTCGACCCGGGCGGGCCGCGTCGCACCGTCGTGTGGGGGTCGCCGGGGTACCCGACGTACGCGCGCGGCGCGCGGCTCGCCGGCGGTGCGCCCCACGCCGTCGTGCTCACCGAGGCGGACGGCTGGCGGCTCGACCTGACCCGGCTCGACGAGGACGTCCTCGCCCGCACCTGCATCGCATGGATCGGCTACCCGCACAACCCGACCGGGGCGACCGTCGACCTCCCCTACCTGCGCGACCAGCTCGCCGTCGCCCGGGCCCACGACGTCGTGCTGTGCTCCGACGAGTGCTACCAGGAGCTGTGGTTCGACACCCCGGCCCCGAGCCTGCTGGAGGCGACGGGGGACGACGCGCGCGGCGCGCTGGCGGTGCTGTCGCTGTCGAAGCGTTCCGGGATGACCGGCTACCGCTCCGGCGCGATCGTCGGCGACGCGAGCCTCGTGGCGCCGCTGCGGCGGCTGCGTGAGGACACCGGGACGGCGTCCCCCGACTTCGTCCAGGCGGCGGCGCGTGCGGCCTGGGACGATGACGCCCACGTCGTCGAGCGGCGCGCGACGTTCGCGGCCAAGCGGGCGGTCGTGCTCGACGCGCTCGCCGCGCTCGGCCTGACGTGGTCGGGGTCGGCGGCGACGTTCTACGTGTGGGTCCGCGTGCCGGGCGGTGATGACGTGGCGTACGCCCGTGGGCTCCTCGACGCCGGCGTCGTCGCGACGCCGGGCCGTGCGTTCGGCACCGGCGGTGAGGGCTGGCTGCGGCTCGCGCTCGTGCCCGACGTCGACGGCTGCCGGGACGCGATGGGCCGCTGGGCCGACGCGCTCAGGCGGGGTCAGCTGCCCGTCTGAGGACCCGGTCGATGCCGACGACCGCGAGGAGCGCGACGACGGCGGCGACGATCGGGGCGACGACGTCGCCGGTCGGGGCGGCCAGCGACGGGTCCCCCACACCGGTCGCCGACGGCCACGGCCACAGCACCCGTGCGGAGCCGACCATGAGGCCGATGAGCAGGGCGAGGACGACGTCGTGGGCGCGGGCGAGCAGCCAGGCCAGCAGGGTGGAGAACGCGAGCAGTCCGCCGGCGGCACCGGCGGCGACGACGGCGATGGTGACGAGGTCGCGCTCCGACACGGCCGCGATGATCGGCTCGTAGGTGCCCAGCACCAGCAGCAGGAACGAGCCGGACACGCCGGGCAGGATCATCGCGCACACGGCGACGGCCGCGGTGAGGGCGAGCACCGTCGGGGACGGGTCGACCAGCGCCGCGGGTCGCAGGCCGAGGGCGACCGCGGTGACGCCGGCCGCTGCGACGACGAGCAGGACCGCCGACGCGCCGGGTGGTGCGACGAACTGGTGGCGTGCGACGACGGCCGCACCGAGCACGAGGCCGAGGAAGACCGCGCTCATCACGACCGGGCGCGTCACGAGCAGCGCCTCGAGCGTCGAGGCGAGCGCGAGGGCCGTCCCGACGATGCCGAGCAGGAGCACCCCGAGGAAGCCGGCGTCCAGCGCCCGCACCGCTCCGGGCACGTCCCGCAGTCGCAGCCGGACCACGAGCGACAGCAGGTGGGCGGCCGCACGGATGCTCGCGATCAGCCGCGGGTAGACGCCCCCGACGAGCGCGACGGTGCCGCCGGAGAAGCCGGGGACGAGGTCGGCGGCGCCCATCGCCGAACCGGTGAGCAGGGTGCGGACGGGGCCCGGCCCGTCGGGAGCGGCCGCAGCGCTCACAGGACCTTCGGCTGCGCGTTGCCGACCGCGTCGATGCCCTTGCGCATGTCGGTCATGACGAGGAGCAGTCCTCCGGCGACGAACAGCACGATGAGCACGAGGATGCCCTGCCGGTAGGAACCGAACAGGCCGTAGGCGAACGCGAGCGCGGCCGGCCCGATGATGTTCGTGCCGCGGTCGGAGATCTGGTAGAAGCTGTAGAACTCCGCCTCGCGCCGGGCGGGCACGAGGTGGCTGTACAGCGACCGGCTGAGCGCCTGGGTGCCGCCGAGCACGAACCCGATGGCGCCGGCGAGCACGAAGAAGATGGCGACGTCGCCGGCGGGCACGAAGCGCCCGTAGGTCACCACGACGCTCCACAGCACGAGGGTCCACAGCACGACCGTCTTCGCCCCGAACCGCACGGCGATGCGTCCGATGATGAGCGCACCGAGGAACGCCACGAACTGCACCATCAGGATGGCGAGGACGAGCATCTCCTGCTCGATGGCGAGCTCCTCGATGGCGTAGGAGCCCGCAGCGGTGATGACCGTGCCGACCCCGCCGTTGAACAGCAGGAACGCGAGCAGGAACTTGAGGGTCTCGCGGTAGCTGACGACGAGCTTCGTCGTGCGCACGAGCTCCCCGAACGCGCCGCGGACCGCCTGCGCCGCACTGCCCTGCGTGACGAGCGGCGGCCCGTCCTCGAGGCGACGGAGCGGGACGACGGTGAACAGCGCCCACCACACCCCGGCGCTCGCGAGGCTGATGCGCACCGCGAGGATCCCGTCGATGCCGAACGGCTCGAGGGTGAGGATCGCGAGGTTCACGGCGAGCAGCGTCCCGCCGCCCACGTAGCCGAACGCCCAGCCGCGCGACGAGACGCGGTCACGGTCGTCGGGGTCGGCGATCTCCGGGAGGAACGAGTCGTACACGACGAGCGACGCCTGGAACAGGATGTTCGCGACGCCCACCAGCACCAGGGCGAGCTGCCAGCGACCCGGGACGATGAGGAACATCGCCATCGTCGTCGCCGCACCCAGGTAGGCGGTCCAGCCGAGCCAGGCGCGCTTGCGCGACGACCGGTCGACGAAGGCGCCGAGCACCGGCAGGGTGAGGATCTGGATGATGGCCGACACGGGGATGACGTAGAAGAACAGCTGCTCGGGGAACAGGGCGATGCCGAGCAGCTCCACCTTCCCCTCGAGGGCGGCGGTCCCCACCAGCGCGGCGAGGTCCGCACCGGCGGTGGTCGCCGAGGCCTGCAGCACGGGCACGGCGGCGGCGACCCAGTCGCGGAACGCCTCGTCGCCGAGGACCGGCAGCGTCGCACCGAGCGTGTCCGCCGCGGCTCGGAGGGCGCGCTCGATCGCCGCCTGGGCGACGACGATCAGGTAGGGGCCGAAGAACAGGGTGATGACGGTCGTGGGGAACGACGAGTTCGCCCAGTCGTAGACGTACCAGCCCCGCTGCTGGCGGGTGTCCCGGCGGCGGACCGCCGTGCCCTGCTGCGCGTCCTCGGCGGCCATGCGCTCCCCCTCCCGCGATGAGCGGACGCTAGTCGCCGGAGGGGAACAGCGCCCCACGGGCGGGTGACGCGCAGGTGGACGGCCGCTACCAGCGCCCCAGCGTCTCGAGGGTCCCGCGCAGCAGGTCGAGCTCGTCGGTGACGATGCCGGCCGCGCCGGCGGCGACGAGCGCCGCCATCCGGCTCGGATCGTTCACCGTCCACACGTGGACGGGCAGTCCCACGTCGTCCGCGGCGGCGAGCAGGGCCGCGTCGGCGACCGCGACGCTGCGGCCGCCCTCGGGGTAGCGCTCCGGCACGGCGACGACCCCCGCGGTCAGCCGCGGTGGGCGGCGCCGCAGTCGGACGGCGGCCAGCAGCCGGACGATCTCCCCCGGGGTCGCCGCCGTCATCAGGGCCGGCCCGAACCGCCGTCGCAGGGTGCGCACCCGCGCACCCGTGAACGCCCCGATGCACACGCGGCCGAGCAGTTCGGGACGGCGCTCGAGCGTGTGCAGCATCGGCCCGACGGCACCGTCGACCTTCAGGTCGACGGTGAGGCGAGCGTCGGGGAACGCCGTGACGAGCTCGTCGAACGTCGGGACCGGCTCGCGGCCGTCGACCCGGACCGACGCGAGCTCGGCCCGCGTCAGCGTGGCGATCGGACGCGGGTCACCCGCGACC
This sequence comes from uncultured Nitriliruptoraceae bacterium, assembly GCA_913060655.1. Taxonomy (GTDB): domain Bacteria; phylum Actinomycetota; class Nitriliruptoria; order Nitriliruptorales; family Nitriliruptoraceae; genus CSBr16-57R1. The sequence goes on along the minus strand of CAJXTG010000016.1, from coordinate 7,613 downwards.
CGGGCGAGCGTCGGGTCGTGGGAGACGACGAGGACCCCGTCGGCGGTCACGTGGACGTCCGTCTCGAGGTGCCGGTAGCCGCGGTCGACGGCCCGTTCGAACGCGACGAGGGTGTTCTCGACGGCGCCGCCGCCGCCGCGATGCGCGATCGCCCGCACCGTGCCCGGCCGGTCCAGCTGGAGGAACGGATGCGCCATCAGGACCCCTCCGACGGTCCGGAGGCTACGGGAACCCCGTCGGTAGGCTGCCGCCGCGGTCCGTCCCGGCCTGCGGTCCGTCCCGGCCGACGTCCCCGGACCCGACGAGGTGCCATGGACGCGTCCTTCGCGTACGGCGTCGGGCTGGCGACCCGCGGCGCCCGCTCCGGCGAGCTGCTCGACGCGTGGTTCCCCACGGTCGGGCTCGACGACGACACCGGTGCGGCCCTCGACGCCGTCCTGCCGGGATCGGGCACGCGCAGCCTCGAGCTCGACGCGGCGACCGACCCGGAGGGGCATGCCGTGCTCGGACGGGTGCTGGCCGCCGCCGGCGCGCGCGACGCCCTCGACGGGGAACGGGTCGCCGTCGCGGCGATCGTGCACGACGTCGCGGCGCCGCCGGCCGACCGTCTCGAGGCGACGCTGCGCCTCCACCTCCTGTCGCACCGGCTCGTCGCCCCGCACGGGCTCTCCGTCGACGGCGTGTTCGGCCTGCTCCCCAACGTCGCCTGGACCGACCTCGGCCCGCTGGAGCCGGACGCCGTCGACGACGTCCGCCTCGCGCTCGCCGCGGAGGGCCGTCGGCTGCAGGTCCGCTCCGTCGACCGCTTCGCCCGCATGACGGACTACGTCGTCCCCGCCGGTGTGCGCATCGGCGACGCCGACCGGGTCCGGCTCGGCGCCCACCTGGCCAGCGGGACGACGGTGATGCACGAGGGCTTCGTCAACTTCAACGCGGGGACGCTCGGCGCCTCGATGGTGGAGGGACGCATCTCCGCCGGCGTCGTCGTCGGTGACGGCAGCGACCTCGGCGGCGGCGCGTCCATCATGGGGACGCTGTCCGGTGGCGGGACCGAGGTCATCCGCATCGGTGAGCGGTGCCTCGTCGGCGCGAACGCCGGCGTGGGCATCTCGCTGGGCGACGGTTGCGTCGTCGAGGCCGGGCTGTACGTGACCGCCGGGACGAAGGTCACGCTGCCCGACGGCGGCGTCGTCGCAGCGCGGGAGCTGTCCGGACGTGCTGCGCTGCTGTTCCGGCGCGACTCCCGCACCGGTGCGGTCGTCGCGCTGCCCCGCGAGGGGCACCGCGGCGACTGGGGCGGGCTGAACGTCGCGCTCCACACGAACGACTGATGGGCGCGGCGCTGCGCGAGACGCTCGCCGCACGGCTCGTCGACCACTGCGCCGTCCCGTCGCCGACGGGCGCGGAGGGCCCCCTCGCCGACCGGCTGGAGGCGGAGCAGCGGACGCGCGGAGCGCCGGTCGTGCGGGTCGGCGACTCGCTCGTCATCGGTGCCCCGGACCCGGCACGCCCGACCGTGCTGCTCGTCGGCCATCTGGACACCGTGCCGGCGACCGACGCGGACGCGACCCCCCGCACGGCGACCCTGGACGACGGGACGGCCGTCGTCGTCGGACGTGGCGCGTCGGACATGAAGGCCGGCAACGTCGTCGCCCTCGACCTGCTGGGCGACGACGCGCTGCGGGCGTCGTCGCCGTGGTCGCTCGCCGTCGTCCTGTACGCCGGTGAGGAGGGCCCGGCGGAGGGCAACGCGCTGCCGGCGGTGCTCGACGCCGTGCCGTGGCTGACGGACGCGGCGCTCGCGGTCGTCCTCGAGCCGACCGACGGCCGGGTCGAGCTCGGCTGCCTCGGCGGCCTGCACGCTCGGGTCGTGGTCGCCGGCGAGGCCGCCCACTCCGCGCGGCCGTGGCACGGCCGCAGCGCGCTGACGGCCGCCGGCCCGCTGCTCGGCGCGCTCGACACCCGCGCCCCCGTCGCGCGGAGCGTCGACGGGGTCCCCTACCACGACGTGCTCGTCGCCACCCAGGCGTGGACGGGCGGGCTGGGACCGGACGGGGACGGCACGAGCCCCCGCAACGTGGTCCCCGACCGCTTCACCATCAACGTCAACCTCCGCTTCGCACCCTCCCGCGACCTCGACGCGGCCGAGACGGAGCTGCGCGCGGAGCTGGCGGCGCTCGCCGGCGACGTCCCGATCACCGTCGACGTCATCGACCGGGCGCCCCCCGCCCCGCCGTTCCGGGCCGACCCCGTCGTCGACCGGTTCGTCGCCGCCGTCGGCGGTGACGTCGGCGGGAAGCAGGCGTGGACGGACGTCGCACGCTTCGCCGAGCGGGGGGTGCCGGCACTGAACTTCGGTCCCGGTGCGACCGCGCAGGCGCACCGGCGCGGCGAGCACGTCGCCGTGGACGCGCTGGTGGACGCCCGCACGCGGCTGGCGACGTTCCTCGCCGGCGACGCATCGGCCGGGTCCCGGTGACGTTCCGCTGGCGCGCGGTCGCGCTGGAGGAGGCCCGTCCCGGCGGCACCGTCGTCGTGATCGACGTCCTCCGCGCGTTCACGTTCGAGGCGTGGGCGTTCGCGCACGGCGCCGCACGCGTCCTCGCCGTCGCCGACGCGGACGCCGCGCTGCGGCTGGCCCGCGACGTCCTGCCCGGGTCGCTCGCCGCCGGCGAGCGGGGTGGCCGCCCGCTGGAGGGGTTCGACCTCGGCAACTCGCCCGTCGCCCTCGACCGGCACGACGTCGCCGGCCGCACGCTCGTGCACCGGACGTCGGCGGGCACGCCCGGGCTCGTGCGGACCGCGGGGTCGTCGCTCGTCATCGCCGCCTCGTTCGTCACCGCCGGCGCGACGGCACAGCTGCTGCGCGCCCGGGGCGTCGACGACGTCACCTTCGTCATCACGGGCGACTCGCTCGGCCGTGACGGTGACGAGGACCTGGCATGCGCGGAGCTGATCGCCGCCCGCGCGGCCGGCGACGACCCCGACCCGGCGCGCTTCACGGCACGGGTCGCGACGTCGGACGCGGGCCGGCTGTTCGGCCCGGACGGGCCCGAATGGGCGCCCGAGGCGGACCTGCACCGCGCCTGCGAGGTCGACCGGTTCACCGTGGCGCTCGTCGCGTCCACCCCTGAGCCGGCGCTGCCCGACGGCGGGTCGCGTGCGGCCGTGGGCGACGTCGTGGAGGTGCGCGCCCGTACCCTCGGGCCATGACGCTCCGCACCCGCCTGCTCGTCGCGACCGGTGTCCTCGCCGCGGTCGAGGCGGCCGCACGGGTCGTCGTCGCCCTGCCGTCCCCGACCGCCGCCGTGGCCGACGTCCTCGTCACGGCGACCCCCGGTCCGATCGCGACGGCGTTCCTGCAGACGTTCCGGTCGGCGGCCCGCCCCCTGACGATCGCCGCCGCGGCGACGCTGCTGCTCGCCGCCGGGGTCGTGCTGCTGAGCGTGCGCCGGCGGGAGCGGGCCCCGACCGACGCCGAGGCGGCCGGAGCCTCCGGACCGGAGGACGGCGGGCCGGAGGACGGCGGGCCGGCAACGGCGACGGCCGCCGGCCCGCTCAGCCGGCGGGCGCTGCTCGCCGGCCTCGGCGCGACCGGCGTGGTCGTCGTCGGCGGGCTCATGCTGCTGCGGCCGCGGGCGACGGGCACGCACGCGGCGCTCGCCGGACGGCTCCGGGCGGCCCGCGGGCTGCCGCCGCTGACCGCCGCGCAGGACGCGTCACCGCGCATCCCGGGACTGTCCCCGACGCTCACGCCGGTCGACGAGTTCTACCGCATCGACACGGCGATCACCCTGCCGCGCGTCGACCGGCGCAGCTGGCGGCTCCGGGTGCACGGACGTGTCCGCGAGGAGGTCACCCTGGACCTCGACGCGCTCGTCGACCTCGGCCTGGAGGAGCATGACGCGACGATCAGCTGCGTCTCCAACGAGGTCGGCGGCACCCTCGTCGGCACCGCCCGCTGGACGGGCGTCCCGCTGTCACGGGTGCTCGCGCTCGCCGGTCCGGAGCAGGACGCCGACCAGCTCGTCGGCCGTTCCGTCGACGGCTGGACCGCCGGGTTCCCCACGGCCCTCGCCGCCGCGCCCGATGCGCTGGTGGCGATCGGCATGAACGGGGTCGAGCTGCCCGTCCGCCACGGCGCGCCGGCCCGCCTGATCGTGCCCGGGCTGTACGGCTACGTGTCGGCGACGAAGTGGCTGACGGAGCTGGAGCTGACCCGCTGGGACGACTACGACGCGTACTGGATCCGTCGCGGCTGGGCGAAGGAGGGCCCGGTGAAGACGATGACCCGCATCGACGTGCCCGGGCGGGTCGTGACGCCGGGGCCGGTCCGCGTCGCCGGCGTGGCGTGGGCGCCGCCGCGCGGCGTGTCCGCCGTCGAGGTCCGGCTCGACACCGGTGACTGGCTGCCAGCGACGTGCGCCGACCCGCTCGGCGACACCGTGTGGCGGCAGTGGTGGATCGACGTGGACCTCACCCCGGGCGATCACGTCATCCAGGCGCGCGCGATCGACGGGGACGGGGTGCTGCAGCCGCAGGGACCGAAGCCGGTGCTCCCCGACGGGGCGGAGGGCTGGCACATGATCCCGGTGCTCGCCCGCACCTGACGGGCGGAGACGCCGGCCCCGCGCACCCGCCCATGCCGTAGCCTCCGCGGCCCGTCGGAGGGGGACGCATGACGCTCGAGGTCGGCGACCTCGCCCCGCCGTTCACGCTCCCCGACCAGGACGGGGTGCAGCGCTCCCTCTCGGAGCTCAACGACGGGCCGCTGCTGCTCGCCTTCTACCCCGCCGACGGCACCCCCGGCTGCACGACCCAGGCGTGCGACATCCGCGACCGGTGGGACGAGTTCGCCGAGCTCGGCGTCCGCGTCGTCGGCGTGTCCCCCGACGACGTGACGACGCACGCGGGGTTCGCTGCGGAGCACGGGCTCCCGCAGACGCTGCTCGCCGATCCCGACCACCGGGTCATGGAGGCCTACGGCGCCTGGGGCGAGAAGGTCCTCTACGGCCGCACCAGCGTCGGCCCGATCCGCTCGAGCGTGCTGATCGGGGCGGACGGCCGCGTCCGCAAGGTGTGGCGCCGCGCGCAGGCACGGACGCACGCTGAGCGGGCCCTGAAGGCCTGCCGGGAGCTGCTCGCGTGACGATGCTCACGCCCGTCGGCGAGCACGAGCTCCTGCTGCTGTGGCTCCAGCTCGTCGTGCTGCTGTCGGCCGCACGGGCGCTCGGCCTCGCCGCCCAGCGGATCGGGCAGCCCCGGGTCGTCGGCGAGCTGACCGCAGGCCTGCTCCTCGGCCCGACGGTCGCCGGTCGCCTGCTGCCCGACGTGACCGCCTGGCTGTTCCCGGGCGACGCGGTGCAGTCCGCGCTGCTCCTCGCCGTCGCCTGGCTGGGCATCCTCCTGCTCCAGCTGATGACCGGCTTCGAGACGGACCTCGAGCTGCTCCGCCGCCTCGGGCGACCCGTGGTCGGCCTGTCACTCGGTTCGCTCGTGCTCCCGCTCGCCGCCGGGTTCTGGCTGGGCTGGGTCATGCCGGCGAGCTTCTGGGGGCCGGCGACGGGCCGGCTCGGCTTCGCCGCCTTCCTCGCCGTCGCGCTCAGCATCTCCGCGCTGCCCGTCATCGCGAAGATCATGACGGAGATGCGGCTGATGCGCCGCAACGTCGGCCAGCTGACGATCGCGGCCGGGATGGTCAACGACCTCGTCGGATGGATCCTCCTCGGACTGATCATCGGCCTGTCGTCGTCGGGCACGGTGCGGTTCGACGAGCTCGCGCTGACGCTCGCGGCGGTGCTCGCGTTCCTCGTCGCCAGCGTCACCGTCGGCCAGCGAGCCGTCGACCAGGTGCTGCGACGTGCGCGCAGCGCCGGCGGGTTCGCCTCGGCGCTGACCGCGACGATCGGCGTGATGCTGCTGCTCGGTGCCGTGACGCAGGCGATGGGGGTCGAGGCCGTCCTCGGCGCGCTCGTCGCCGGGATCGTGCTCGGACGTTCCCGCTACCAGCGCCAGGACGTCCGCCGGACCGTGGAGGTGCTCAGCCAGTCCATCTTCGCCCCCGTCTACTTCGCCACCGCCGGGCTGTACGCGGACTTCAGCCTGCTCCTCACCCCGGAGGGCGCCTTCTGGTCGGTCGTCATCCTCGGCGTCGCGACCGTGTCGAAGCTCGGCGGGTCGCTGGTCGGGGGCCGACTGGCGGGGATGAGCACGGTGGAGTCGCTCGTCGCCGGCGCGGGGCTGAACGCCCGCGGTGCGATGGGCATCGTGCTGGCGACGATCGGGCTCGGTCTCGGGGCGCTCAACGACGTCTCCTACGCCGCCATCATGCTGCTCGCCCTGGTGACGTCGATCGCGGCCCCGCCGTCGCTCCGGTTGTTCCTCGGCCGGCTCCGGGCGGCTCCGGAGGAGTCGGAACGCCTCGCCCAGGAGGACCTGCTCGGGCGGGCGCTCATCGCCGGTTCACCGAGCGCCCTGCTGCCGACGCGCGGTGGTCGCAACTCCGAGGTCGCCGCGCGGGTCGTGGACGCGCTGCTGCAGCCGTCCGCATCGGTCACGGTCCTCACGGTGCGGGCACGTCGGGACGGACCCGACGCGGCACCGGCGCTCGAGGGCGTGTACGCGGCGCTGCGGGGACGGTCGGTCGAGCTGCACTCGGAGGTCGACGCGGACCCGGCGGCCCGCATCCTCGGTGAGGCGGCGCTCGGCCACCGGCTGGTCACGCTCGGCCTCAACGACGACTTCGCCGGCTCGCACCAGCTCTCCGAACCCGTCCAGCGCGTCATCGCCGACAGCCCCGTCCCGCTCCTGCTGGTCCGACGCGGCGAGCACATCCGCGATGCCGCCGACCTGGCCGGGAACCCGTTCCGCCGCGTCCTCCTCGGCGTGACGGGCATGCGACCGGGCCTCGCGGCCGAGGAGGTCGCCTTCCGGATGACGGGCCGTTACGCGGCCCGGCTGCTCGCCATCCACGTCGTCACCCGCGGGGAGGACGGCACCGAGCTCTCCCCCGCCGTCGAACGGCAGCTCACCCGCGTCCGCGGCGCCGCCGACGCGTTCGGGGTCCGCGGGGTCTTCCAGGCACGCCGTGCGCCGATGGCGGCCGACGAGCTGCTGCGCACCGCGGAGGAGTGGCAGGCCGACACGATCGTGATCGGCACGACCGTCCGGCCGGTCGACGGACGGCCGTTCCTCGGCCACGGGACCGAGTGGCTGTTCGAGCACGCGCGGCAGACCGTCATCGGCGTGGTGTTCCCGCCGAGCGACGAGGAACGGTGACTCAGGCGCCCGCGACGGCCGGTGGCCGCTCCCCCACCAGCTGCTGGACGGCACCGGCGACGGCGAGGTAGACGCTGGCGGCCACCAGCGCGACCGTCGCCGCCGCGGGGAGTGCGAAGTCGACGACGGCCGCCCAGGCGGCGAGGCCGGTCCAGGCGATCGCGACCGGCAGCGACAGCGGCCGCCAGCGCCGCGTCCGCACCGGGTGGATGAACTTCACCGGCAGGAACATGGTGACGGTGAGGACGAGCACGACGACGAGCAGCAGCGTCGACGGCGGTCCGGCCACGAACACGACGACGGCGAGCATGTTCCAGGCGGCGGGGAAGCCGGAG
>CAJXTG010000015.1 GCA_913060655.1 uncultured Nitriliruptoraceae bacterium | reverse complement strand
CGGTTCGTCAACGTGAAGGTCGACCGGGAGGAGCGGCCCGACGTCGACGCGATCTACATGAAGGCCGTGCAGGGCATGTCGGGACGTGGCGGCTGGCCGATGACCGTGTTCCTCACCCCCGACGCGCAGCCGTTCTTCGCCGGCACCTACTTCCCCAAGGACGGCCGGCACGGCATGCCGTCGTTCCTCACCGTCGTGCGCAGCGTGTCCGACGCCTGGGCCGAGCGGCGCGACGAGGTCGTCGCGAGCGCCGCGGACATCACCGCCTCGATCGCGCAGGCCGACACGCTCGAGGCGGTCGACCGGCTCGACCTCGCGGGGACGACGCGCGACGCGGCCGCGCTCGTCCTCCACCGGGCCTGGGACCGCACGCACGGCGGGTTCGGCCGGGCGCCGAAGTTCCCCCAGGCGATGACGATCGCCTGGCTGCTCACCCGTTTCGACCGCACCGGCGACGATGTCGCACGCAGCGCTGCCGTGCAGGCGCTCGACCACATGGCCCGCGGCGGCATCAACGACCTCCTCGCCGGCGGGTTCGCCCGCTACTCGACCGACGAGCGCTGGCTCGTCCCGCACTTCGAGAAGATGCTGTACGACAACGCCCTGCTCGTCCCCGCCTACGCCGCGGCGGCGTCCCGCACCGCCGACCGTGACCTCGTGCGCGTCACCGCGGAGACCGTCGACGCGCTGCTGACCGCCTTCGCGACGTCGGACGGCCCCTTCGTCGCCGCGTTCGACGCGGACACCGACGGCGTCGAGGGCAGCACGTACGTCTGGACCGACGCGGAGCTGCGCGAGGTCGTCGCGTCCACCGGGCACGACGCGGACCGGTTCGCCCGCTTCCTCGGGGTCACCCCCGGCGGGAACTGGCACGAGGGCGGGGCCGGCATCACCGTCCTCCACGAGCCCGTCCCCCGCGACACGTTCGCGCAGGCCGAGGGGCTCGACCCGGACGCGTTCGCGGCCGACTGGCGCGAGGTCCGGGCCGCGCTGCGGGCGCGCCGCGACACGCGACCGCAGCCCGGTGTCGACGACAAGGTGCTCACCGACTGGAACGGCCTCGCGATCGTCGGGCTGGTCCGTGCCGGCCGGACGCTCGCCCGCACCGGATGGGTCGACGCCGCCGCCCGCGCCGCGGAGCACCTGCACACGACCGCCGTCACGTCGGACGCCGGGCACGTGCGGGTGCAGCACACCGCCGGCGTCGACGGGTTCCTCGAGGACCACGCGAACCTCGCGCTCGCCGACCTCGAGCTGTTCGGCGCGACCGGCGACGTCCGCTGGTTCGACCGTGCGCTCGCGCTCGCCGAGGCCGCCGACGCACGTTTCGCCGACCCCGAGGGCGGCTGGTTCCAGACGTCCGCCGACGGCGAGCGGCTCATCGCCCGCCCGAAGGAGACGTGGGACAACGCGACGCCCGCCGGGACCAGCGTCATGATCGAGGTGTGCCGGCGCCTGCACGCCCTCACCGGCGACGCGCGCTGGTGGGAGCCGGCCGAGCGGGCGCTGCGGCTCCTCGCCGACCCCGCCCGGCGCATGCCGACCGGCTTCGGTGCGGTGCTGCGCCAGCTCGAGGAGCTGGCCGCAGGGCCGGTCGAGGTCGTCATCGTCGGCGCGCCCGGCACCGCCCGCGACCGTCTCGAACGCGCGGTGCTCGACGCGCACCACCCGTCCGCGGTCGTCGTCGTCGCGGCACCCGACCACGGCGACGTCGTGCCGCTGCTCGCGCACCGCACCGAGGTCGACGGGCGCCCCGCCGCCTACGTGTGCCGCAGCATGGTCTGCGAGCGTCCGCTCACCGACCCGGCGGACGTCGCACGGCTGCTGCACGACGACGTCGCCCGGCTGCGCGCCGACGCCGCCACCTACACTGCTCCCGAGGACGCACGGACCGACGACGCAGGAACGGTGGAGCGATGACGACGGACACGCGTGGGGCTGCCGCCCCGCCGGAGACGATGGGGGACCTCGGGGCGCGCAGCGCCGCCTGGGCGCCGATCAGCTCCGGGTTCGTCGAGGTCCGCGGCACCACCGTCCACGTGCTGCGCGGCGGTCGCCGCGTCGACGACGGCGGCGCGCCCGAACCGCACGTGTTCGTCCACGGGCTCGGCGGCGGCGCGACGAACTGGCTGGAGGTCATGGGGGCGCTGGGCGAGGACCGCGAGGTCATCGCGATGGACCTGCCCGGCTTCGGTCGGACCGCACCGCCCCGGTTCAGCGCCGCCCGCGTGCGGGCCAACGCCCGCTTCCTGCCCGCGTTCCTCGACACGCTTGGGATCGGGCGGGCGATCGTCCATGGCAACTCGATGGGCGGGATGCTCACGGCGCTGCTCGCCGGCATCGAGCCCGACCGCATCGCCCGCGCCGTCCTCGTCGCACCGGCCCTCCCCACCGCCCGCGCCGACCTCACCCACCTGCCCGGCCCGGTGTTCCGGCGCTTCGCCCCCTTCGTCGTCCCCGGGGTCGGCTCGACGGCCCTGCGGGCGTTCTGGTCCCGCGCGGACCTCGACGCGCTGATGGAGGACACGCTCGCGATCACCGTCGCGGACCGTGCGACCCTCACCCCCGCGATGCTCGACGTGATGCGGGAGAACCTGCAGCTCGGGAAGCGGAACCCGTGGCGCGTCGAGTCGCTCGCCTACGCCGTCGAGTCGCTCGTCGCCGCGCTGCTCGGCGGCCGTGAGCTCACCGAGGGGGTCGGAGCCCTGCCCGACGACACGCTGCTCGTGTGGGGTGCGGAGGACCGGCTCGTCGGCCGGCCCGTCATCGACCACGTGCGGCGCCTGCGGCCCGGGTGGCCGACGGCGGTGCTCCCCGACGTCGGGCACGTCCCGATGATGGAGGCGCCCGACCGGTACGTCGGTGTCGTCGACGCCTGGCTCGCCGGCCGGCCCGTCACCGACGTCGACGGCGTCGTCGACGGGGACACCGACGCCGCCGCGGGGCTGCTCACCGGCGTGTGAACCGGAGGCCGCCGCTGCCGACGGTGCGCACGGCCCGGCCCGCCACCACCAGGCGGGAGCAGTGCGCCCGCGCGTCGTCGCTCGACGTGCCGGTGTGCGCCATCACGTCGGCGAGGGTGAACGCCGCCCCCGGGGCGACCCCGTCGAGGGCCGCGTCGGCCGGCCCGGTCTCCGGTGTCCCCGCGAGCGCCTCGACGGTGCGGGCGAGCGCGACCGTCTGCGCCTCCAGGGCGCGTTCGACCCACACGGTCGCGTCGCCACGTCGGACGCTCGCGCCGACCTCCGCGTGGTAGCCGAGCGGGTCGTCGGCCAGCACGACGTCGGGCGTGCCGAGCCCGGCGGGCAGCAGCCCGTCGGCGAGCAGTGCGAGGCGCGCCGCCGCGCGGGCGAGCCGTCCGTTCGCCGCGTCGAACGGCTGGTGGCGCAGCAGCTCGACGTGCAGCAGCGCCGCCCGCACCGCCGGCGGTGTCCCGCCCGCCGCCGCGCCGGTGCCGGTGACGTGGCGCAGCAGCGCGTCCCACGCGTCGGCCAGGTGCACCGGATCGGTGGGGAAGAACAGCACCCGTCCGACGCTCGCGTCGTGCACGACCCGTGGCCCGCGGCGCAGCCGGCCCGCACGTTCGGGGGCGACGAGCCCGGCGGTCAGCCGTCCGTGGAGCAGGCCGAGGGCCGCCCCGAGCCCGCCCGCGTCGGCGCTGGCCCGTCCGAACGCGTCGGCGAGGTCGTCGGCGGCGACCGCGGCGGTGACGCCGTCGCGCTCCGCCACCGAGAGCGTCGCCACCAGCTGCGCATCGACGGCCGCGGGCGACCCGCCGGCGTCGCCGGCCGGAGGTGCCGGTGCGTCCGCGAGGTCGCCGCCGGCGGTGCGTCCCAACGCGTCGAGCCAGGTGCCGTCGCGCTCGTCGTCACCGTCCGTCCGCGTCCCCGACCCGCCGTCGAGGGCGAGCGACGCGGTGGCGGTCGCGGCGTCCTCGACGGCACGGCGGGCGGTGACCGCCGCCGGCGCGGCGTCCTCCACGGCGGTCCGCACCCGTGCGACGAGCGCGTCGACCTCGGCGACGAGCGTCGTGAGGTGCGCCGAGCCGCGGCAGGGCAGCGGCGCGGAGGCGTCGCTCACGGTGACAGCAGCCGCCGGCGCCGCGGCGGCACGCTCGTCCGGCCGCGCTGCACCCCCAGCCCGTACGCGGACGCGGCGAGGCCGAGCATCCCCCCGGCGAGGGTCGACGCGGTCAGGATGCGTTTCGTGCGCCGGGCGAAGATGACGATCGGCCAGCCGCGGGCCCGGGCGAGCGCCTCCAGCCCGCGGTCGGGGTTGACGGCGACGGGGTGCCCGACGAGCTCGAGCATCGGCCGGTCCGAGATCGAGTCGGAGTAGGCGTAGCAGCGCTCCAGGTCGTAGTGGCGCTCCTCCGCGATCGTCCGGATCGCCTCGACCTTCCCCTCGCCGTACACGAACGGGCCGTCGAGCTCACCGGTGTACACCCCGTCACGGACGGCGATGCGGGTCCCGATCCCGCCGGTCATGCCGATGGCGTGCGCGAGCGGTTCGACGATGCCCTGCGCGGACGCCGACACGATCCACTGCTCGCGGTCCTCCTCGCGGTGCATCTCGATCAGCTCGCGCGACTCGGGCCGCACCTGCTCCACGAGGCGCGGCAGGATCACCCCGTTGAGCGCCGCGAGGTCCTCCTCCGGCACGTCGCGGATGGCGTCGAGCAGCCGGTCGCGGGTGCTCGCCGAACGTTCGTCGCTCGCACCGAACAGCCGGAACGACAGGGCGCGGACCGCGTCGCCGCTGAGCCGCCGTCCGTCGAGCAGCGACGCCCGCCAGGCGGCCACGCCGAACGTGAACGTCGACGAGCCGGAGATGAGGGTCCGGTCCAGGTCGAAGAACGCCGCCGCATGCGGGCGCACGGGAGGCGGGGTGAAACGTCCGCCCACGCACGCTCCTTCCCCGCGGCCACCGTCGGCGACGGGGCGCAGGGTACGGACCGGTCCGGCCCGGACGAGGTGCGGCGCACACCCCCGTGACCGCAAGCCCGTGAACGCAAGATCCCCAGTGGGACCCGGCGGCGGACCCCCTTCCCCTGGGGTCCGGACCGGCCCCCCTGGGGACCTCGACGCGCGGAACCTACGTCGCTTCAGGGGCGGACGGGCGCCAGTTCTCCACACGGGCTGTGGACAACCGGAGGTCCCGATGTGGACGTGCTGTGGACCGTCGGAGATCGCCTGTGGGGGCCGTCCGGCGGGTCTGGGCGGCCACGCACCGGAAGCGCAGGTCACGGGCCGGACGTCGGGCCGACCGGTTCCACAGCCCGTCCACAGGGCCCCGGAGGCGTCGGATCGGGGCCGCGATCCGCACGCCGCGCGGTGCGCGCACGTGTCCAGCACTGACCGTGCCGGGCGTGGGGTCGCGGTGCGCCGCCCGACCGGCCGGCCCGTGTCAGGCCCCGTCCGCGTCCGGATCGTCGTCGGTCGCGGCCGCGTCCCGCTCGTCCGCGCTCGCCTCGGTCGGTGCCTCCCCGAGGTCGTCGAGCAGCGCGGCGACGTCGTCGGGCACCTCCACGTCGTCGACGCTGCGGGCGAGCCACGCGCCGGGGTCGTGCAGCTCGTCCGCGTCCGGCAGGTTCTCGGGGTGGGCGAGGGCCCGCTCCAGCCCGCGGGTCCCGAGCACGTCGAGGACGGTGGCGACGAAGCGCTCCGCCACCTCCTCGTCGTCGGGTCGGAGGTCGAGCCCGAGCAGGCCCGCGAGCAGCTCCTCACCGTCACCCTGCACGGCCCGCCGCCGGCGCAGCACCTCCTCGATGCGGTCGAGCCCCGGCAGCCGACCCGCCAGCGTGGTGCGGGCCTCGTGGCGGGCCCACGCGCCGACGAGCCCGACGACGACCTGCAGCTGGGCGAGCACCGGCCGCTGTGCGGCGTTCGGCTCGAGGCGCAGCCGTGCGGCCCGCTCGAGCGCACGTCGGAACGCGTCCGGGTCGTCGGGGTCGAGCTGCTGCTCCATCTGCTCGGCGAGCCCCCGCAGCTGCTCCTCGTCGACGGTCATCGCCGCGGCGAAGCGCCCGATGAGCGTCACGACGTGCGCGTCGAGCCAGCCGATCGCGTGGTGGAGGCGCCGGTGGGCCGCCTCGGTCACGGCGAGGACGACGGCGACCTCCGTCGCGTCGAGGTCGTAGCCGGCGAACGTGTCGGCCACGTTGACGGCGACGAGCCCGGCCGTCGCCGGCGGCGCGGTCGCGAGCCCCAGGTCGCGATGGCCGTGGACCTGCCGGGCGAGCGTCCCGATGACCTGGCCGGCCTGCAGGGCGTTGAGCGTCGCCGCCGCCGGTCGCAGCGCCGCCGACGGGTCGGCCGCGCCCGCCGGGCCCCCCGCACCGCCGAGCCCCATCGCGCCGAGCGCCCCGCGCAGCAGGTCGCCGAGGTCCTGACCGGAGGCGCGCATCGCCTGCAGCTGGTCGCGCAGCTGCGCCGCCTGCGCCTCGGACAGGCCCAGCGCGGTCAGGTCGCGCGGCTCGAGCCGGTCGGGGTCGAACCCCATCGCCTCGAGCCCCGCGAGCGCGTCGTCGAACGCGTCGGGGGAGTCCTCGAGGAGCCGTCCGAGCTCGCCGAGCTGGCGGCCGGCGAGCGCGACGAGCGCCTCCGTCGTCGCCTCGGCCAGCGGGCCGATGAGGCGCATGAACGTCGGGATGGCCGCGTCGAGCCAGCCGTCCCGGTCGAGCACGCGCGTGCGGCCCGCGTCGGGCGGGGCGGGCAGCGTGCCGGCGTCGAGCCAGTGCTCGGCGAGCCGGAACGCCTCCTCGACGCGGGCCCGCTCCTCGGCGGTCGGCGCACGGTCGCCGTCGCGGGCGACCTCGCGGGCCGCCCGCTCGGCGAGGCTCCAGTCGATCGCGCCGCTCATCCGGTCCTCCTCGCCGCCGGGGCACGGTGGCGCCGTCGCTACGGTACGCGGCATGGTGGGGTCGACGAACGGGCGGTCCGCACGGGGGCGGCTCCGCGCAGGCGTCGTCGCGCTCGCCGTCCTCCTCGCGGCCGCGGGCGCCTGGTGGTCGGGCGCGCTGCCCTGCGCGCTCGTCGTCGCCCAGCCGGCCTGCCAGCTCGTCGTGACCGGCGGGCCCGTGCTCGACACCGCCGAGCTCGTCGCGGTCGGGGCCGGCGACGGGACGGTCGCGGTGCGGGAGCCGGCCGGCCGGCTGCTCGCCACCACCATCGAGGTGTCCGAACCGGCCGGGGTGTCCGCATGGTGGGGCGCCGTGCGCGACGCCGACCGTGACCTCGTCGCCCGCGCACGGCTGGTCCCCCCGGGCGGTGACCTCACCGACGTGGCCCGGGCCGGTCGGACGCGGATGGAGGAGAGCAGGACGCGGGCGGCGGCGGTCGCGCTCGCCGGGCTCGGGCTCGTCGAGGACGGCGCGGTCGGCCCGGACGGTTGGCCGGTGACCGTCACGTTCGCGACCGAGGAGGTCGGTGGCCCGTCGGCGGGGCTGATGCTCGCCCTCGCCGTCCACGCCCGGCTCGCCCCGTCCGATCCGACGGCCCGCCCGGAGGGGGCGGCGTCGGGGCTGCCGCCGCTCGTCGTCGCGGGCACCGGTGCGCTCGCCGCCGACGGGACGGTCACCGCGGTGGGCGGCGTCGACCACAAGCTGCGCAGCGCCGTCGACGACGCGCGCGCGGGGGCGCGGCCCGACGCGTTCCTCCTGCCGGTGGACGACCTGCCGCTCGCCCGCCGCACGACGCTGACCCGTGACGTGCTGCTCGTCCCCGTCGTCGACGTCGCCGACGCGGTCGCGGCGGTCACGACGCTCGCGGCGGGCGGCGTGCCGTCGGACGCCGAGCCGTTGACCGCCGACGACGGGGGCGCTCGGTAGCCTCGGAGGACGCGAAACGCCCCCGTCCCGTGCTCCGCCGTCCGAGAGGTCACCGTGGGAGAGCTCGTCCGTCGTCGCCTGGGGACGGTGCTCGTCCCCGTCGCCCTCCTCCTCGTGTTCGGGGCGAACCGCATCGCGGTGTTCATCACCGACCTGTGGTGGTTCGAGGAGCGCGGGTACCGCGACGTGTTCCTGACGGTGCTGATGACCCGCTACGGCATCGGTGCGGCGTTCACCGTCGTCCTCGCGCTGTTCATCGGGCTGAACCTGTCGATCGCGCGGCGCA
The DNA here is from genome assembly GCA_913060655.1 of uncultured Nitriliruptoraceae bacterium. GTDB lineage: Bacteria > Actinomycetota > Nitriliruptoria > Nitriliruptorales > Nitriliruptoraceae > CSBr16-57R1. Next base: position 29,089 of record CAJXTG010000015.1, on the reverse strand, counting down.
CCCGCCCCTTCATCATCCCCACGACCCCGCAGCAGGCGCAGATCCAGCGGGTCCGTGACGCCGTCGACCCGTACCTGCCGTGGGTCATCGCCGCGGTGTCGATCCTGTTCGCGCTGACGTCCGGCGCGGCCGTCGGCGGCCAGTGGGAGACGTTCCTGCTGTTCCTCAACGGCGAGGCGGTCGGGACGGCCGACCCGCTGTTCTCGCAGGACCTCGGCTTCTGGCTGTTCGAGTTCCCGCTGTGGTCGCTGCTGCAGACGTGGGTGTTCACCTCCCTCATCCTCACCATCATGCTGACCGGTGCGGCGCACTACGTGCTCGGGGCGATCCGTCCGGAGACGCCGGAGCGGATCAGCCGGGAGGCCCGCCTGCACCTGACCGTGCTGGTCGCCGCCGCCGTCGGCGTGCGCGCGTGGGGCTACTGGCTCGAGCGCTACGAGCTGAACTACTCGCCGCGCGGCACCGTCACCGGCGCGTCGTTCACCGACGTCAACGCCGAGCTGCCCGCCCTGCTGCTGCTCATCGGCGTGTCCGTCATCGCGATCGTCATCCTGTTCGCGTCGCTGCGCCGTGCCGGCTTCCTCCTGCCGGGGGCGGCCCTCGGACTGCTCGTCGTCGCCAGCATCATCCTGCAGGGCGCCTACCCGGCGTTCGTGCAGCGGGTCCGCGTCGACCCGCAGGAGCTCGCCCGCGAGCGCGAGTTCATCGGCCGCAACCTCGAGGCGACCCGTGCGGCCTTCGGGCTCGGCGACGTCGAGCGCCAGCCGTTCTCCATCGCGAACGACCTCGACGCGCAGGACGTGAGCGAGAACGACGTGACGCTGCGCAACGTGCGCCTGTGGGACCCGGCCGTGCTCGAGACGACCTACGCGGAGCTGCAGTCGCTGCGCCCCTACTACGAGTTCCGTGACGTCGAGATCGACCGCTACTTCGTCGACGGCGAGCTGCGCCAGGTGATGCTCGCGACGCGTGAGCTGTCGCAGCTGCCGGCCGACGCGGACACGTGGCAGAACCGGCACATCACGTTCACGCACGGCTTCGGCATCGTCGCCAGCCAGGTCAACACGGCGAACGCCGAGGGCCAGCCGGTGTTCATCAGCTCGAACATCCCGCCCGTCGGCGACGAGGAGGTCGTCCCCGAGACGCAGCCGGGCGTGTACTTCGGTGCGACGCCCGACCCGATCTACTCGCTCGTGCGGACCGACGCCGACGAGCTCGACTTCGAGGACCCCGAGACGCAGCAGCAGATCACCACGACCTACGCGGGCCGCGGCGGTGTCGCCATCGACTCGATCGCCCGCCGCGTCGCGTTCGCCCTGCGCTTCGCCGACTACAACCTGGTGCTGACCAACCTGCTCAACGACGAGTCACGCATCCTGTTCAACCGTGAGGTCAGCGAGCGTGTCCGGCTCGTCGCCCCGTTCCTCGAGCTCGACTCCTCGCCGTACCCGGTCGTCATCGACGGGCGCATCAAGTGGATCGTCGACGGCTACACGACGTCGACCGCCTACCCGTACTCGGAGCGGCGCCCGCTCGTGCTCGGTGACCGCGCCGTCACCGTCAACTACGTGCGCAACTCGGTCAAGGCCGTCGTCGACGCGTTCGACGGGGACGTGACCCTCTACGTCGTCGACGACGAGGACCCGATCGTCCAGGCCTGGGGCCGGGCGTTCCCGGGGCTGCTGCAGCCCTACGGGGAGGCGCCCGAGGAGGTCGTGGCCCACTTCCGCTACCCGCAGGACCTGTTCCGCCTGCAGGCGGACCTGTTCCAGACCTACCACATCCCCGACGCGGACGGCTTCTACAACCGGGCCGACGCGTGGGACATCCCCGTCGACCCGGCGGCCGCCGCGAACCAGGGCGGAGCGACGGCGCTGCAGCAGGCGGCCGGCCAGCGGCCCCTCGAGCCGTACTACCTGGTGATGCGCCTGCCCGGTGAGGACACCGAGGAGTTCGTCCTCATCCAGCCGTACCTGGCGGCGAACCGGCCGAACATGGTGTCGTGGCTCGCCGGCCGCTCCGACGGGGAGAACCTCAACGACCTGTTCGCCGTGCGGTTCCCCTCCGACCAGCTGGTCCTCGGTCCGCTGCAGGCGCAGGCCCGTATCGAGCAGGACGACGACATCTCCGCCTACATCACCCTGCGCTCACGTGACGGCTCCAACGTCATCCGCGGCAACATGCAGGTCCTGCCGATCGCCGACTCCATCCTGTACGTGCAGCCGCTGTTCCTCGAGAACCCGCAGGCACGCATCCCCGAGCTCGCCCGTGTCGCGGTCGTGATGGGGGAGCGGACCGCGTTCGACCGCACCCTCACCGGCGCGCTCGGCCAGCTGCTCGACATCGACGTGCCCGACTCGCTCGCCGACGACGAGGGTGTCGAGGTCGACCCGGACGCGCCCGGGGGCGACCCCGACGGCGACGCGGAGGTCGACCCGGACGCGGGTGCGCTGACGCTGCTGGAGCGTGCCCTCGCCGCGTTCGACCGGGCGGAGCGGCTGCTGCGCGACGGTGACCTCGCCGGCTACCAGCGCGAGCTCACCACCGCGCGACGGCTGCTCGAGCGGGCGTTCGAGGCGTCCGGCGGCTCGCTCGTCCCCGAGCCACCCGCGACGCCCGATGCGCCCGCGGAGGACGGCGACGGCGAGGTCGCGCAGACGGCGCTCGGCCGCTGACCCGCGCCGGCGGCCCACCGACGGCCTGGTGCCGGCGCCGTTTGCGGGCCCGCGGCCGCGGCGTTACCCTCGCTCGCACTGACGCGGGGTGGAGCAGCTCGGTCAGCTCGCCGGGCTCATAACCCGGAGGTCGCAGGTTCAAATCCTGCCCCCGCTACCACCGCGGTGCGGCCCCGACGGGGCCCCCGCCCACGAAGCCCCCGGTGCGCCTCAGGCCGCCGGGGGCTTCTCCGTGGGGCGGATGATCCGCAGGGAGCGGATGATGTCCTCGACGAACGCTTCGACCAGGTCCTCGCCGAGCTGCTCGAGCTCGGGCACACCGCGGGAGGGGCTGTGCCGGCCGGCGTTCCACACGGCCACGCCGAGGGTCGCCCACGACACGGCGGCGACCGCCTCGAGCAGGTCGGTCTGGCCGAGCAGCTCGGCCCGCTCGTAGTCGTCGACCGTGTAGTGCACGTCGCTGACCCGCCCCTCCCACAGGTCGAGGATGAGGCGTGCCAGACGTGCGGCGTTCAGCTCGAAGTGCCGCCGCTGGTCGACGCCGAACCGTTCCTCGAGGAGCGAGGAGATGGTGGCGGAGAAGATCGGGTAGTTCAGGACGGCGCCCCAGCCGCGGATCTCGACGTTGAGCCGCCGGTGCGCGCGCAGGTAGGCGCGGAGCCGCTCCTCCGGGTCGCGCGGTGCCGCACCGACCGACCGCCACAGCTTGTCGATGTAGCGCACGTAGGTCGCATGCGCCGCCTCGGCCATGAGCCCGTCACGGTTGCCGAAGTAGTAGTTCACCATCGGGTAGGAGATGCCGAGCGTGTCGCACACCGTCGCGGTGTTGAACGAGGCCGGGCCGACGAGCGCCACCTCACGCATCGTGAGGGCGATCAACCGGTCGCGGTTGCTGGGTTCCTCGCCGTCGCCGAGGCCGAGCCACAGGTCCGCGGCGTCCCCGCGGTCGGCCGGCGGGAACATCATCAGCGAGGGTTCGACGGCCTCTCCCATGGGCGGAGTCTACCCTCGGGCACCCGCCGGCCGGCGGCCCGCACCCGTCCGCAGGAGTGAGCATGGCGTACCAGTCGATCGACCCGTCCTCGGGGGAGCTCGTCGCCGAGCATCCGGCCCACACCCCCGCCGACGTCGAGGGGCTGCTCGCGCAGGCGCACGCGGCCTTCACGGCGTGGCGGGCCCGGCCGCTCGACGAGCGCACGGCGACCCTCGCCGCCCTCGCCGACGTGTTCGAGCGGGACGCGGAACGGCTCGCGCTGCTGCTGACCAGCGAGATGGGCAAGCCGCTCGGGCAGGCCCGTGCGGAGGTCGCCAAGTGCGTCGACGGGATCCGCTACTACGTCGCGAACGCGGACCGGTTCCTCGCCCCGCGGCCCGTGGAGGGGCTCGGCGGGCTGCGCGACTACGTCCGCTACGACCCCGTCGGCACGGTCCTCGCGATCATGCCGTGGAACTTCCCCTACTGGCAGCCGATCCGCATGATCGCACCCGTCATCGCCGGCGGGAACACGCTGCTGCTGAAGAGCGCACCCAACACGATGGGGACGGGTGAGGCGATCGCCGCCGCGGCACGGGAGGCCGGCGTGCCCGACGGGGTCGTGCAGACGTTGCGGGCGGAGCCGGACACGATCGCCGACGTCATCGCGGACGTGCGCATCCAGGGCGTGTCGTTCACCGGTTCGACCCGTGGTGGCCGCGCGGTCGCCGCGACCGCCGGTGCGAACGGCAAGCGCACCGTCCTCGAGCTCGGGGGGTCCGACCCGTACGTCGTGCTCGCCGACGCGGACGTCGAGCGGGCCGGGGCGGCCGCGGCCGACGCGCGGCTGGTCAACTGCGGGCAGAGCTGCATCTCCGGCAAGCGCTTCATCGTCGACCGGCGGGTCGCCGACGCGTTCACCGAGGCGATGGCCGCGCGCCTGTCCGCGAGCGTCGTCGGCGACCCGCGCGACGAGGCGACGACGGTCGGCCCGATGGCGCGCGCCGACCTGCGTGACGAGCTGGAGGCCCAGGTCCGGCGCAGCGTCGACGCCGGCGCGCAGGTCGTGGTCCCCGGCGGCCGGGTCGACGGACCCGGGTTCTTCTACGCGCCGACGCTGCTGAGCGGCGTGACCCGCGACCATGCGGTCGGTGACGAGGAGACGTTCGGCCCCGCCGGCGCGATCATCGTCGTCGACGGTGATGACGAGGCCGTCGCTGCGGCGAACGACACCGAGTACGGGCTCGGCAGCGCGGTGTGGAGCGCCGACGTGGAACGGGCGGAGCGCATCGCGGAGCGCATCGACGCCGGCATGGTCACCATCAACGCGATGAACGTCTCCGACGTGCGCATGCCCTTCGGCGGGGTGAAGGCGTCGGGCTACGGGCGCGAGCTGGCCGTCGAGGGCATGCGGGAGTTCATGAACGCGAAGAGCGTGCGTGTCAACGCCTGACGGGCCGCTCGACGCCGCCGCCTTCCTCGCGCTCGACGCCGACGAGGCGCGTCGCCGGATGACGGCGGGGGAGCGCTACCGCGGCGACCATCCGGCGCTCGTCGCCGACCGCGAGCGGGCCTACCGGCTGAGCCGCGAGCTGAACACGCTCCCGACCGGCGAGGACGGGGCACGCCGGGCCGTGCTCGCACGGCTCCTCGGCACGCTCGGGGACGACGCCTCGCTCGTCCCGCCGCTCGCCGTCGACTACGGCTACAACGTCCACCTCGGCGACCGCTCGTTCATCAACTTCGACGCGGTGATCCTCGACGTCGCCCCGGTGCGGATCGGCGCCGACTGCCAGATCGCCCCGCGGGTGCAGCTGCTCACCGCCACCCATCCGATCGACCGGCGTGCGCGGGCGGCGCTGGAGGAGTGGGGCGAGGCGATCACGCTGGAGGACGGCGTGTGGCTCGGTGGTGGCGTCATCGTGCTGCCGGGCGTGACCATCGGCGAGGGCACCGTCGTCGGTGCCGGGTCGGTCGTCACGCGCGACCTGCCCGCCGGCGTCGTCGCCGTCGGCAGCCCGGCCCGGGTGGTGCGCACGATCGGCCCCGACGAGCGCTGAGTGGGCCGCCCGGCGGGTTCGCACGGTCCGCCCTCCGGCCCGCCGACGTGCCGTCCGGCCGCCGTCTATCGTCCGGCGCACCTGCGTGCTGCCGCCCGCGTGATCCTGGCTGCGTGAACCCTGAGGAGCGCCCGATGTCCGACCAGCTGCACGACGAGACCCTCGCCCTGCACCACGGCTACACGCCCGACCCGACCACCCGGTCGGTCGCCGTGCCGATCCACCAGACCGTCGCCTACGCGTTCGACGACGCGCAGCACGGGGCGGACCTGTTCGACCTGAAGGTGCCCGGCAACATCTACACGCGCATCATGAACCCGACGCAGGACGTGCTCGAGCAGCGGCTGGCCGCCCTCGAGGGCGGCATCGCCGCGCTCGCCACCTCGGCCGGCTCCGCCGCCGTCACCTACGCGATCCTCACCATCGCCCGGGCCGGCAGCAACGTGGTCAGCGTCCCGCAGCTGTACGGCGGGACCTACACGCTGTTCGCCCACCAGCTGCCGGCGCTCGGCATCGACGTGCGCTTCGCCGCCGACGACGCGCCCGGCTCGCTCGAGGCGCTCATCGACGACCGCACCGCCGCCGTCTACCTCGAGTCGATCGGCAACCCCGCCGGCAACATCCCCGACCTCGAGGCGATCGCGACGATGGCGCACCGCCACGGCGTGCCCGTCATCGTCGACTCGACCGTCCCCACGCCCGCGCTGATGAAGCCGATCGCGTGGGGCGCGGACATCGTCGTCCACTCGCTCACGAAGTACATCGGCGGGCACGGCACGACCCTCGGCGGCATCATCGTCGACGCCGGCACGTTCCCGTGGGCCGAGCACGCCGACCGGTTCCCGATGCTCAACGAGCCGGAGCCGTCCTACCACGGCGTCGTCTACACCGAGGCGCTCGGACCCGCGGCGTTCATCGGTCGGGCGCGCACCGTGCCGCTGCGCAACACCGGTGCGGCGATCTCGCCGATGTCCGCCTGGCAGCTGCTGCAGGGCCTCGAGACGCTGCACCTGCGCATGGAGCGGCACGTCAGCAACGCGCAGGCCGTCGCCGAGCATCTCGCGGCGCATCCGCGGGTGACCCGCGTCGACTACGCCGGGCTGCCCTCCTCCCCGCACTACGCGAACGCGCAGAAGTACACGGGCGGCCGCCCCTCGGCGCTGCTCACGTTCGAGATCGAGGGGGGCCACGCGGCCGCGGTGCGCTGCTACGACCGTCTCGAGCTGTTCACGCGGCTCGTGAACATCGGCGACACGAAGTCGCTCGCCGCGCACCCCGCGTCGACGACGCACCGCCAGCTGACCCCCGAGGAGCAGGCCGCCGCCGGCGTCACCCCCGGCACGCTGCGCCTGTGCGTCGGCATCGAGCACCTCGACGACATCCTCGCCGACCTCGACCGGGCGCTTGAGGCGTAGCCGTCGCTAGGCTCCGCGCCCGTCCGACGGGGGAGGGAGCGGACATGGCCGCCTTCGAGCACACCATCACCGACGAGGTCGGGCTGCACGCGCGCCCCGCCGCGGAGTTCGTGCGCGTCGCGAGCGGGTTCGCTGCGGACGTGCGCGTGACCTGCGGGGAGCGCAGCGCGGACGCCAAGTCGCTCCTGTCCGTGCTGCAGCTCCAGGCCGGCACCGGCGCGACGATCGTCGTCGAGGCGGACGGCGAGGACGCCGAGGCGGCCCTCGACGCGCTCCGGGCGGTCCTCGCCGCCGGCTGAGGCCGGTCCCGGCGGTCATCAGACTGCGGTGCTCCGGCGACCGCCGCTGCTTGACCATGTCCGTTTGTGTTTGGTAGCGTCCAGAACGAAGAGAAACGGACACCTTCGCAGGCAGTCGCAGGAAGCCGAAGGTGTGGGGCGTGGGAGCGCCCCGGACGGCCGGGGGGAGCATGTACGCGGAGGAGCGGCAGCTGGCGACGCTCGCGCGCGCCCGCGAGCAGGGTCGGGTCGAGGTCGGAACCCTCGCGGCCGACTTCGGCGTCACGCCGGAGACCGTCCGCCGCGACCTGACCGTCCTCGAGCGTCGCGGCGTGCTCCGGAGGGTCCACGGCGGGGCGATCCCGATCGAGCGGCTCGGGTTCGAGCCCGAGGTCGCCACCCGGGACCGGCTCCTCACCGACGAGAAGGCCCGCATCGCTCGCGCGGCCCTCGCCGAGCTCCCCGACGACGAGGGCGCGATCTTCCTCGACGCCGGCACGACGACCAAGCGCCTCGCCGAGCTGCTCCCGACCGACCGCGCGCTCACCGTCGTCACCAACGCGGTGAACCTGCTCGACACGCTCAGCCTGCGGCCCAACCTGACCGTGCTGTTCCTCGGAGGCCGGCTGCGGCCCCGCACGCTCGCGACGGTCGACGCCTGGGCGCTCGAGGCGCTCCGCGAGGTGTACGTCGACGTCGCGTTCCTCGCGACCAACGGCTTCTCGCTGGAGCGGGGACTCACGACCTCCGACGTGAACGAGGCCGCGGTGAAGCGCGCCGTCATCGCCTCGGCCCGCCGCACCGTGCTGCTCGCCGACCGCACCAAGGTCGGCAACGACCACTTCCAGCGCTTCGGTGAGCCGGCCGACATCGACACGTTCATCACCGACACGGCCCTCGACACCGACCTCGCGCGTGAGATCGAGGACGCGGGCGTGCGGGTCCTGCTCGCATGATCGTCACGCTCACGCCGAACCCCGGGATCGACCGCACGTACGCGGTCGAGCGCCTCATGCCGGGCACCGTGCACCGCGCGGGCCGGGACTGGGTCGAGGCGGGCGGGAAGGGTGTGAACGTCGCCCGGGTGCTCCGTGCCCACGGCGTCGCGGTCCGGGCGGTCCTGCCGATCGGTGGCCCCACCGGCGAGTCGGTCCGCGAGCTGCTGCGAGCCGACGGCATCGACATCGATGCGGTCCCCGTCGCCGGTGACCTGCGCTGCAACGTGACGCTCACCGACCCCGAGGGCGGGGTGACCAAGGTCAACGCCTCGGGCCCGACGATGAGTCCTGCGGAGGTCGGTGCGCTCGTCGAGCGGGTCGTCGAGGTCGTGGGGGACGCAGCGGTGAGCGCGCCCGACGAGCCGGTCTGGCTGGTCTGCTGCGGGAGCCTCACGCCGGGTGCGCCCGACACCCTGCTCGCCGACGTCATCGGACGCGTGCGCGACCGGGTCGCCGCCCGCGTCCACGTCGCCGTCGACTCATCGGGCGAGGCGCTGCGTGGGGCGGTCGCGGTGGCCCCCGACGTCATCAAGCCGAACCTGACCGAGCTCGAGGAGCTGTGCGCACGGCCGCTCCCCACGTTCGCCGACGTCGTCGCGGGCGCGCAGCAGCTCCACGCCGCGGGCGTCGGGACCGTGCTGGTCTCGCTCGGCCCCGAGGGCGCGGTCCTCGTCGGTGAGGGCGCGGTCCTCACCGCGGAGGCGCCGCCGGTGCGCGTGCGCACCACGGTCGGCGCGGGCGACGCCCTGCTCGCCGGCTACCTCAGCCACGTCGGATCGGGCCCCGTCGAGGCCCTCCGGCACGCGGTCGCCTTCGGTGCGGCCGCCGTCCAGCGTCCGATCGGGGCCATCGCCGGTCCCGCATCGCTCGACGTCCCCTCCGTGAACCTCACGGAGGGGTTCGAACCGCCCCGACCCAGCCGGAGCCGCAGTGAGGCTCGGACGGCGGGGAACGGGACGACAACCGCGGTGTCACAGGGAGACCGCGCTTCATTGGGAGAGAGAGCATGAGCGCAAGCACCGGTGCTGCCTCCGGCGCGGACCTTCGGGCCCGCCTGCAGCAGCTCGGCGGCAACCTTGCAGCGATGGTCATCCCGAACATCGGGGCGTTCATCGCCTGGGGGCTGCTGACCGCACTGTTCATCCCGACGGGATGGCTGCCCAACGAACAGCTGGCCGAGATGGTCGGCCCGATCATCGTCACCCTGCTGCCGGTCCTGATCGGCTACACGGGCGGACGACTCGTGCACGACCAGCGCGGTGCCGTCATCGGCGCCGTGGCCACGATGGGCATCGTCGTCGGTTCCGACATCCCGCAGTTCCTCGGCGCCATGATCATGGGTCCGCTCGCGGCATGGCTGCTGAAGAAGCTCGACGAGGTCCTCGTCCCGCGCACCAAGGTCGGGTTCGAGATGCTCGTCAACAACTTCTCGCTGGGCATCCTCGGCGTCCTCGTCGCCATCCTCGGCTACCTGGGGATCGGTCCGATCGCGTCCGCGCTCGCGGACACGCTCGGGAGCGGCGTCCAGGTGCTCGTCGACACGGGCGTCCTGCCGCTGGCCTCGCTCCTGATCGAGCCGGCGAAGATCCTGTTCCTCAACAACGCGATCAACTTCGGGGTCCTCGCACCCATCGGCGTCGCCGAGGCGGCCGAGACCGGGAAGTCGATCATGTTCATGCTCGAGACCAACCCCGGTCCGGGCCTGGGCGTCCTGCTCGCCTACTGGTTCGTCGGTCCGCGGGCGCTGCGTCCGTCGGCTCCGGGAGCCATCATCATCCACTTCTTCGGCGGGATCCACGAGATCTATTTCCCGTACGTGCTGATGAAGCCGCGCCTCGTCCTCGCCGTCATCGGTGGTGGCGCGGCCGGTGTCGCGACGTTCCTCGCGACCGGCGCGGGTCTCGTGGCCACGCCGTCCCCCGGCTCGATCTTCGCCTACCTCACGGTGACTCCTCGCGGCGGATACTTCGGCTCGCTCGCGGGGATCGTGGTCGCGACGGGGGTCTCCTTCCTCATCGCCTCAGCCCTGCTCCGCATGGAGAAGGACGAGGCCGGTGAGTCCGACCTGGCCAGCGCGCAGGAGCAGTCGCAGGCCAACAAGTACGGAGGGTGACCGTGCCGACCATCGATGGCTCCGAGGTGCGACGCATCGTCGTCGCCTGCGAGGCGGGGATGGGCTCGAGTGTGATGCTCACGAGCTCGCTCAGCCAGCGCTTCGCCGCGCTGGACGTCACCGTCACGCACCTCCCGGTGAACCGCCTGACCGACGATGACGCGGACGTCGTCGTCTGTCACCGGGGACTCGCCAAGCGCGCGTCCCAGGCGGCTCCCGGCACGCCGATCGTCGCGTTCGACCTGTTCCTGGGCGATCCCGCCTTCGACGGGCTCGAGGCGGCGCTGAGGGAGGGGAGCACCATCGGTGGCTGACGTCGCGGAGCTTCTGGACCGCGACGCCATCCTCACGGACTGCGCCGCAGCGGACCGCATCGAGGCGGTCAGCCGCGCGGGGGAGGTCCTCGCGCGGCTCGGCGCGGTCCGGGAGGGGTACGCGGAGGCGATGGTCGAGCGTGAGCTCACCTTCTCCTCCTACCTGGGGGAGGGCGTCGCCATCCCCCACGGGACGGACGAGTCCCGTGCGCTGGTGGAGCGCACGGCGCTCGTCCATCTCCGCTTCCCGGACGGGGTCGACTGGGACGGACAGACCGTGACCGTGTGCATCGGCATCGCTGCGCGCGGCGACGAGCACATGGCGGTGCTCGGTGGGCTCGCCCGCGTGCTCGGCGACCCGGAGCGCGCTGCGGCGCTGCGCGCGGCGACCGACCCCGACGAGGTGCTCGCGATCCTCGCGAGCGGGACCGAGGGCTGAGGATGACCACGATGCGCGGCGCGATGTTCCGAGGTCCTGGTGACCTGGCCGTCGAGGACGTCCCCCGTCCGGGGGACCCCGGGCCGGGCGAGGTGCTGCTGCGCATGCGCGCGACCGCGGCCTGCGGGACCGACGCGAAGATCATGCGGCACGGACACCCGCGCCTCGAGCCGCCCATGGTCATCGGGCACGAGCTCGCCGGCGAGGTCGTCGCCGTCGGCTCGGGCGTCGAGGGCGTCGCGGTCGGCGACGGCGCACAGGTCATCGCCGCCGTGCCCTGCGGCGAGTGCTGGTACTGCCGGCACGACCGCATGACGGTGTGTCCGAACCAGACGTCGATGGGCTACCAGTACCCGGGCGGGTTCGCCGAGTTCATGATGGTCCCCGCCGCGGTCACCCGCGTCGACGGCCTCAACATCATCCCGGCCGGCGTCACCCACGCCGAGGCCGCCGTGACCGAGCCCCTCGCCTGCGCGCTCAACGCCCAGGAGCTCGTGGGCGTCACGGAGGGTGACGACGTGCTCGTGATGGGTGCGGGGCCGATCGGCTGCCTGCACGTCCGGCTCGCACGCGCCGCCGGCGCCGCCTCCGTCGTCCTCGCCGACATCAACGGACGCCGGCTCGAGCGCTCCGCGGGGCTCGTCGCCCCCGACGCGAGCGTCGACCTCTCCGCCGACCCCGACGGTGAGGTGCTCGCCGACACCGTCCGTGGGCTCAGCGACGGTCGCGGCCCGAGCGTCATCATCACCGCCGCGCCGGCCGCCGCCGCGCAGGAGCAGGCGATCGCCCTCGCCGCCCCTCAGGGGCGCATCAGCTTCTTCGGCGGGCTCCCGAAGGACGACCCGTTCATCCGCTGCGACTCGAACATCGTCCACTACCGCGAGCTGATGCTCATGGGCGCGAACGGGTCGAGCCCCGCGCACAACCGGCGCGCGCTGGGGCTCATCGCCTCCGATGCGGTCCCCGTCGCGGACCTCATCACGCATCGCTTCGGGCTGGAGGACATCGTCGACGCGATCGCCGCGATCGGGGAGGGCGACGCCATCAAGGTCGTCGTCGAACCGTGAGCCGCACGCTGACGGCGCGCGTCGCGTCCGAGGGGGTCGCGATCGGCCCGGCGGCCGTCATCGCCGCGGCCGACGTCGCTGACGACCTGGCCACCGACCGCTCGTTCGACGACGTCGCCGCCGCGACTGCGGCGCGCCTCACCGACGCTGCGGCGACCGTCCGAGCGGAGGGCCGTGCGGAGGAGGCGGAGGTCCTCGAGGCCTACGTGCTCATGGCGGCCGACCCCGCCCTCGCCGGCGGCGTCGCGACGCGCACCGCTGAGGGTGCACCGCTCGTCGGAGCGATCCGAGCGGCCGTCGCCGAGGTCGTCGCGATGTTCCTCGCGATGGAGGACGAGTACTTCCGCCAGCGCGCCGACGACGTCGCCGCCGTCGGCCGCGAGCTCGTCGCCACGGTCGCCGGGATCGACGCGTCCCCCACCACGCTGCCCGACGGTGCCGTCGTGTGCGCGCGCGACCTCACGCCCGCCGACACCGTGCACCTCGACCTCGCCCGAGTCGCCGCGATCGCCACCGAGCAGGGTGGTCCGACGTCCCACACCGCGATCGTCGCGCGGGCGGCGGGCATCCCCGCCGTGGTCGGTGCGACCGGGCTGCTCGCCGCCCTCGAGGCCGACCCGGCTGCGGAGGTGCTGGTGGATGCCGAGGGCGGGGCGGTCGTGGTCGGACCCGACGCGAGCGCACGGGAGGACGCGAGTCGGCGCATCGAGGCGGCCGCGCGGGTCGCGGCCGAGCAGCGCACCTACCGCGGCCGGCGGGTGACGTTCGCCGGTCGGCGGATCCTCGTCGCGGCGAACGTCGGCGGTCGCGGTGACGTGGACGGCGCGGTGGAGGCTGCGGCGGACGGCATCGGCCTGCTGCGCTCCGAGTTCCTGTTCCTGGAGCGGGGCGACGCCCCCGACGTCGACGAGCAGCGCGACGCCTACCGGGCGGCCGTCGAGGCGTTCGAGGATCCGACCATCGTGCGCACGCTCGACATCGGCGGCGACAAGGAGGTTCCGTACCTCCGGCTGCCCCGTGAGGAGAACCCGTTCCTCGGGGTCCGCGGTCTGCGCCTCTCGCTCGCCGAGCCGGCGCTGTTCGACACGCAGCTCGACGCGCTCCTCGGCGTCGCCGACCCGCACCGGCTGCGCGTGATGCTGCCGATGGTGAGCGCCGTCGCCGACCTCGAGGCCGGCTCGGCACGGCTCGAGGAGCGCGCCCGGCTCGCCAGCACGACGCCACCGCCGCTCGGCGTGATGATCGAGACGCCGGCGGCCGCGCTGCTCGCGCCGGCGCTGGCGCGCCGGGCCGCGTTCTTCTCGATCGGCACCAACGACCTCACCCAGTACGTCACCGCCGCCGACCGCACCAACGCCGCGCTCGGGAGCCACCAGGACGCGGCCAACCCTGCGGTGCTGCAGCTGATCGAGCGCACGTGCCGGGCGGCGGACGCCGCCGGCATCCACGTCGGGGTGTGCGGCGAGGCGGCGGGCGACCCGGCCGTCGCCGCCGTGCTGCTCGGGCTCGGGGTGACCGAGCTGTCGGTCGCGTCGGGGCGCATCGACCGCACCCGCTGGCTCGTCGACCAGCTCGACGCCGAGCGGATCCGGGAGGTCGCGCACGAGGCGCTCTCGCTCCCCGATGCGGACGCGGTCCGCGAGCTCGTCGCTCCGCTGCTGCCCTGACGCGACGGGCGGTCCTCAGAGGTCGTCGGGGTCGAGGCCGTGGGCCCGCAGCGCCGCGCTGACGTGCGTCGGGGACGCCCCGTCCCCGTCCGGCGGGAAGTCGCAGGCGGCGAGTCCTTCGGCGAGCACCCGGGCGACCCGCTCCGCGTCGCGCACCGGGGCGGGGGCGGTCCACAGGTGCAGCCGGCCGGGTCCGCGGCCGCCGTCCTCGGCGAGCACGAACCTGCGACCGTCCTCGACGGCGACGGCCGGCTCCGTCTCGACGTCGAACCAGATGCGGGCGGTCTCGGCCAGCGCCGGGGCCGGCACCGGGTCGGACATGCTCAGCCGTCCGACCCGGCCGGGTCACCGAGCGCCTCGCGCCGCCGCTCGCTCGCACGGGAGAGGAAGCCGTAGGGGTAGTCGGGCAGCTCCGGCGCGCTGACCGCGTCGAGCCGGGCCGTCTCCTCGGCGGACAGCTCGAGACCGACCGCTCCGAGGTTGTCCTCGAGCTGCGCGACGGTGCGCACACCGAGGATCGTCGAGGCGACGGTGCGCCGGTGGTTGACCCAGGCGAGGGCGACCTGCGACGGCGTGTTCCCCCGCGCGTCGGCGATCGCGACGACCTCGTCGACGATGGCGTGGACCCGGTCGTCGTTGCGCTTGTACCAGGACTCGACCCCGCGGCCCGGGTCCTCACCGAGGCGCGTCGCACCCGTGGGGACGTCCGACCCCGATGCGGCGACGACCTCGCGGCGGTACTTGCCCGTCAGCCAGCCACCGCCCAGCGGCGACCACGGCAGCAGTCCGAGCCCCTCGAGCTCGCACAGGTCGACGAGCTCCCATTCGACCTCCCGTGCCAGCAGGTTGTACTGCGGCTGCAGCGACACGATCGGGGCGAGGCCCTCCTGCCGGGCCAGCATGATGGCGCGCTGCAGCTGCCACCCGTTGAGGTTGGACACGCCGATCTCGCGCACCTTCCCGGACCGGACGAACGCGTCGAGGGTCTGCAGCCACTGCTCCGGTGGGGTCAGCGGGTCCCACGCGTGGACCTGGTAGAGGTCGATGTGGTCGGTGCCGAGCCGCCGGAGGCTCGCGTCGAGCGCGCGGGTCAGGTGGCGGCGCGAGAGCCCGAAGCCGTTCGGGCCGGCGTCGGCGCCGACGGGGAAGCGGCCCTTGGTCATCAGCACGACGTCGTCCCGGTTGCCGCGGGACGCCATCCAGCGGCCGACGTACTCCTCGCTGCGACCCTCGGCGTACACGTCGGCGCAGTCGATGGTGTCCCCACCGCCGGCGACGAACGCGTCGAGGATCGCGTGCGTGTCGTCCTCCGGCGTCTCCGCCCCGAACGTCATCGCCCCGAGCGTGAACTCGGTGACGAGCATCCCACTGGATCCCAGGACGCGCCTGCGCATCGTGCCCTCCTCGTCCGTCGTGTCCGTCACGGCCGTCTCAGCCCGTCCGTGCGGGTGGTCGGAGGTGCCGGCCACCGGACCGTCGACGCTAGCGTCCCGTCCGACCCAGGAGGGACCCGTGGCCGAGCTCGTCGACCTGTCCAGCGACACGCAGACGCGTCCGACGACGGCGATGCGGGCGGCGATCGCCGCGGCCGACGTCGGTGACGAGCAGCAGCGCAAGGATCCGACGGTCACCGCCCTGTGCGAGCGCGTCGCCGACCTGCTCGGCCACGAGGCGGCGGTGTTCCTCCCCTCCGGCGTGATGTGCAACCTCGTCGCCATCGCGACGCACACGTCGCCGGGCGCGCTGGTGCTCGTCGACCGCTGGGCCCACATCGCCCGCGCGGAGGGTGGCGGGTCCGCCCTGGCGTCCGGCGTGCAGCTCGAGACGGTCGACGGGGACCGCGGCGTGTTCGGCCCGGAGGCGGTGAGCGCCGCGCACGCGGAGCCCTCCAACTACTGGCCGCAGCTCGGCCTGGTCGCCCTCGAGCAGACCCACAACTTCGGCGGTGGCAGCGTGTGGCCGCTCGACACGTTCGAGGGGGTCGTCGCCGCCGCCCACGCGGTCGACGTCCCCGTGCACGTCGACGGTGCCCGGCTGATGAACGCCGTCGTCGCCTCCGGCGTCGCCGCCGACCGGTGGGGCGGTGCCGTCGACTCGGTGTGGATCGACTTCACCAAGGGGCTCGGCGCGCCGCTCGGGGCGGTGCTCGCCGGCCCGGCCGCGTTCATCGAGGAGGCGTGGCGGTTCAAGCACCGCTTCGGTGGGGCGATGCGGCAGGCCGGCATGATGGCCGCCGGCTGCCTCCACGCGCTCGACCATCACGTCGACCGGCTCGCCGACGACCACGCGAACCTCGCGCGGCTGCGTGCCGGCCTCGTCGACCTCGGTCTGGACCCGACCCCGGCGGCCACGAACATCCTGTTCGTCGACCCGCGTCCCGTCGGGCGCGAGCCGCACGAGCTGCAGCAGGCGCTGCTCGCCCGGGGCGTGCGCGTGTCCGTCGCGACCGGCCGGGTGCGCCTGCTCACCCACCTCGACGTCGACGCGGACGGGATCGAGCGGGCGCTCGCCGCGTTCGCCACCGAGCTCGCCTGACCGCCCACGGGGCGGCCGCACGGCCTCGGGGCCGCTGTCGCGGGCGGCTCGTAGGCTGCCGCCATGGACACCACCACGCTCCTCCTCGTGCTCGCCGTCGGGCTCGTGCTCGGCGGTGGCGGCCTCGCCGCCGGCCTCGCCCTCGCCCGCCGCGGGCGCGCGGACGCCCCGGCCGTCGACGCCGACACGCTCCGTCCCGTCCTCGAGGACCTCACCCGCGGCGCCGTCGCGGAGGCGCTGGGGACGTCGGGCATGCAGCTGAGCGAGCAGCTGCGGGCCGCGACGGAGGAGCGGCTGCGGACCCAGCAGGAGGCGACCGAGGCGCAGTCGCGCGCCGCG
Source organism: uncultured Nitriliruptoraceae bacterium (assembly GCA_913060655.1). Classification (GTDB taxonomy): domain Bacteria; phylum Actinomycetota; class Nitriliruptoria; order Nitriliruptorales; family Nitriliruptoraceae; genus CSBr16-57R1. The sequence continues at coordinate 12,216 of CAJXTG010000015.1, read as the reverse complement.
CAGGACACGCTGCGGCAGCTCGTCGAGCCGCTCGCGAAGGGGGTGGAGAAGCTCGACGGCCAGGTCCGGGCGCTGGAGCAGGCCCGCGCCGACGCCTACGGACGCCTGCACGAGCAGGTCACCGCCACCGCGACGACGCTCGAGGCGCTGCAGGCGGCCACCGGGCAGCTCGACCGGGCGATGCGGTCCAACCAGGTGCGCGGCCAGTGGGGCGAGCTGCAGCTGCAGCGCATCGTCGAGCTCGTCGGCCTCAAGGAGCACGTGTCGTACGAGACGCAGGTGCAGCAGGTGGGGGAGGGCAGCGGCCGGCCGGACCTCACCGTCCACCTCACCGACGGCAAGGTCCTGTACGTCGACGCGAAGGCGCCGATGGCCGCGTTCCTCCGCGCCGTCGAGCACGACCACGACCGCGCCGCGCAGCAGGAGCATCTCGCCCAGCACGCGAAGGACCTGATGGCGCACGTGCGCGCCATCGCCGACCGCGGCTACCTCGACGACGGCGCGTCCATCGGGATGCTCGTCCTGTTCGTCCCCAACGAGGCGGCGCTCGCCGCCGCGCTCGACGCCGACCCGGAGCTGCTCAGCCGCGCGCTCGCCCTGCGTGTCGCCATCACCGGGCCGACGTCGCTCGCGATGATGCTCACCAACGTGTCGGCGTCCTGGCGGCAGCAGAACCTCGCGGAGAACGCGGAGCGCATCGTCGGTGAGGTGCTCGAGCTGCACAAGCGGCTCGGCACGTTCGTCGACCATCTCGCGAAGCTCGGCAAGCATCTCACGAGCAGCGTCGGCGCCTTCAACAGCGCCGTCGGCTCCTTCGAACGGCGGCTGCTGCCGTCGGCCCGGAAGGTGGAGCAGCTCGCGGCCGTCCCCGACGACGCACGCCTGGGCGACCTCGCCGAGCTCGACACGACGCCGACGACGCCGCCGCGGCTCGCGGGGGACGGACCGGCGTCGCTCCCGCTCGGTGACGACGACGCCGACGGCGGCGCGTGACCGGCCCGGCCGTCGACGGGCTCCACCTCGCGCCGCTGCGCACCCGCGCCCTCGACGGGACCGTGCGGCGGCTGCCCGCCGACCTGCCGGCGCAGCGCACCCTCGTCCTGCTCGCCTACCGGCAGCGCCACCAGCGCGACGTCGACGCCTGGATCGCCCGTGCGGTCGCCGCCGGTGTGCCGGCGACGCCGCGGGGCGCCGCGGCGCCGCTGCCCGCCGCGGTCGTGGAGGTGCCGTTCCTGTCGGCCCGCTGGCGGCCGGCCCGCCGGCTCATCGACGGCGGGATGGCCCGGGGCATCGCCGACCCCGACGTGCTCGCCCGCACGCTGACGGCCTACGGGCTGCCGGCCCGCCACCGGCGGGCCTGCGGGCTCGCGGGTCCGTCCGCACCGGGGGCGGACGGCACGGAGGTCGAGGCGCTCGTCGTCACCCGGACGGGGACGGTGCTCGCCCATCGCACCGGCCCGCCGTCCGCGTCGGCCCCGTCCGACGTCGCCGCACTCCTCGCGACGCTGACCGGCTGAGCGGTCAGCGGCCGGCCGGGCCCGGTGGGGGTGGCGGCGGCAGGTCGTCCCACCCGCGCTCGCCGATCCCTCCCGGGTCCGCGCCGGGTCCGGCGCCGCCCTGCGGTCCCGGGTCACCGCCGTCCCAGCGTCCGCGCCACGTGCCGCCGCCGGGCGGCGCCCACCCGGTGGCCGCACCGTCGGGCAGGCGCGGCGGCCCGAACCGGTTCGACGCGGCGTCACCGGGGAGCAGGAACACGACCAGCAGTCCCAGCGAGCCGATCGCCGTCAGCCCCACGAGCAGCCACAGGCCGGAGAGGCCACGGTCGTGGAGCCGTCGCACCGAGACGGTCAGGTTCGAGACGAGCAGGAACAGCGTCACCGGGAGCAGGAGCAGCGAGTCGCCGGCCGTGGGGAGCACGAGGAGCACCCCCGCGCTCAGCAGCGCCCACCACCAGTACTCGGCGCGGGATGCCCGTCCGCGCACGTTCAGGGCCTGCTGGAAGCCGTTCCGGATCGCCTCGCCGAACCCGATCATCGTCGCCCCCTGCCGCATCACGTCGTCGTCGCACCGTCACCGCGCTGCCCGCAGCCGTGGCCGCAGCCGAGCCCGCAGCAGCATGCCAGACGGGGCCGACGGGCGCGTCCCGCCGTCGGCGGTCGCACCGCCGTCGCGGATCAGCGTCCGCCGGGCTCCAGCCGCCCGTCGACCCGCCGCGGCAGCCCCCACGGGTTCGCATCGTGCAGCCAGACGGGCAGGAGCACCTCCGGCAGGTCCTGGAAGGCGACGGGCCGGAGGAAGCGGTCCACGGCGTGCATGCCCACCGACGTCGTCGCCGGGGCGGTCGTCGCCGGGTAGGGGCCACCGTGCTGCTGCGCCCAGCCGACCGTCACGCCCGTGGGGACCCCGTCGTGCAGGACCCGGCCGACCCGGCGTGTCGCCCCGGCGACGAGCGCCGCGGCGGTCGCACGGTCGGCGTCGTCGTCCGGCTCGCTCCACACGCTCGCGGTCAGCCCGCCCGGGACGGTCGCGACCGTGTCGACGAGCGCGGCGGCGGGGCAGCGGACCACGACGACGAGCGGGCCGAAGCACTCCTCGCGGACGAGCGGTTCGCGCCGCCACGTCGCCACGTCGGTGACGAGCACGCCGGGGCGCACCGCAGCGTCGGACGGCGGGGTCACGTCGGTGATGCCGTCGATCGCCGCGAGCGCGCCGCGCCGGGCGTCGAACGCGTCGTGGATGCGCCGGTCGAGCATCGGTGCGAGGGGCGCGGCGGCGACGGCGGCCGCCAGGTGGGTGACGAACGCGTCGGCCGCCGCCGCGTCGTCGTCGGGCAGGAACACGACGCTCGGCTTCGTGCAGAACTGGCCGACACCCAGCGTCGCCGACCCGGCGAGCGCGTCCGCGATCGCCGCGCCGCGTGCCGCCAGCGCCGCCGGCGTGACCCAGACGGGGTTGTGGCTGCCCATCTCGGCGAACACCGGGATCGGCTCGGGCCGGGCGGCCGCGAGGTCGGCGAGGGCACGGCCGCCGGCGAGCGAGCCGGTGAAGGCGACGGCCGTGACGTCGGGGTGGGTGACGAGCGCCGCGCCGACCGCATGTCCCGCCCCCTGCAGCAGCCGGAAGGTCCCCTCGGGCAGTCCCGCCGCGGCGACGGCGGTCGCGACCGCGGCCGCGACCCGTGCGGACGTGCCGGCGTTCGACGGATGCGCCTTCGCGACGACGGGGCAGCCGGCGGCGAGCGCCGAGGCGGTGTCCCCGCCGGCGACGCCGAACGCGAGGGGGAAGTTCGACGCGCCGAACACGGCGACCGGTCCGAGCGGCACGCGCGTGCGTCGCAGGTCGGGCCGCGGCGGCGTCGCCGACGCGTCCGCATGGTCGATGACGACGCCGAGGTGCGCACCCTCCCGCACGACGTCGGCGAACGCGCGCAGCTGGCCGGTCGTGCGGGCGAGCTCCCCGACGAGGCGCCCCTCCCCGAGGGCCGTCTCCGCGTCGGCCCGGGCGACGAGCGCCGCACCGTCCGCGTCGAGCGCGTCGGCGATGGCGTCGAGCAGCGCCGCCCGTGCGGGCAGCGTCAGCGCGGCGAGCGGCCCGGCCGCGGCCGTCGCGGCGGCGACGGCGGCGTCGACCGCCGGCTCGTCGTCCTCGACGAACGTCTCGAGCGGCGCGCCGTCGCGCGGGTCGTGGCTGGTGAACGTGGGCATCGGTGGCTCCGTGCGGGCGGGTCGGTCGGGGACGGGACGCGGGTCGGGTCGGGGGACGGTGCGGTCAGAGGTCGCCGAGGCGGACGGGGTGTGCGACCGGACGGCGGTCGAGGGTGCCGGGGTCGGCGGGCGGACGGCCGGTGCGGGCGGTCAGCAGCCCGGCGACGTTCGCCGCGCACATGCGGGCCTGGCAGTGGCCCATGCCGCAGCGGGTCGTCAGCTTGATGCTGCGCAGGTCGTCGGCGTCACGCCGGGCGATCGCCGTGTCGACGGTGCCGACGGTGACCTCCTCGCAGCGGCACAGCAGCGTGTCAGGGGTCAGCCACGTCGTCCACCCGTCCCCGACGGTGAGCACGCGGGCGAGGGTGCGCAGGAACGGCGCGTCGGCCCGGCGGCGTGCGACGGCCCGCTCGAGGGTCGTGTCGTCGACCGTGCCGCCGAGCGTGCGGGCCGCGGCGAGCCCGGCGACGGTCCCCTCGTGGGCGGCGACCCGTGCGCCCCCGACGCCGGTCAGCTCCCCGGCCGCCCACACGCCGGCGACGCTCGTCGCCTGCAGCGTGTCGACGGCGACGGCCGGGGCGGTCGCCTCGGTGGTGTCGAGCGTGCAGCCGAGGCCGACGGCGAGCCCGACGTCGGGGACGAACCCGTGGGAGGTCGCGAGCGCGTCCGCGGGGACGGTCCGCTCGCTGCCCGGCACCGGCGTCCAGTCGCGGGCCAGCCGGGCGAGCACGACCTCCTCGACGCGGCCGTCGCCGTGGGCGGCGATGGCGGCGGTGCGGGGGCGGACCCGCACGCCGCGGCGGGTGAGCGCCGCCAGGTGGGCCGCCCCCTCCTTCACCGTCGCGGGCCGCAGGCCGCGCGGCGACCCGGTCAGCCACGCACGCGGGTCGTTCGCGTCGGTGACGGCGACGAGGTGGGTGCGGACGCGGGCGAGTGCGGCGGCGACGGGCAGCAGCAGCGGGCCCGCCCCGGCGACGACGACGGCGCGGCCGGGCCGCATGCCCTGCCCCTTCAGCAGCGCCTGCGCGCCGCCGACGGTGAGCACCCCCGGCAGGTCCCAGCCGGGGAACGGCACGACCCGCTCGTTCGCCCCCGTCGCGAGGACGACCGCGTCGGCCTCGAGCAGCGGCAGCTCGGGCCGGTCGGTCGCGAGCCGCACCGCCCCGTCGGCCAGCCGCTGCACCCCCCACACGCCCGCGCCGGTGACGTGCCGGAACCCGGGTGCGCGCGTGAGCCGCTCGACGTCGTCGCTGAACCGGTCGAGCCCGTGGTGGAGCGCACCGGCCCGCGCGGTGGTGAACGGTGCCGGCTCGCGCCGGTGGTACTGCCCGCCCGCACGGGCCCCGAGGTCGACGAGCGTGACGGGCACGCCCGCGTCGGCGGCGGCGACGGCGGCGGCCACCCCGGCGGGGCCGGCACCGAGCACGACGAGCGGGACGCGGTCGCCGCTCACGCCGGCCCGCCCGCACCGAGCACGTGCGAGGTGACCGCCATGCCGTCCCGCACCGGGGTGAGGCAGGCGCGCACCGGCCCGGACCCGTCGACGCGGACGAGGCAGTCGTGGCACGCGCCGATGCCGCAGAACAGGCCGCGGGGGCGGCCGCCCCGTCGGGTCGTGCGGGTCGCACGGACGTCGGCGGCGAGCAGCGCCGCCGCGACGCTCTCCCCTTCGAAGGCGACGACGGGCTCGCCGTCGAACGTCACGTCCACCGGTGCGCCGCGCGTCAGCCCGCGCGGGTCCTCGTCGCCGACGCGCAGGTCATCCACGGGCGGCCGCCTCCACGGGTGCGGGACGCAGCCCGGGTCGGCCCACCCGGAACGGCAGCGGGTCGACGGGGGGCGGCGTGTCGGTGATGCCCGCACGGATCAGCTGGCCCGTCGCCGGGGCGAGGCCGATGCCCGCCCCCTCGTGCCCCGTCGCGTGCCACAGGCCGCGCACCGCCGGGTCCTCGCCGACGATCGGCAGGTGGTCGGGGACCCACGGGCGCAGGCCGGTGTAGACGCGCAGCAGGTCGACGTCGGCGAGCACGGGGAACAGCCGGCGGGCGCGGGCGGCGATGCGGCGCACCACCGCGAGGTCGACGGTCGTGTCGAACCCGACGAGCTCGCGGCTCGAGCCGAGCAGGATCGTGCCGGACGGGGTCGACTCGACGACGGCGGACACCTGCGCGTCGGTCGTGTCCGCCGTCAGCGTGTCGACGTAGCCGGCCTCGTACACCTTGTGGTGCACCGTCGGGGCGAGCGGCACGGTCACGAGCAGGTGCCCGCGCCGCGGCCGCACCGGCAGGTCGCTGCCGGCGAGCCGGGCCACGGCGGTGGCCCACGGGCCGGCCGCGTTCACGACCGCACCGGCGCCGACCGTGCCCTGCGTGGTGCGCACCCCGGCGACGCGCCCGTCACGGTCGTGCACGAAGCCGAGCACGTCGCAGTGGCCGCGCACCTCCGCACCGAGACGCCGGGCGTCGGCGAGGAGCGCGGAGGAGGCGAGCACCGGCTGGACCTGCGCGTCGTCGGGGTAGTGGGCCCCGAGCTCCAGGTCGGCGGCGAGGTGCGGCTCGAGGGTGCGCAGGCCGGCCCCGTCGACGAGCTCGGCGGCGAGCCCGACGTCACGCTGCCGGGCGACGAGGTCGGCCAGGGGCGCGCGGCCGGCGTCGTCGGTGGCGACGACGACCCCGCCCTTCGGGTCGTACTCGAACGGCTCGCTGAGCTGCGCCGCGTAGTCGGCCCAGCGGGCCACGCTCGCCCGCGCGAGGTCGAGCTCCGGGCCGGGCGGCTTGTCGGACACGAGCACGTTGCCCTCGCCCGACGCGGTCGTGCCGGCGGCGAGCCCGCCCCGGTCGACGACGAGGACGTGCCGTCCGGCGAGCGCCAGCTCGTAGGCGCAGGCCGCGCCGACGACGCCGGAGCCGACGACGACGACGTCGAACGTGTCCCCGCCGCCGGCCACCATGTCAGCGCCGCTGCGGGGCGGGCGCACGGCCCAGCGCCGGGAGGAACCCGGCGGGGAACGGGTCGGACGGGTCGAGGACGAACTCCGCGCGCCCGCTGACCCACGCGCGCCCCCGGATCGTCGGCACGACCGCCGGGCGGCCGGCGACCTCGGTGGTGCCGACCAGCCGGCCCTCGAAGCGCGAGTCGATGAAGGAGGCGTGCACGTAGGGGGTGTCCAGCGCCAGCTCGCCACGCGCGTGGAGCAGCGCCATCCGCGCCGACGTGCCGGTCCCGCACGGGGAGCGGTCGATCCAGCCGGGGTGGATCACGGTCGCCGCGCGCCCGTCGACCGGTCCGCCGCCCGCCGCCCCGTCGTCGCCGGGCGCGGTGACGACGAGATGCTCGATGCCACCGACCCGGTCGTCCTCGGGGTGCACCGGCGCGACCTGCGCGTCGGCGGCGGCGATGACGGCGAGCCCGGTGCGGATCAGGTCCTGCTCGCGGGCCGGCTCGAGCGGGATGCCGAGACGGTCGGCGGGCACCAGCGCGTAGAAGTTGCCGCCGAAGGCGACGTCGACGACGAGCGGTCCGAGGCCGGGCACGTCGAGCTCGACGTCGGTCGCGTGCACGTAGGAGGGGACGTTGGTGATGGTGACGGCGCGGGCGTGCCCGTCGACGACCTCCACGTCGGCGGTGACGACCCCGGCGGGCACCTCCAGGCGCACGCGGGTGACGGGCTCGGTGACCGCGACCATGCCCTCCTCGACGAGCACCGTCGCGACACCGATCGTGCCGTGCCCGCACATCGCGAGGCAGCCGGACACCTCGATGAACAGCACGGCGACGTCGGCGTCGGGCCGCGTCGGTGGCTGCAGGATCGCCCCGGACATGGCGGCGTGGCCGCGCGGCTCGAACATCAGGAAGGTGCGCAGATGGTCGTGGTCGGCCTCGAACGCCGCCCGCCGTGCGAGCATGTCGTCGCCGGGGAGCGTGTCGACGCCACCGGTGACCACCCGGGTGGGCATCCCCTCGGTGTGCGAGTCGACGACGCGGATGGCGCCGTCGCGGCTCATGCGGCGCCGGCGGCGCGTGCGCGGTCGACCTGCTGGTCGACGGTCAGCCGTGCCACCTCGTCGAGGACGCGGCGCGGCGGCCGCGGCGGCCCGCCGGCCGGCAGCTCGAGACGGTCGGCGGCCGCCTTGATCGCCTCGACGAACCGCGGGTCGGAGTCCCAGCGCAGCAGCGGCAGCATGCCCCGGTACAGCGGCAGGGCCGCGTCGAGGTCACCGCGGCGCGCGAGCTCGAACAGCCGGACGGTCTCCTCCGGCAGCACGCCGGTGAACCCGCCGATCCAGCCGGTCGCGCCCATCAGCACCGACTCGAGCGCGAGGTCGTCGGCGCCGGCGAGCAGCTGCAGCTGGGGGGCCCGCTCGGCGATCTCGGAGATGCGGCGCACGTCGCCGGAGAACTCCTTGACCGCCTCGATGCCCTCGTGCTCGGCCAGCTGCGCGATCATGTCGGGCTTGAGGTCGATGCGGGTCGAGTGCGGGTTGTTGTAGACGACGATCGGGACGGCCTCCTGCGCGACCGACCGGTAGTGGTCGCTCAGCTCGGCGGCCGTCGGCAGGTGGTTCGTCGGCGGGAGCAGCATCAGCGCGTCGGCCCCGACGGACGCGGCGTGCCGGGCGTGCTGCAGGGCGATGCGGAAGTTCGGGGCGGACACGCCGACGATGAGCTTCGCGTGCGCGCGGGAGGCGGTGACGCCCGCGACCGTCTCCACGACGGCACGCCGTTCGTCGGCGTCGAGCGACTCGTACTCGCCGAGCGAGCCGTTGGGCACGAGGCCGGTGATGCCCCGGTCGAGCAGCCAGCGGGCGTGCGTCTCGAGGGCCGCGTGGTCGACCTCGCCGGTGGCGGGGACGAAGGGGGTGGTCAGGGCGACGTGGACGCCGGAGAGGTCGGACTCACTCATCTGCTGCTCCTGCGGGACGGTCCTGGGCGGGTTCGGGAGGCGGCTCGGGAGCGGACCCCCACGCTAGCGGCGCGACCGACAGCGGGCGCGGCCCGGGCCGGACGTGGCTAGCGTGCCCGCGGCGGGGGGACCGCCGGCCGGCACGGCGGGCACGGCGGGCACCGGAGGGACGACGATGGGGCGCAGGGCCGCCGAGCACGGGCCGTCCGCCGGCACCGGCGGACCCGAGGGCGCCCTCGGGCCGCTGGCCGCCCGTCCGTCGACGCGCGAGCGGATCCTCGAGGTCGCCATCGAGCAGCTGGCGGCCGGCGGGGAGGCGGCGGTCCGCATCGACGAGGTCCGGGCCCGCGCCGACGTGTCGATCGGCTCCCTCTACCACCACTTCGGCGACCGGGACGGGCTGATCGTCGCCGCCCAGCTGCGGCGCTTCGCCCGCTACGCGGAGGCGGAGATCGCGGCGCTCGCGGACCTGGTGCAGGAGGCCCGTGACGTCGACGAGTTCCGCAGCGCCGTGCTGCGCCTCACCCGCGACACCGCGTCGGAGCTGCGGACCGCGGTCCGGTGGGGGCGCGTCGGCGTGCTCGCCTCGACGGTCGGCCGGGAGCCGCTCGCCGCGGAGGTGCGGGCGATCCAGACGCGGCTCACCGACGAGCTGCACGCCCACGTCGCCCAGGGGCAGGCCCGCGGGTTCTTCCGCAGCGACCTCGACCCGCGGGCGGTCGGGCTGTTCGTCGAGGCCTACTCGCTCGGCCTGTGCCTCAACGACGTCGACGAGCGCCCCGTCGACGAGGACGCGTGGGAGCGGGTCGTCGCGACGGTCATCGACGCCCTGCTCGCCGACTGAGCGGGGCGCCGCGCACCGACGGGTCGCTCAGGGGCGGGGGACGACGCTGACGCGCAGGTCGTGGGAGCGGTCCTCCCGCGTGTACTCGTAGTAGATGTGGAGCTGGTCGCCGACGGGCACGCCCCACAGGTAGCGCACGCACCCGTAGGGGCTGGTGACGAACGGGCCGTCGGTGGTGACCCGGCTGAACGTGCGGGCGTCGCCGGAGGTGACGACGCCGGCCCACTCCTCGTAGTTGTCGTACATGGTGCGGCCGCCGGAGTAGAAGCCGACCCAGCCGTCCTCCGCCTTCGTGCGGAACAGGCTGTCGAGCCGGCCGCGGTGGCCGTCCCACGTCGCCTCGCCGGTGCCCTCGAACACGTAGGTGAGCTCGCGGAAGATGCGGCCGTCGCGCGACGTCGTCACCACCGTCGCGTCGTCGTCGGCGATGGTGACCCGGTCCCCGTCGACGACGGGACCGCGCCGCGCCGGGACGGCGGCGAACAGGTCGACGACGCCCGGCTCCCGCTCGATCACCCACGGGTCCTTGATGAACGAGAGGCCGAACTGCTGCGGCTGCAGCACCGTGCGCCGGTGCTGCGCGTCGAACCGCTCCGGATGCGACGCCTCGAGCACGTCGATGCGCCAGTCGCGCTGCGCGGGACGCTCGTAGGAGACGTACAGCCGCCAGCCGCCCTCCCCGTCGGGGACCGGATGGCCGACCTCGATCGACGAGGAGGCCAGGTCGTCCTTCGACGCGGTCCACACCGTGTCGAAGGTCAGACCGTCCTCGCTGACGGCGACCTCGCAGCTGCCGCCGCGCCCGTGCTCGAGCGGCGTGCGCGAGCGGGCGAACAGCACGAACAGGCCGGAGGCCGGGTCGAAGCTGACCTTGTGGCCGCCGACCCAGTAGCCGTAGCCGGTGCCGGGAGGGGTGCGGATGACCGTCCCCTCCGTCGGGTCGAAGGTGAGCGTGTCGAGGAGTGATGAGGTGTCCATGCGGCGACTCTAGACCATGTCGCAGCGGCCAATTAGCGTGGCGCGCGTCGCGCGGGGCACGGCGTGCGGCGGACGGAACCGGGTTGACAGACGGCCCGACGCGTGTCCGAGCCGAGCACCGCAGGTGACGGCGGGGGACGACAGGGGACGGCGGGGGACGGCGCGGAGGGGACGGCGATGGCGGAGGACGAGGGGTCCGGCCTCGGCTGGCTCATCGCCGGTGCCGTCGGGCTCCTCGCGTGGCGCCGTCGCCGTGACCGTCCGCGACGGGGCACCGCCGCCGGCCCGACACGTCCCGTCGTGCTGCCCGACGGACGCGAGGCGCTGCAGGTGACCGCCGGCCTGTTCGCCCCCGAGGGCGCGGCGGACGCGGCCGACGGGACGTGGCGCCGCGTCGTCGTCCTCGGCACCGCCGCCGGCCAGGACGCGCTCGAGCTGACCCTGGCCGAGGTCGCGCCCGGACACCGCACCGCCGTCGACGTCCCCACCGTGCTCCTGCCGCTCGGTGGTCGCCGGCGCGTCACCGCCGTCGACGTGTACGCGACGGGTGGGCGCCTCGGCCATCTGCCCGACGACGCCGTGGCGGCGGTCGGGGCGATGCTGCGGACGACGCAGCAGGCGGACGGGCGACCGTGTGCGGTGCTCGGCCGCATCGCCGAGGGCGCCGACGGCAGCCTCGGTGCCGAGGTGCTGCTGCCCGACCGGTTCGAGCCGGGCGGCGGCCGGTAGCGTCGACCCCGAGGGCCGTCCCGACGGGCGGTCCGTGTGGCGGCCCACGTGGATGCCCATGTGGCGGTGAGGAGGGGGCGACGATGCGCGCGATCCGGTTCACGAGGTCCGGTGGCCCCGACGTCCTCGACGTCGTCGACGTCGACGCGCCCACCGCCGGGCCCGGTGCGGTGCTCGTCGACGTCGAGCACGCCGGCGTCAACTTCATCGACACCTACCACCGCAGCGGCCTGTATCCGGTGCCCCTCCCCAGCGGTGTCGGCCTGGAGGGGGTCGGCACGATCGTCGCCGTGGGGGAGGGCGTCACCGGTCGTGAGGTCGGCCAGCGGGTCGCCTGGGCCGACACGCTCGGCTCGTACGCCGAGCAGGTCGCCGTCGCCGCCGACCGCTGCTACCCGGTCCCCGACACGATCGACGGGCCGACCGCGTGCGCGCTGGCGCTGCAGGGCATGACCGCCCACTACCTCGCGTTCTCCACCTTCCCCCTCGGCAAGGAGCACACGGCGCTCGTGTACGCGGCCGCCGGCGGGGTGGGGCGCATCCTCGTCCAGCTGGCCGCCCAGCGGGGCGCGCGCGTCATCGCCTGCACGTCGACCGACGCGAAGGAGGCGGCGGTCCGGGCGCTGGGTGCCGACGAGGTCGTCCGCTACCGCGACGTCGACATCGCCGCGACGGTGCGCGAGCTCACCGGCGGGGTCGGCGTCGACGTCGTCTACGACTCGGTCGGGGCGGCGACGTGGGAGGCGTCGCTCGACAGTCTGCGGCCGCGCGGGCTCGCCGTGTTCTACGGCAACGCATCGGGCCCGGTCCCCGCGTTCGACACGCAGGAGCTCGCCCGCCGCGGCTCCCTGTTCACGACCCGTCCGCGGCTCGGTGACTACGTGCTCACCGGGGAGGAGCTCGCCTGGCGCGCGGGCGCGCTCCACGGGCTCGCCGCGTCCGGCAACCTCGACGTGACCGTCCACGCGACCTACCCGCTCGCGGACGCGGAGCGCGCGCACCGCGACCTGGAGTCCGGCACCACCGCCGGGAAGCTGCTGCTCGAGGTCTGAGCGGCG
>CAJXTG010000014.1 GCA_913060655.1 uncultured Nitriliruptoraceae bacterium | reverse complement strand
ACCCTAACGCACCGGGGTGACAGGCCCGCTCAGGTGCGATCGAGCCGGCGGCGACGCTCCCGCCAGTCCGGCAGGTGCTCGTCCATCAGCGCCTGGAAGCGGGGCCCGTGGGAGGATTCCCGCAGGTGGGCGAGCTCATGGACGACGACGTACTCGAGCAGCGCGGGTGGTCGGCGCACGAGCAGCGTGTTCAGCCAGATCCTGCGCCGTGCCGGCACGCACGACCCCCAGCGGGTCGTCATCCGTCGCAGACCGAGGAACTCGTGACGGACCCCCATCCGCGCGGCCCAGCCGTCGAGCAGCGGGTCGGCCAGCGCCCGCAACCGTCGCCGCTCCCAGCGGTCGAGCGCGGCGAGCACCGCAGCGTCCTCGACCTCCCCGTCGGCTCCGGCGACGACGATGCGCCGCGGGGCGAGCCGGACCCGCAGCGGTCCGCCCGGCCCCTCGCGCCGGATGCGGTGGGCGCGGCCGAGGTGCCACCACACCTCACCGGTGCGACCGGTCGGCGGCGGGTCCGCCTGCGCGGCGTGCTGCGCCTCCTCGACGATGCGCTGCCGGTGCCGGTCGATCCAGGGGCGGCTGGCACGCACGAACGCGGTGACGGTGCGCCACGAGGTGCGTGGCGGGACGGAGAGGCGCACGCTGCCGTCGGGCGGATGGACCCGGACGTTCATGCGGCGGACGCGACGGACGGTGACGTCGACCGTGAGGTCGTCGATGCGACGCGTCCCGGTCGCGGTCCCGGACGCGTTCCCGGTCACGGTCACGCTGCTCCTGAGGCCCTGCGCGGGGCCGTGGGGCGTAGAGGACTCGAACCTCTGACCTCTTGCGTGTCGAGCAAGCGCTCTAGCCAACTGAGCTAACGCCCCGGGTGGCGCAACGGTAGCGCGTCGCACGCACCCCCGTCTCCCCGTACCGTCGGTGGCAGGGGCGCTCCGGAGGACCAGCGATGCACCGTGGAACCGTCGGGGGGACCGTCGGGGCGACCGTCGGGCGGTCGACGTCCCGGGCGGCACCCGTGCTCACGCTCCTGCTCGTCGGCCTCCTCGGCTGCACCGCACCCGCGGCGGACACGCCGGCCGCCCCCGACGCGCAGCCCGACACCGCCCCGGCCCCCGACGAGGCGCCGACCCCCGACGCCCGCCCGACCCCTGACGCCGAGCCGCCCCCGGAGCCCGACCTCGGCGCGCCGACCACCCCTGACGTCCCCGCCCCACGGCCGGACCCCGCACCCGATCCGGACCGGCCCGGAACCTGCGACGAGGCGACGCGTGCGGCGATGGGGGCGACCCTGTCGGCGCAGCTCGACGCCCTCGCCGCCGAGGACTTCACCGGCGCCTACGCGGTCACGAGCCCGTTCTTCCGCACGTTCTTCACGCCCGAGGCGTTCGAGACGCTCATCCGCGACGACTACCCGACGCTGGTCGGCAACCTCGGGCACCGGTTCGATGAGTGTGGCGTCGTCGGGCGGCGCGGCTTCCTCGTCGTCGGGGTGCGTGCCGGGGTCGGTCCCGACGAGCTCGTGCTCCGCTACGACCTGTCGCAGGAGCAGGACGGGTGGCGCATCGACGGTGCGTTGGCGCTGCCCGCGGTGACCCTCCCGCCGGAGCCGCTCGTGTGACCGGCGCCGGCGACGCTCCGGTGCGGGGCCGGGTCAGCCGGTGACGCGCCCGTAGCGGTGCAGGGTGCGGCTGATCGCCTGCTCCCGCAGGATCCGTCCGAGCTCGAGCTGCCCGCTCAGCACGACCGCGGCCTCGTCGCAGCGCACGCCCTGCTCCTCGCAGGCCGCGCGCAGCACCGCCGCCGCCTCACCGGTGTGGTCCCCCGTCGCGCGGACGACGACCTGCCCGAGCTCCGGCAGCCGTGCGGCGAGCGCCGCGTCGTCCTCGACGACGACCCCGGGGGCGTGCACCTCCACACGCCGCGCCGCGGCGACGACCGCGGCGGCGTCGAGGGCACCGTCGGGGTCGACGCTGACCTGCACCGGTGTGCCGGTCGTGGCCGCTGCATGGAGCAGCCGCGCGAGGTCCCGTGGCGTGGCCCCCGCACGGCAGCGGACCAGCACGCGCTCGTGCCGCCGGTGCCGCAGCAGGTTCGCCTCGACGTCCAGCCCCGTGGCGTCATGCTCCGCGGCGTAGGTGGGCCAGTGGGCCGCGTCGTCGTGGCGCGCCCGCGCGAGCCACGCGTCGTCGTCGAGCGCGGCGACGTCCGGGGCGTCCGCCCACGTCCCCATCGTCGCGACGTAGGCCGGCCCGCCCGCCTTCGCGCCCGGCCCGACCGCCGAGCGCTTCCAGCCGCCGAACGGCTGCCGCTGCACGATCGCACCGGTGATGTGTCGGTTCACGTAGGCGTTGCCGACCTCGACGTGCTCGAGCCAGTGCGCGACCTCGTCGGGGTCGAGACTGTGGATGCCGCCGGTGAGGCCGTAGCCGGTGGAGTTCTGCCACCGGATCGCCTCGTCGAGGTCGGACGCCGTCATGATGCCCAGCACCGGCCCGAAGCATTCATGGGTGTGGAAGTGCGAGCCCGGGCGGACCCCGGTCTTCACGCCCGGAGTCCACAGGTTCGCGGCCGGGTCGACGCAGCGCGGCTCGACGAGCCACTGCTCGCCCTCGTCGAGCGTCTCGAGGTGGCGCGCCAGCGGCCCGCGGGGTGGTCCGATGAGCCGGTTGAGCTGCGTCGACAGGTCCGTCGAGCGGCCGGCGGCGAGCGTCGTCGTCGCGTCGACGAGCTGGTCGAGGAAGCGGCGTGAGGTGGCGACGTCCCCCACGAGGATCGCCAGCGATGCGGCGGAGCACTTCTGCCCCGCGTGGCCGAACGCGCTGCGCACCAGGTCGGCGACGGCGAGGTCGAGGTCAGCGGACGGCGTCACGATCAGCGCGTTCTTGCCGGACGTCTCCGCGAGCAGCCGCAGGTCGGGCCGCCAGCCGCGGAACAGCCGGGCGGTGTCGTGGGCCCCGGTCAGCACGACCGCGTCGACCCCCGGGTGGGTGACCAGATGCCGTCCCGTGTCGTCGTCGGGGACGCGCAGGTAGGCGAGCAGGTCACGGTCGACGCCGGCGTCCCAGGCCGCCTCGCAGATGATCTCCGCGCAGCGCGGGGTCTCCGGTGCGGGCTTGAGGATCGCCGCGGAGCCGGCGGCGAGCGCGGCGAACGCCCCGCCACCGGGGATCGCCACCGGGAAGTTCCACGGCGGCACGACGAGGGTCAGCGTGTTGGGCGCGAACGTCGCCCCGTCGACACGCTCGAGGTCGAGCGCCCGGTCCGCGTAGTAGCGGGCGAAGTCGATCAGCTCGCTGACCTCCGGGTCCGCCTCGCCGATCGTCTTCCCGCCCTCGTGCAGCATCGCGGTGAGCAGCTCGCCCCGCCGGGCCGCGAGCGCGTCCGCGACACGGCGGAGCACGACGCGCCGCTCCTCCGCGGGCACCGCGCCCCAGCGCTCGCCCGCCGCACGGGCGGCGGCGACGACGGCGTCGACGCTCGCCCGGTCGCTGACCACCGGTGCCCGCGGTGCGGGGGCCGGTGCGGACGCGACGGTCCGCGCCCACGCACGGTTGCCGGCGAGGGCGGGGTCGGTGTCGGGCTCGTTGACGAACCGGTCGATGCCGCGGGTGCGTGCCGCCGAGGGGTCGGCCGCCGGGTCGCGGCGGTCCTGGGTGCGCCGCGGCCCGGTGGTGACGGCGTGCCGGTCGGCGACGGCCGCGCGGAACCGTTCGACCTCGGCGTCGAACAGGGCCGGGTCGTCCTGCATGGCGAGGAACGCGCGCAGGAAGTTGTCGGGGCTCGCGACCTCCTCGAGGCGACGCACCAGGTAGGAGATGGCGACGTCGAAGTCCGCCGGGTCGACGACGGGCGTGTACAGCCGCAGCCCGCCGGTCTCGGCGCGGACGGTGCGTGCCGAGCCGGGTGCCATGCCCTGCAGCATCTCCACGTCGAGCCGCTCGGAGACCCCGCGCGCCCGGGCGAGCTCGACGGCCCAGGCGACGTCGAGCAGGTTGTGGCTGGCGAGGCCGATGCGTGCGCCGACGAGCCGGTCGGGGTGCAGCGCCGTGTCGACGCAGCGCTTGTAGTTCGCGTCCGTCTCGTGCTTGGTCGCGTAGGGCGCCGGCTCCCAGCCACGCAGCTGCGCCTCGACCTGCTCCATCGAGAGGTTCGCCCCCTTGACGAGTCGGATACGCACGTCCGCCCCGCCGCGCGCATGCCGCTCCCGGGCGAAGTCGAGCAGCCGCTCGAGGGCCGGGGCGGCGTCGGGCAGGTACGCCTGCAGCACGATGCCGGCGCGCAGCCCGAGGAACTCCTCCTCGGCGAGCACCTGGGTGAACACGGCGATGGTCAGGTCGAGGTCGCGGTACTCCTCGACGTCGAGGTTGACGAACGTCGGCGGCTCCGACGCCATCGCCGCGCGGTAGAGGGGCCGCAGCTCACCGGCGATCCGCTCCGTCTCGCCCTCGAGGTCCCACACGGTGATCTGTGCGGCGATCGACGACAGCTTGACCGACACGTAGTCGACGTCGTCGCGGCCGACGAGCTCCACGGTCCGGTCCCGCCGCCGCCGGGCCTCCTCCGCGCCGAGGACGGCCTCGCCGAGCAGGTTCACGTTCAGCGCCGCCCCGACGGCGTCGCGCGCGTCGGACAGCTGCGGGGCGAGGTCACGCGGCGTCGCGTCGACGACGAGATGGCCGACGAGCTGCCGGAGCCGCCGTCGGGCGAGCGGCACGACGACACCGGGCAGGACCGGGGCGACGAGCGCACCGGCGCCGAGCAGGAGCCGGTCGACGCGCCCGAGGAACGCGACCTCCTGGTCCGGCAGCGCGACGAGCCGACGCAGCGCGTGCGCGGCGACCCGGTCCGACTCGGCGCGCATGACTCGGTCGACGAACCCGGTGGCGAAGTCGAGGCCGTCCTCGTCGGCAAGGAGCGTCCCGAGCTGGTCGGCGGTGCGCCGCTCGACCCGCGTCACCTCCCCCGCGGCGTCGAGCCACCGGCGGGCGGTCGCGATGGCCGCGTCGACGACCGCGTCGGCGGCGTCGGCGTCGTCGGGCGTGCGGACGGTCGTCGGGCTGCTCATGGGGGCAGTCTCGTGCGGTCAGCGCCGCCCGTCTTGGCGTCCGCCGCCGTCGCGACGGCCGGTCGGTGACAACGGCGCACCGGCCACCGTCTGCTGCTCGTTGCGGTACTGGGCGGGGGTGAGGCCGATGAACCGGCCGAAGTGGCGGGTCAGCTGCGCCTGGTCGTAGAAGCCGCAGCGGGCGGCGACCGTGGCGATCGGGTCGGCGGTCGTCGCGAGCAGACGGGCCGCACGGTCGACCCGCTCGCGCAGCAGGTACTGCGTCGGCGAGATCCCGAACACCCGACGCATGCGGCGCTGCAGCTGGTCGATGGTGCAGCCGGCCGAGGCCGCGAGGTCGGCCGGCTGCAGCGGCCGCACCGACTCGTCGTGCTCGCGGACGAGCCGGACGACGCTCGAGAGGGCGGCGACCTCGACGCTCTCGTCGCTTGGTCGCCGCAGGTCCCGGGAGACGCTCACGAGCCCCGTCACCTGCCCGCCGTCGGCGACGGGGATCTTCGTGGTGACGTACCAGCCCATCGTCCCGTCGGGACGGCGGATGAGCTCGAGCTCGTCGCGCAGCGGCCGGCCCGTGGCGAACACCCGCCGGTCCTGCTCCTCGTAGCGCTCCGCCGGTCCGGCGGCGAACATGTCGCGGGCGCGGGCGCCGAGCACCTCCTTGCGGGAGCGTCGTCCGGTGCGTCGCACGAACGCGAGGTTGACGGCCACGTAGCGGAGGTCGGCGTCCTTCGCGCAGAAGATGACGTCGACGAGCGCCTCGAACAGCTCGACGACCTCGCCCCGCACGACGAACGGGGCGACGTCGGCGAGCCCGACGTCGTCGGACCTGTCGGCACCCATCGTCACCCCCGGTCGACGGCGAGGCTAGGCGTGCCCGTGCAGCCGCCGGTTACGCTGCCGCGGGGCGTCCCCGCAGCGGCGGCGGACGACCGTGGCGGGAGGGGCCGGACCGGTGCGCGGCATGGGGACGCTCGGTGTGCTCGGCGCCGCCGGGACGCTGACGGTCCTCCTCGCCGGCTGCCTCCCGGAGGAGCCGGCCGCGGACCCCGCCGACGAACGCCCGCCGGTGGCGGTGGACGAGACCCTCGGCGTCCTGCGCGTCGCACCGGGCGACGACGTCACCCTGGGGGTCCTCCTCGACGGGGACGCGGACCCCGAGGGACTCGGGCCGGAGCTGGAGGCCGCCTTCCGCACCGCGGTCGAGGACTTCGGCGCGATCCAGCAGGACTTCCGGGTGACCCTGGCCACCGCGCCGCCGCTCACCTGCGACACCGCGGGCGGGGCCGACGCCGCGAACGCGCTCCTCGCGGACCATGACGTCGCCGGCGTCCTCGGACCCCAGTGCCTCCCCTCGGTGCTCGGCGCGCAGCGCGTCACCGCGGACGCGGGACTCGTGCTCCTCACCCCCCGGCCGACCGCGGTCACGCTCACGACGGGGCCCGACGGGACGATCGCGCAGGACCGTGCGGAGGGGACGTGGCGCACCGCGCCGTCCGGCCTCGTGCAGGCGCGCGCGGCCGCGACCCACGCGGTCGAGGAGCGGGCCTCGACCCGTGCGGCGATCGTGCACGACGCGAGCATCGGCGGACGTGCCCTCGCGGACGCGTTCCGCGCCCGCTTCGAGCTGCTCGGCGGCACCGTCATCGTCGACGAGGCCGTCCCGGAGCTGCTCGCGGGGACGCTCGCCGACGAACCGGCGGAGGAGGCGCTGGCGGCCCGCTCGACCCTGCTCGACGCGATCGACGACGGTGACGTCGACGTCGCCTACCTCGCGCTCGGCGGCGACGACCTCGTCGCGCTCGACGCGGGCTGGGTGGAGCGCGGTGCGCTCGCCGGCGTGACGCGCATCACCCCGGGCGACACCGTCCCCGCCGCGCTGCTCGCCGCACCGTCCGACGTCGGCCTGCTGCTGACCGGCCCGGCCGTCGTCCCGCCCGACGAGGCCGTCAGCGCCGTCACCGGGTTCAGCGCCTCGCAGACGCGGGAGCGGGTGACGGCGGCCGGGGTGACCGACCCGACGGGCTGGTGGGCCGCCGCCTACGACGCGGCGACGGTGCTGCTGAAGGCGATCGAGGACACGTCCGTCGTCGACGGTGACGGTGCCCTCGTCCTCAGCCGCGCCGAGCTGCGCACCACGCTCGGCCGGTCCCGGTTCGAGGGGCTCACCGGTCCGATCGCGTGCGACCCCGACGGTGACTGTGCGGCCGGTCGCACCGTGATCCGGGCCCTTGGCATCGACGCCGGGGTGGGCGACGGGGCGGGCGGCGGCGCGCCCACGGACCTGCCGGTCGTCGCGGAGCTCCGCGAGGAGGTGGCGGGCGGCTCCTGAGGGGCCGTTCGGCGCCAAAACCGTCCGAGGGACGAGCCCCTACTATGCTGATGGTGGGCGCGGACCGCGCCCTCCGTCGTGCCGGGGGTCCTGCCCCCACCGACGCTGGGAGCTCGCCTCCGGGGCCGCGAGCGAACCGCAGCCCCGAGTGTGCTCCCTTCCGACGCAGAAGGAGCGCCATCCATGAGGTTCCGACGCAAGACCAAGGCCGCAGCGGTCCTCGCCGCCGTGGCCCTCATCACCGCCGCCTGCGGCACCGAGGAGGAGGCCGCCGAGGCCCCCGAGGAGACGCCGGTCGAGGAGGCTCCCGCCGAGGAGCCGGCCGAGGCCGCCGCCCTGAAGCTCGGCTACCTGCTGCCGGAGACCGGTCAGCTCGCCTTCCTCGGTCCCCCGATGACGTCGGGTGTCCAGCTGGCGATCCAGGAGATCAACGACGCCGGTGGCGTGCTCGGCAACCCCGTCGAGCTGCTCAGCGGTGACGAGGCCGGTGACGCCGGACGTGCCGCGGAGGAGGCCAGCCGTCTGCTCGCGAGCGACGTGCAGGGCATCATCGGTGCCGCCGCCACGGGCATGACCATGGCCGTCATCGACAACGTCACGAGCGCCGGTGTCGTCCAGTGTTCGCCGTCGAACACCGGAATCGGCCTGACGTCCTACCCCGACAGCGGCTACTACTTCCGTACGGCGCCGTCCGACGTCCTCCAGGCGCCGGTCCTCGCCGACCTCGTGGTCAACGCGGGCTACACGACCGTCGCGGTCGCGGCCCGCGCCGACGACTACGGCGTGCCGTTCATGGAGGAGACCGTCAAGGGCCTCGAGGCCCGTGGCGCCGAGGTGGTGCTGCAGGAGACCTACGACCCGGAGGCCGGGACGTTCGACTCCGTCGTCGACGCGATGGTCGGCTCGGGCGCCGAGGCGCACGTGCTGATCACCTTCGTCGAGGGTGCCCAGATCGTCCAGGGTCTGTTCGCCGCCGGCATCGAGCCGACGAACATCTTCGGTGCGGACGGCATCGCGGGTGCGGCGTTCGCCGACAACTTCCCGTCGGCCGACGTGCTCAACGGGATGCGCTTCACCGCCCCGACGGCGATCGTGCCGCCGGAGTTCGAGGCCCGTCTGCTCGAGTTCAACCCGGACCTGGTGGACTTCCTGTTCGCCCCGAACGCCTACGACTGCGCCAACCTGATGGCGCTGGCCGCCTCGGTGTCCGGCTCGACCGCCTCGGCGGACATCCGCGACAACATGATCGCGGTGACCACCGGTGACAACGAGTGCACGACGTTCGCGGAGTGCATGACGTTCGTCGACGCCGGCGAGTCGATCGCGTACCAGAGCGCGGTCGGTGGCCCGCTGAACCTCATCGAGGTGCGTGAGGGCGGCGGCGAGCCGTCGCGCGGCATCATCGAGACCAGCACCTGGGAGGACGGCGAGTTCGTCTCCACCGGGACGGTCGCCGGCGACCTGGTCGGCTGAGCCACACCGCAGTCGGAAGGGCCCGCGGCTCCGGCCGCGGGCCCTTCTGCGTGGGCTCACGCGCGGCCTGCTGCGCGACCTGCTGCCCTGCCGGCGAGGATGGAGGGGGCGGTCCGGCGGGTCAGCGCGCCCGGGCCAGGGTCCCGAGGTAGAGCTCGATGACCTTCGGGTCGTTGAGGAGCTCCTCGCCCGTCCCCGTGTAGGCGTTGCGCCCCTGGTCCAGCACGTACGCGCGGTCGCAGATCTCGAGGCACGTGCGGGCGTTCTGCTCGACCATGACGATGGAGATGCCGGCCTCGCTGATGTCCCCGATGCGCCGGAAGACGTCGTCCTGGTTCGCCGGCGACAGGCCCGCCGACGGCTCGTCGAGGAACAGCACCTTCGGGTCCATCATCAGGGCACGGCCCATCGCGACCATCTGCCGCTCCCCGCCCGACAGCAGCCCGGCCCGCTGGTTGGACCGGTCCGCGAGCAGGGGGAACAGCTCGTGGACGAACGCGGCGCGCTCCTCCCACGCGTCGCTGCGCAGGTACAGGCCCATCTCGAGGTTCTCGCGGATGGTCAGGCTCGGGAACACGTTCTGCGTCTGGGGGACGTAGCCGACGCCCCGGGAGACGAGCTGGTGCGCGGCCAGGCCGGTGATGTCGTCCTCACCCAGCAGCACGCGCCCGCTGCGGACCGGCACGAGCCCGAACATCGTCTTGATGAGCGTCGACTTGCCCGCGCCGTTGGGGCCGATGATCCCGACCAGCTCGCCCCGCTCGAGGGTGAGGTTGCAGCCGGTGAGGATGTCGACGTCCGGCACGTAGCCGGCGACGAGCTCCTCCGCGACGAGCACCGGAGCGGTGGTCATGCGTCCCCCCTCGCCGCCTGCCGGCGTCGGCGCTCCTCGCGCAGCGCGCTGTGGTCGTGCGTCGCACCGAGGTAGGCGTCGATGACGGCCGGGTTCGCACCGATCGACGCGGGCGGCCCCTCGGCGATGACGCGCCCCTCGGCGAGGCAGACGACCCAGTCGGAGATGTCGAACACGACGTCCATGTCGTGCTCGACGAACACGACGCTGCGACCCTCCACGTCCCGCAGGTCCTTCACGTGCCCCAGGAGCGACTGCGTCAGGGCGGGGTTCACGCCGGCCATCGGCTCGTCGAGCATCACCAGCGACGGCTCGACCATCAGGGCGCGTGCCATCTCCAGCAGCTTGCGCTGCCCGCCGGAGAGCGTGCCGGCGAACTGGTCGCGCATGTGATCGAGCTTGAAGCGGGCGAGGAGCCCCTCGGCCCGGTCGCGGACCTCCGCCTCCTGCGTGCGCCATCCCCACGGCAGCAGGGCGCGAAGGATGTGCTCACCGCGCTGCTGCGACGCACCCAGCATGAGGTTCTCGAGCACCGTCATGCGCGACAGCGCCTTCGTCAGCTGGAAGGTGCGCACCATGCCGTCGCGGGCGACGCGGTAGGCGGGGACGCCGGCGGCGGAGCGGCCGTCGAAGGTCCACTCCCCCTCGTCGGGCCGGTCGAACCCGGTCAGCAGGTTGAACAGGGTCGTCTTCCCCGCCCCGTTGGGACCGATGAGCCCGGTGATCAGCCCGCGGGGGATCTCCAGGTGGTCGACGTCGACGGCACGGACCCCGCCGAACGCACGGCGCAGCCCGTCGACGACGAGGATCGGGTCGGGCTTGGCGACGCCCGGCTCGTGGGCGACGCCGGCGAGCCCGGCGGGCACGGTCGCGTCAGGAGACATCGAGGCGCAGCTCCTCCCGGTCACCGAGGATGCCCTGCGGGCGGAACACCATGAGCAGCATCAGCAGAAGCCCGACGGCGATCAGCGACACGGCGCCGACGACCTGACCACCGGTGATGCCCGGGATGACACCCGCGTCGACGACGCCGCGGATGCCGCTCTGCAGGCCGGTGAGCAGGAACCAGAACAGCACGGCCCCGGCCGTCGGCCCCAGCACCGTGCTCGTGCCACCGAGGATCATGATCGCGAACGCGAAGAACGTGACCTGCGGCAGGAACATGTCCGGCGTGACGTTCTGCAGGGCGAGGACGAACACCATCCCGCCGATCGCACCGATCACCCCGCCGATGATCAGGCTCTGCATCTTGTAGAGGAAGACGTTCTTGCCCAGGCTGCGGGCCGCGTCCTCGTCCTCACGGATCGACCGCAGGACGCGACCCCAGGGACTGCGCATCAGCGTCCACACCATCGCGGACAGCGCCGCGACGAGTCCCCAGCCGACGAGCGTGACCCACATCCGGTTCGCGTTGAAGCCGAGCGGCCCGAGGTACTCCCCCGGAGCGAACGGTGACCAGTCGTAGAACTCGCCGGCGAACTGCCGCAGGCCGAACACGCTGCCGGTGAGGTCGTCGCTGCCGGTGTTGCGGACGAGGAACCGGAGGATCTCGCTCGCCGCGA
This sequence comes from uncultured Nitriliruptoraceae bacterium, assembly GCA_913060655.1. Lineage (GTDB taxonomy): Bacteria > Actinomycetota > Nitriliruptoria > Nitriliruptorales > Nitriliruptoraceae > CSBr16-57R1. The sequence continues at coordinate 26,988 of CAJXTG010000014.1, read as the reverse complement.
TCGTCGTGATCGCCAGGTAGTCGGCACGTAGCCGCAGCGTCGGTGCGCCGAGGATGATGGAGAGGACGACGGCCGCCAGCATGCCGACGATCAGGCCGAGCCACAGCGGCCCGCCGAAGACGGCGACGGTGATGGACAGGCCGTAGGCGCCGACGAGCATGTAGCCGACCTGCCCGAAGTTGAGCAGGCCGGTGTAGCCGAAGTGCAGGTTGAGGCCGACGGCGAGCAGGGCGTAGGACGCGGCGGTCGGGCCGATGGCGGAGCGCAGCGCGTCGAAGAACAGCGTCTCGATCATCCGAACCGCTCCCTCCGGCCGAGGATGCCCTGCGGCCGCACGAGGAGGATGACGATCAGCACCAGCAGCGCCCACACGTACTTGATCTGGCTGGAGAACCACACGGTGCTGAACTCGCTCACGAAGCCGACGATCACGCCACCGACCATCGCCCCGTAGGCGGAGCCGAGGCCGCCGAGGATGACGCCGGCGAACATCAGCAGGAGGAGTCGGAAGCCCATCAGGTAGTCGACCGACTCGATGAGCCCGAGGAAGATCCCTCCGGCGGCGGTGAGCCCGCCCCCGAGGACCCACACCGCGAGGATGACGCGCTGGACGTCGATGCCGGACGACTCGGCGAGGTCACGGTTGTCGGCGACGGCCCGCATGGACGTGCCGAGCTTCGTCCGGTTCAGCATGAGGCCGACGGCCACGAGGGCGGCGACCGACAGGCCCATGACCCACAGCTCGACCGGCTGCACGCGCACGAGGCCGAACTCGAGCGCCGTCTGCAGGCCGAAGTCGGTGTAGGACTGCCGGCTCCCGCCGAAGAACAGCAGCACGACGTGCCGCAGCACGAACGAGAGCCCGATGGACACGACGAGCATGGCGATGAGCCCGGTCCGCTGGGCCCTGAGGGGACGCCAGACCTGACGGTCGAGCCCGCCCGCCAGCGCACCCCCGGCGGCGATCGCCAGCGGCGCGGCGATGAGCAGGGGCAGGCCGAGCGTCACGTTGAGGAAGTAGGCGAGGAACGCGCCGACGGTGACGAGGTCGCCGTGGGCGAAGTTCACGAGCCCGGTCGTCCCGAAGATGAGCGAGAGGCCGATCGCGGTCATCGCGATGATCAGGCCGAACTTCAACCCGTTCACGGAGCTCTGCAGCAGGCGTCGTGGCGTGTCGGACGTCTGCACCTGCGGCTCGCCGAGGGCGAACACGACCGCCGAGGTCGAGTTCTCGAACACCCGCACCTCGCGGGCCGGGTTGTCCGGGTCGCGCAGCCCCACCCCCTCAGGGAGGGTCGAGGCGTCCAGCTCGATGCGGTAGGCGCCCGGACCGGGCAGCTCGACGAGCCACGACCCGTCCGGCCCGCTCACGGCCTCGAGCACCGCCCCGTCGTCGGTCGACTCCACGACGACCCGCACGCCCTCGACGCCCTCGCCCTCGAACGCGAGCCGGCCGGAGACCGTCTCCGTCGCCGACTGGGCCACGGCCGGTCCGGCCGTGAGGGCGGCGACGGACCCGACCGCGATGGCCGTCAGGACGACGGCCGCGACGCGCCGCAGCTGCGGACCACGACGGGCGCGCACGAGGGAGGAGACCACCAGCTCGCCCCCTCGACGCTCCCGAGTCGTCCTGCGCAGTGCGCGGCGAGCCTAGGCGTTCCCCGCGGTGGCGTCATCCACCCGCACGCGCCGGTTGCGATCGGACCGGCGCGACCTCGGGTGTCGGCGCCGCAGTCCACGGGGGCGAGAGGCGGGGACGGGAATCGAACCCGTGATGGGGGATTTGCAGTCCCCTGCCTTACCACTTGGCCACCCCGCCGGGACGGCGGCGGCAGGGTAGCCGTGTCGCACCGGACCCTCGGTGTCCCGGCCGTCCGCCGGCTCAGTCCTCGACGTGCGCCGTGCCGTCGACGGCGGCGGCGAGGCGTTCGAACGCGGCACGACGCACCTCGGGCAGGTCGGCGTCGGGCAGCGCGCAGCCCGGCTCGCCGGCGTGCCGGCAGTCGTCGAGCGCGCACGCGAGGCCGGCGAGCTCGGGGAACCCGAGCGCGACGCCGCGACGGTCGAGCATCCCGAGTCCGAAGGAGCGCACGCCCGGCGTGTCGACGAGCCAGCCCCCGCCCGGCAGCGGCATCGCGGCGGCCGCGACCGTCGTGTGGCGTCCGCCACGCGGGCCGACCTCCCCCGTGCGACGTTCGGCGTCGGGGATGAGCACGTTCGTGAGGGACGTCTTCCCGACGCCGGAGTGGCCGGTGAGGACCGTCCAGCGCCCGGCGAGCCGTTCCCGCAGCCGGTCGAGCCCCTCACCGGTGTGTGCCGAGACGCGGAGGACCTCCTGCACCGCACCGCCGTACGGCGCGACCGCCGCGTCGAGCCCGTCGGCATCGGCGGTGGCGACCACGTCGACCTTGTTGACGACGAGCAGCACCCCGAGACCCCCGGCGGTCGCGGCGACGATGACCCGGTCGGCGAAGCGGAGCCCCGCTGCGAGGTTGTCCGCCCCCACGACCACGGCGACGACGTCGGCGTCGGCGACGAGCACCCGCTCGTGCGCGTCGAGGTCGTCCCCGGTCCGCGCCAGCACCGTCGTCCGCGGCAGGCGCTCGACGACCCGGGCCGGCTCGTCACCGCGGGCGGGGGCGACCCGGACCCGGTCACCGACGACGACCCGACGTCCGCGCATCGCCCCGCCGTAGCGGGCGTCCAGGGTGTCCTCGGGCCCGTCCCCCTCGAGGACGACGCGGATGCGTCCGCGGTCGACGGCGACGACCCGGCCCTGCTGCTGCCGGCGGCGCGCGGCCCGCGCCGCCGGGGACGCGAGCGGACGACCGCGCGGCCCCACGGCCACGTCGTCGTCCCACTCGTCCTCGAGGGCGTCGACGTCGATCTTCGGCATCCGCCCATCCTGCCACCCCCGCAGGGCGGATGCGCGCTGGCCTAGCATCCGCCCCGGGAGCGCAGCGGACGATCGGGACGGGGGACGCCATGGCCGGGGACGCGATCGAGGGACTGCTCGAGGAGGAACGACGGTTCCCGCCCGTCGCGGCGGCCGCGGTGCGCACCGGCATCGTCGACGGCTCGCTGCACGCGGCGGCGGCGCGCGACCCGGAGGCGTTCTGGGCCGAGCAGGCCCGCCGGCTGGACTGGATGCGGCCGTTCTCCGACGCCGAGGTGCTCGACTGGCAGGCCCCCTTCGCCCGCTGGTTCGCCGACGGGACGCTCAACGCCAGCGTGAACTGCGTCGACCGGCACGTCGCCGCGGGGAACGGCGAGCGCGTCGCGTTCCACTGGGAGGGTGAGCCCGGCGACACGCGGACGATCACCTACGCCGAGCTGCGCGACGACGTCGCCCGTGCGGCCAACGCGCTGCGCGACCTCGGCGTCGAGCGCGGTGACCGCGTCGCCGTCTACCTGCCGATGGTGCCCGAGCTCGTCGTCACCATGCTGGCCTGCGCCCGTATCGGCGCGGTGCACTCGGTCGTGTTCGGCGGCTTCAGCGCGAACGCCCTGCGCGAACGCATCGACGACGCCGCGTGTCGCGTGCTGGTGACCGCGGACGGCGCGCACCGGCGCGGCGCCACGTTCCCGCTCAAGGAGCAGGCCGACGAGGCCGTGGAGGGCTCGGCCTCGATCGAACGGCTGCTCGTCGTGCGGCGGACCGGTGACGACGTCACGATGCGGGACGGACGCGACGTCTGGTGGCACGACCTGGTGCCTGCGCAGGACGCGGTCTGCGAGCCCGAGGAGATGGGCGCCGAGGACCTGCTGTTCCTCCTCTACACGTCGGGGACCACCGGACGCCCCAAGGGCATCATGCACACGACGGGCGGCTACCTCACGCAGACGTCGTTCACCCACCGGGCGGTGTTCGACCTCGACCCCGAGCACGACGTGTACTGGTGTGCGGCCGACATCGGCTGGGTCACCGGCCACTCCTACATCGTCTACGGGCCGCTCGCCAACGGCGCGACGTCGGTCATGTACGAGGGTGCGCCGAACTTCCCGCGCGAGGACCGCTTCTGGGAGCTCGTCGCCCGCTACGGCGTCACGCAGCTCTACACGGCACCGACGGCCATCCGTGCGTTCATGAAGTGGGGCCGCGAGCACCCCGACGGGCACGACCTCTCGAGCCTGCGGGTGCTCGGCAGCGTCGGTGAGCCGATCAACCCCGAGGCGTGGATGTGGTACCGCGACGTCATCGGTGGCGGGCGGACGCCGGTGGTCGACACGTGGTGGCAGACGGAGACGGGCGCGATGATGATCGCGCCGCTCCCCGGGGTGACCACGACGAAGCCCGGGTCGGCGACGTCCCCCCTGCCCGGCATCTCGGCGACCATCGTCGACGACCGCGGTGAGGAGGTGCCCGCCCCCGGCGGGGGCTACCTCGTGCTCGACCGGCCGTGGCCGTCGATGCTGCGCGGCATCTGGGGCGACGAGGCGCGCTTCCGGGAGACCTACTGGTCGCGCTTCCCCGGCCGCTACTTCGCCGGCGACGGCGCGAAGCGGGACGCGGACGGGTCGTTCTGGCTGCTCGGACGCGTCGATGACGTCATGAACGTGTCGGGGCATCGGCTGTCGACCACCGAGGTCGAGTCCGCGCTCGTCAGCCACCCGTCGGTCGCCGAGGCGGCGGTCATCGGCCGGGCCGACCCGCTCACCGGCCAGGCGATCGCCGCGTTCGTGACCCCCCGCGCCGGGTTCGAGGGGGACGAGGCGTTGGCGGCCGAGCTGCGCGAGCACGTCGCCCGGATGATCTCCCCGATCGCGAAGCCGGCGTCGCTGCTGTTCACCGCGGACCTGCCCAAGACCCGCTCCGGCAAGATCATGCGGCGGCTGCTGCGCGACATCGCCGAGGACAAGCAGCTCGGCGACACCACGACGCTCGCGGACGCCGGCGTCGTCGACGCGATCAAGGACCGCTACCTCACGGCGGCCCCGGGCGACGACGAGTCCTGACGGCCCCGCGGGCTACCTTCCGGCCCCGGCGCCGACCGCGGTCGTGCGCACCGACGACGCGGAGAGCCTGACGTGCTGCTGCCTCTGGTGGTGGCCGCGCCGATCATCGCGGCGGGCCTGACGCCCCTGCTCGGGCGACGGCTGGGACGGGCCGTGCTCCTCGTCGACGGTGCCGTGCTCCTCGGGGTCACCGCGACGCTCGCCGGGCGGCTCCCCGCCGTCCTCGACGGCGACGTGGTGACCTTCCGACGCCCCTGGCTGCCCGAGCTCGGCCTCGACGTCGCCCTGCGCCTCGACGGGCTCGCGTTCGCGTTCGCGCTCGTCGTCGCCGGCATCGGCACGCTCGTCATGGTCTACGCATGGCGGTACTTCGCCGCGTCCGACCCGGCCGCGGTGCGCATCGCGGCGCTGCTGACGCTGTTCGCCGGCGCGATGCTCGGCGTGGTCCTCGCCGACGACATCATCCTGCTGTTCATCGCCTGGGAGCTGACGAGCATCACCAGCTTCTTCCTCATCGGCGGCGATGGGAAGGGCAGCACCGGTGCCACCCGTGCGCTGCTCGTCACCGCCCTCGGTGGGCTGGCGCTGCTCGCAGGCGCCGTCCTCCTCTCCCTCACGACGGGGACCACGTCGATCGCGGGCATCGCCGCCGCCGCGGGGGCCGTCGCAGCGTCCCCGCTCGTCGTCCCCATCGTGCTGCTCGTGCTGCTCGCCGCCGGCTCCAAGTCCGCCCAGTTCCCCCTCCACTTCTGGCTGCCCGGTGCGATGGTCGCCCCGACGCCCGTGTCGACGTACCTGCATGCGGCGACCATGGTCAAGGCCGGCGTGTACCTCCTCCTCCGCCTGGCACCGGTGTTCGACGGGGTGGCGCTGTGGCAGGTGAGCCTCGTGCTCGTCGGCGGCACGACCGCCGTGCTCGGAGCCTGGGTCGCGGTCGTCCAGCACGACCTGAAGCGGCTCATGGCGTACTCGACGGTCAGCCAGCTCGGGCTGCTCACGGCGCTCGCCGGGCTCGGCACACCCCTCGCGCTGGGCATCGCGACCGTGCACGTGCTCGCACACGCGTTGTTCAAGGCGGCGCTGTTCATGACCGTCGGGGTCGTCGACCATGAGACGGGGACGCGCGACCTGCGTCGGCTCGGCGGCCTGCGCCGCCAGCTCCCGCTCACGGCCGCCGCGGGCACGCTGGCGGCCCTGTCGATGGCCGGACTGCCCCCGCTGCTCGGCTTCGTCACGAAGGAGGAGGCCCTCGCCGCCTTCGTGAAGGGCGGCGGGACACCGTGGCTCGCGACGACCGGCCTCGTGCTCATCGTCGTCGCGAGCGTCGGCACCGTCGGGTACTCGCTGCGCTACGTGGCCGGCACGTTCCTCGGTCCGGTCCGCACCCCCGCGCACCGCCCGGCGGTCGCCTTCGAGCTGCCGGCGCTGCTGCTCGCCGTGGCCGGGCTGGCGCTCGGACCGCTGTCCGGGACGCTCACCCCGCTGCTCGACGTGGTCGCCGAGCAGCTCACCGGCAGCACCACCGGCGTCAAGCTCGCCCTGTGGCACGGCATCACCGTCCCGCTCCTGCTCAGCATCGGCATCGTCACCGGCGGCGTCCTGCTGCACCGCGCCGGCCCGGCCATCGAGCGCCGACTCGCGGGGACCCGAGGACCGTCCGGCGAGGACGCGTTCGACCGCACCTACGCGGCCACGCTCCGGCTGGGGGGACGGGTGCGCGCCTCGGCCACCTCCGACCGACCCGTGGCCTACCTCGGTCCCGTCCTCGTCGTGCTCGCCGCCGTCCTGTGGACCGCGACCGCGACGGTCGAGCCGGCCGGCACGCCACCGACCTCCGACCCGCTCGACACGCTCACGGTGGGGCTCGTCGCCGTCGCCGTCGTCGGCGTCGTGCAGGCCCGCAGCCGCATCGCCGCCGTCGCCGCGCTCGGACTCACCGGGTTCCTCGTCGCCGGCTGGTTCGCCCTCCACGGGGCACCGGACCTCGCCCTGACCCAGTTGCTCGTCGAGACGCTGACCGTCGCGCTCGTCGTCGTCGTCTTCCGCCGCCTGCCCGACACGTTCGCCCGCGGCGGGCGGCTGCGCCGCCGGGGAGCGGCCGCGGTCGCCGCCACGGTCGGCGCGGGCACGGCGCTGCTCACCTGGCGGCTGACGGGTCGACGGGGACGCAGTGCCGTCGGGGACCGGTTCCTCGCCGAGGCGGAGCCGATCACCGGCGGGGACAACGTCGTCAACACGATCCTCGTCGACTTCCGGGCGCTGGACACGCTCGGTGAGGTCACCGTCCTGCTCGTCGCGGCGCTCGGGATCTACACCCTGGTGCGCCGCCCCTCGGTCCGGCCGCTCGGCCCGCCCGCGGGCTCGCCGGTCCGGGCCGGCGGCGACGGGTTCCGCGGGGACGGCGCGATCGAGAGCACGATCCTGCGGGTGATGACGGACGTGCTCGCCCCGGCGCTGCTGCTGACGTCCGGCTGGCTGCTGCTACGCGGCCACGACGCCGTCGGCGGCGGCTTCATCGGCGGACTCGCCGCCGGCGCAGCCGTCGTGCTCCTCTACCTCAGCCGCGGCCACCAGCGGATGTGGCAGTCCCGCTGGTTCCGCACGCTCCCCATGGTCGGGACCGGACTCGCCATCGCCGGCGGGTACGGACTCGCCGGCCTCGTCGCGGACGGCGCGTTCCTCGCCGGCGGCAAGGTCACGCTCCCCGGTGGGACGTCCGTCGCCGCCTCCCTCGTGTTCGACGTCGGCGTGTTCCTCGTCGTCGTCGGACTCGTCGTCGCCGTCCTGCGCCATCTCGGACAGGGGCTGCCCGAGGACGCGCCGGTGTCGGCGCGCGGCGGCCCGGTGGGCGAGCCGGAGGGGAGGCGATGAGCGCGGCCGTCATCGTCGGGGTGCTCGCCGCGGGCGGCACCTACCTCATCCTGCAGCGCGGCATCGTCCGGATCGCCCTCGGGTTCGTGCTGCTCGGCCACGCGGCGACGACCCTGCTCATCGCCGCCGGCGGTGTCGGGACGCGCGCGGTGCCGTTCGCGGGTGCCGGTGCGGACGCCGCCGACCCCCTCCCCCAGGCGTTCGCGCTCACCGCCATCGTCATCGCGTTCGGCATCACGGCGTTCCTGCTCGCCCTCGCGTTCCGCAGCCGTGACGTCCAGGGTGACGACGACCTCGAGGACGGCCGATGAGCGAGCTCCTCATCCTCGTCCTCGCCGTCCCGCTGACGGCCGGTGCCACCGGCGTGCTGCTCCGACACCGCCGGCGCCTGCAGCGCGCCCTCGCGTGGGTCACGCTCGGCGGCGTCGTCGCGATCTCGCTGCTGCTGGTCGGCGCGACGTCGGACGGCTCGACCCTCACGGTCGACGTGGGCGGCTTCCCGGCCGGGCTCGCGATCGTCCTCGGTGTGGACGCGCTCAGCGCGCTGCTGCTCACCATCGGTTCGACGATGACCCTCGTCGGCGTGGTGTTCGCCGCCGCGAGCGGCGAGGACGACCACCCGCTGTTCCTCCCGCTCGTGCTGCTGCTGTGGTCGGGCGTCGCGCTCGCCTTCGTCACCGCCGACCTGTTCAACCTCTTCGTCGCGTTCGAGGTGATGCTCGTCGCGTCGTACGTGCTGCTGACGCTGCGCGGCGGCGGGGCGCAGGTCCGTGCGGGGGTCCTGTACGTCGGCACGAACCTGCTCGCCTCGACGGCGTTCCTGCTCGGCGTCGGACTCGTCTACGGCCGGCTCGGGACGGTCAACCTCGCGGCCGTGTCCACCGCCGTGCCGGACGACCCGGCCGCCCTCGCCGGCATGGGTGTGCTGCTCGTCGCCGTCGTCGCGAAGGCGAGCCTCGTCCCGCTGCACGGCTGGCTGCCCCGCGCGTACGTCCACGCGTCCCCGACGGTCACGGCGATCTTCTCCGCACTGCTCACGAAGGCGGGCGTGTACGTGCTGTATCGCCTCACGTCCACGTTCCTCCACGACGTCGACGGGTTCCTCCCGGCGATGCTCGTCGTCGCCGCGGTCACGATGGTCGTCGGCGTGCTCGGCGCCGTCGGCGGCGGCGACATGCGGGGCATCCTGACGTTCCACATGGTCAGCCAGGTCGGCTACCTCGTCCTGCCCCTCGGCGTGTGGACGCGCGGTGCGGTCGCCGCAGGACTGTTCTACCTGCTGCAGTACGTCGCCGTGAAGGGCGCGCTGTTCCTCTCCGCGGCCGCGGTGGTCCGCTCGGAGGGCACCGACCGGCTCGACCGGCTGGGTGGACTGCTGCGGACGCGCCCGTGGCTCGGCGTCGCGTTCCTGCTGCCCGCGCTGGCGCTCGCCGGCATCCCGCCGACGTCCGGGTTCCTCGGCAAGTACCTGCTCATCCGGACCGCCTTCGAGGCGCAGGCGTACGTCGCCGGCGCGACCGCCGTCGGCGTCAGCCTCCTGACGCTGCTGTCGATGATCAAGATCTTCAACGGGGCGTTCTGGGGCGACCGGCCGGGCGCGGATGCGGACGGGCGGGCACCGACGGGCACCCCCGTCGGGACGGCGGCACGGCGCGTCCTCGTCGGCATGCCCCTCGGCATCGGGGTCGCCGCCCTGGTGCTCGGACCCGCCGCCGCCCCCCTGCTCGACGTGGTCGGCGCGGCGGCCGACGCGCTGCTCGACCCGACGGCCTACCTCACGGCGGTGGCACGATGACGGCCACGCCACCTCCCGAGGGCATGCGCGCAGGTGCGCGCGCGGGCACGGGCCGCGGGTCGGCGAGCGCGCTGACGTGGCCGCTGCGCCTCGTCGTCTCGCTGCTGCGGTTCCTCGGAGAGATCGTGCGCGCGAACCTGCGGGTCGCCTACGAGGTCGCGACGCCCGGCTTCCACATGCAGCCCGCGATCATGGCGGTCCCGACCCGGGCCCGCGGGCCGGTCGAGCTCGTCCTGCTCGCCAACGCGATCTCGCTCACCCCCGGCACGCTCACGCTCGAGGTCGACGAACCACGGCGCATGCTGTACGTCCACACCCTCTACGCCCCGTCGCGGGAGGAGTTCCTCACCGGGATCGTGCGGCTCGAGGACATCCTGCTCGACGCGACCCGCCTGCACGGGAGGAGCGCATGACCGTCGTCGACGTCGCCCTCGGAGCGGTCGCCGTGGCGTTCCTGCTCGCACTGGTGCGGGTGCTGCGGGGCCCGACGGTCGCCGACCGGGCGGTCGCCGCGGACGTCGCCCTCTACGGCGTCATCGGCGCGATCGCGCTGCTCGCCCTGCGGCAGGAGGCCGACCAGCTGCTGGACGTGACGCTCGTCGCGACGCTGCTGGGCTTCCTCGCGACCGTCGCGCTCAGCCTGCTGGTCGGGAGGCGCGGCTCATGACGTGGTCCACGGTGCTCGCCGACGTGCTCATCGGGGTGGGCGCGGGCCTCATCCTGCTCGCCGGTGTCGGCGTCGTGCGCCTCCCGGACGTGCTGACCCGCGCCAACGCGGCGACGAAGGCGACGGGGCTCGGGCTCGCGGCGATCCTCGGGGGGGTCGCGCTCGCCGTCGGGACGACGCGCGCCGCGGTCGTGCTCGGACTCGCCGTCGTCATCCAGCTGCTGACCTCACCCGTCTCGGGGCACGTCATCGGGCGCGCCGCCTACCGCTCCGGCGCACCGTTGTGGCAGGAGACGCACACCGACGACCTCGGCCCGCACTACCGAGGTGGCGGGCCCGCCTGACGCGCCGCCGTCCCGGGACGCTCAGACGAGCCGCGGATGGTCCGGGAACAGCGCGCGCAGGGTCGGGTTCGTCCGGTCGGCCTCGCTGAGGACGGGATCCGTGACGGGCCAGTCGACCCCGAGGTCCGGATCGTCCCAGGCGACCGACGGCTTCACCAGCCCAGGTCGGAACTCGTCGGTCACGTCGTAGAGGTAGTCGGTGTCCTCGAGGGTCAGGAACGAGTTCGCGAGACCCTCGGTCACGTACAGCCGGATGCGCTCCCCCGGCGCGTCGCCGAGCAGGAACGTGGCGACCTCGCCGAAGGTCGGACTGTCCGGGCGGATGTCGGCGATCGCGCAGAACGCCCGGCCACGCACGACGTAGACGAGCTTGTCCCACGGCTCCGCGTGGAAGCCGCGCAGCACCCCGGGCCCCGACCGCGAATGGTTCCCCTGCCGGAACGTCGGCGCACGTCCGAGCGCGGCCTCGAGCTCGCCACGCTGGTACGTCTGCCGGAAGAAGCCCCGGTCGTCGCCGTGCGTCTCCCACCGCACGACGAGGAGCCCGTCGATCGCCGTGCGCTCGATGGCCATCCACGTCCCTCCGAGGACGGCGCACGCTAGCCGAGCGGCCCTCCGTGCCCACCGGAGGTCCACAGCACGGGCACGGCTCCCCGTCGGGCCCGAGCCCCTCGCGTACCGTTCCCGCGCAGCCCGACCCCGGACGTGTGGAGCGACGTGGCCGAGTACAGCGCGAAGAACATCAGCGTCCTCAAGGGCCTCGAGGGCGTGCGGAAGCGTCCCGCCATGTACATCGGCTCGACGGACCGGCGCGGCCTGCACCATCTCGTCTGGGAGGTCGTCGACAACGCGGTCGACGAGCACCTCGCCGGGCACGCGAAGCGCATCACCGTCCGCATCCTCGACGACGGAGGGGTCGAGGTCGCCGACGACGGCCGCGGCATCCCCATCGACCGGCACCCCACCGAGAAGCGTCCGGCCGTCGAGGTGGCGCTGACCACCCTGCACGCCGGGGGCAAGTTCGACCGCCAGTCCTACGCCGTGTCGGGCGGGCTGCACGGGGTGGGCGTGTCCGTCGTCAACGCGCTGTCGAAGCGGACGGAGGTCGAGGTGACCCGGGACGGCGCCCGGCACGCCGTCGCCTTCGCCCGTGGACGCACGAAGGAGAAGCTGGCGAAGCTGCCGGGGAAGCGCACGAGCACGGGGACGCTGGTGCGGTTCTGGCCGGACGACACGATCTTCGAGACCGTCGACTTCGACCACGACACGATCGCGCAGCGGCTGCACGAGACGGCACTGCTCAACGCCGGCCTGTCCCTCACGCTCGTCGACGACCGGGACGGTCGGAGCGTCACGTACCGGTCGAAGAAGGGCCTGGTCGACTTCGTCACCGAGCTGCTCGGGGACGCCGACCCGCTCGTCCCGGTCATCACGTTCAGCGACGAGCGCGAGGTCGACGGGCATCCGGTCGCCATCGACGTCGCGCTGACCTGGTCCGACGGCTTCCACGACGAGCGCATCCGCTCCTACGTCAACATCGTGCGGACCGCGGACGGCGGCACGCACGAGGAGGGCTTCCGGCGCGCGCTGACCACGACGCTGAACCGGTTCGGCCGCGACTCGAAGGCGCTCGGCGCGAAGGATCCCAACCTGACCGGCGACGACGTCCGAGAGGGGCTCGTCGCGGTGGTGTCCATCAAGCTGCCCGACCCGCAGTTCGAGGGCCAGACGAAGGGCCGGCTCGGCTCCACCCTCGCCCGCTCCTACGCCGAGCAGGTGGTCGGCGAGGGCCTCGCACGGTGGCTGGACGCGAACACGGCGAAGGGCCGCAAGGTCGTGAAGCGCGCGTCGGTCGCGGCGAAGGCCCGCCAGGCCGCCAAGGCCGCGCGGGAGCTGACGCGCCGCAAGGGGCTGCTCGACGCCCAGTCCGCCGGCCTGCCCGGGAAGCTCGCCGACTGCACGTCGCGGGACCCCGCGACCACCGAGCTGTTCGTCGTCGAGGGTGACTCGGCGGGAGGGTCCTCGAAGTCGGCCCGTGACCGGCACACCCAGGCGATCCTGCCGCTGCGCGGGAAGGTGCTCAACGTCCAGCGGGCGCAGCTGACGAAGGTGCTCGAGAACTCGGAGCTGCAGGCGCTCGTGAAGGCGCTGGGGACCGGCATCGGCGACGCGTACGAGCCGGAGCGCCTGCGGTACGGGCGCGTCATCCTGATGGCCGACGCGGACGTCGACGGCGGGCACATCACCACGCTGCTGCTGACGTTCTTCCACCGGTTCATGCCGCAGCTGATCGCCGACGGGCGCCTCTACCTCGCCCAGCCGCCCCTGTTCCAGCTCCGCCGCGGCACCGAGGTGGCGTACGCGATGAGCGAGGCCGAACGGGAGCGACTGATGCGCACCACGTTCAAGGGCCGAGGGACCGTCGAGGTGCAGCGCTTCAAGGGGCTCGGGGAGATGGACGCCGAGCAGCTGTGGCGGACGACGATGGATCCGGAGCGGCGCACGCTGCTGCGGGTCACCATCGCCGACGCGGAGCGGACCACCGACCTGTTCAACCTGCTGATGGGCAACCAGACGGACCCACGGCGCGAGTGGATCGTCGAGAGGGCGCACTTCGCCCGGAACGTGGACATCTGATGGCGACGAGGAAGACGACGGGGAAGCGGCGGAGCGCCCAGGGCGCGCTCGAGCTGACGAGCGGGACGGTCGTCGACGTCTCGATCGACGACCGCATGGAGCAGGCGTTCCTCGACTACTCGATGTCGGTGATCGTCAGCCGCGCGCTGCCGGACGTGCGGGACGGCCTCAAGCCGGTGCAGCGGCGCATCCTCTACTCGATGTGGGAGTCCGGCCTCCACCCGGACCGCCCCTACCGGAAGTGCGCGTCCGCGGTCGGCGAGGTCATGAAGACCTACCACCCGCACGGCGACAGCTCCATCTACGACGCGCTGGTGCGCATGGCCCAGGACTTCACGACCCGCGAGCCGCTCGTCGACGGCCACGGCAACTTCGGATCGATCGACGGCGACCCCCCTGCCGCGATGCGCTACACCGAGGCGCGCCTGTCCCCCCTCGCGATGGAGCTCCTCGCGGGCATCGACGAGGACACCGTCGATGAGGCCGAGAACTACGACGGGTACGCGACGGAGCCGGTCGTGCTCCCCGCCCGCTTCCCGAACCTGCTGGTCAACGGCGCGTCGGGCATCGCGGTCGGGATGGCGACGACGATCCCCCCGCACAACCTCGGGGAGGTCATCGACGCCTGCCTCCACCTCGTCGACCGGCCGGACGCGACCGTCGACGACCTGATGCGCCACGTGCCCGCGCCGGATCTCCCCGGCGGAGCCCGCATCATCGACGGTCCGGGCATCCGCGACGCCTACGTGTCGGGGCGCGGCGGGATCACGATGGAGGCGGTGGCGACCACGGAGACCCGCAGCGGCAACCTGCCCCGCATCGTCATCACCGAGATCCCCTACCAGGTCAACAAGGCCGCGCTGCTCGAGCGGATCGCCGCCCTCGTCGCCGAGCGTCGCGTCGAGGACGTTCGTGACCTGCGGGACGAGTCCTCCCGTGACGGGATGCGGATCGTCATCGAGTGCAAGCGTGGCGCCGACCCGGCCGCGGTGCTCGCACGCCTCTACAAGCTGACCGACCTGCGCACCACGATCAACGTCAACATGGTGGCCCTCGTCGACGGTGCACCCCGCACGCTCGGGCTGCGTGAGGCGCTCGTCGCCTACCTGGCGCACCAGCGGGAGGTGCTGACCCGCCGCACGACCCACCGGCTCGAGCGCGCCCGTGCGCGCGCCCACGTCGTCGAGGGGCTGCTGCGCGCCATCGACGAGCTCGACGCCGTCATCGCGACGATCCGGGCCGCGGACAGCGCCGCCGACGCCCGGGGCGCGCTCATGGACGGCTTCGACCTCAGCGACGTGCAGGCACAGGCGGTGCTGGACCTCCAGCTGCGCCGGCTGGCCGCCCTCGAGCGCGCCCAGCTCGAGGACGAGTTCCAGGAGCTGACGGAACGCATCGCCGGGCTGGAGCGGATCCTCGGCGACACGGCCGTGCTCGACGGGCTGCTCGTCGAGGAGCTCACCACGCTGCGCCGCACGTTCGCGAACGAGCGTCGCACGCGCGTCGAGACCGCCCGCGCGGCGGAGGACACCGAGGACGCCGCCGCCGAGCTGCCCGCGTTCGCCGCGCAGGAGGTGACCGTCGCGGTCACCCGTGGCGGGGTGGTCCGGTCGGTGACCCGCCGGCGCACGAGCCCCGCGCTCACCTCCGCGGCCGACCCGGCGGTCGCGGTCCTGCGCGCCACGACGGAGGACACGCTCGTGCTCGTCGACGCCGGTGGGACCGCGCACCGCATCGCCGTCGGCGACGTCCCGGTGGTGCGGCCCTCGGCCCGCGGCACGCACGTCGGCGGGCTCCTCGGGGGTGGTCCCGAGCGCCCGCTCGTCGGCGCCGTCGTCGTCCCCGACGACGTCGACACGGTGACGCTGGTCACGGTCAGCGCGAACGGGCTCGTGAAGCGCACCGCCCTCGCCGACCTCGCCGGCGCCCGGCAGCGATCCCTGACCGCCGCGGGGCTGAAGCCGGGCGACGAACTGGTCGCCGCGGCGCTGTGCCGCGACGACGACGAGCTGCTCCTCGCGCACGACGGGGGGCTCGGGATCCGGTTCGCGGCCGGGGACGTCCGCCCGATGGGGCGCAGCGCGGCGGGTGTCGCCGGGGTCCGCGTCGACGGGGCGCGGGTCGTCAGCCTCGCCGTCCTCCCCGGCGCGGTCGACGACGGCCTGCTCGCGAGCGTGAGCGCGGCGGGGACGCTGCGCGCGTTCCCCGTCGACGAGGTGTCGGTGACGGGACGCGGCGGGAAGGGGGTGCGGGTCGGTGACGCACCGTTCGTCTGGTTCGGCCCGGCCGCCGACCTCCATCTCGTCGTCGACGACGAGCCGACGGTCGTCCGGGCGACCGACCTGACCGCCGGACGGCGCACCGGCCGGGGCACCGCGCTCGGCGGCACGGTCGCCCCGCGCGCGACCGCCGAGCAGGTGGACGAGGGATGAGCGACGGGCCGACCGGCCGGGTGGCGGCGGCCGTCGCGTCGATCGCGCCCGACCTGGCGGTCCGTCCGGCGGTCGACGCGGACGCCGACGCGCTCGTCGCGCTGGTCGGCTCCGCCTACGACGAGTACCGCTGCGGGCCGATGGATCCGGACGGTTTCGACGCGGACCTGACCGCGCCGGGGACGCACACGTCCACGACGGGTCGCCGCTGGTGGGTCGTCACCGCCGGCACCGCCGTCGTCGGGTCCGTCGCCCACGGCCCTCCGGAGGCGGACGACGGGGGGTCGACGGTCGAACTCGCGCGGCTCTACCTCGCCCCGGAGGTGCGGGGGCGCGGCCTCGCCGGGACGCTGGTGCGTGCCGTCGGGCAGGAGGCGGCGCTCCTCGACGTCCCGACGTTGACCGCCTGGTCGGACACGCGGCTCGTCGATGCGCACCGGCGCTACCTGCGGCTCGGCTTCCACGACACGGGAGCACGGCGCGACCTCCACGACCCCGCCGGGACGACCGAGGTGCGCTTCGACGTCGACGTGTCGACGCTGCTCAGCCGTCGGCGCTGAGCCCCGCCACCGCGAGCGCGTCGTCGGCGAGCTCGCCCGCCCGTGCGAGCAGCGCCCGTTCCGCGCTCGCGGTCGCCGCGTCGTCCCCCGCCGTGAGCTCGGCACGGACGTCGACGTACACCTTGACCTTCGGCTCGGTCCCGGAGGGCCGCACCATGACGCGGCCCTCGTCGAGGGTGAACGCGACCAGGTCATGGGTCCCCAGCCACGGCGGACGGGTGTCGGCACCGGTGCGGTAGTCGACGACGTCACGGACGGGCGCGCCGGCGAGCATCGACGGCGGCCGCTCCCCCAGCCGGACCATCGCGTCGCTGATGCGGCGGCCGCCCTCGAGCCCCGGGTGCACGACCGACCGTTGGACGCTCACCCACAGGCCGTGCCGACGGTGCAGGTCGGCGAGCAGGTCGAGCACGCTGCGCCCCTCGGCCTTGGCGCCACGCGCGAGGTCGGCGAACGCCACCGCGGCGGAGATGCCGTCCTTGTCGGCGACGACCTCACCGACGGCCGAGCCGAGCGCCTCCTCGAAGCCGTACACGAACCGGTGACCGGCCGGTCCGAGCGCCCGCGCCGCCGCACAGATCCACTTGAAACCGGTCAACGTGACCTCGCTGCGAGCGCCGTGCGCCGCCGCGACGTCCGCGACCATCGGGGTCGAGACGATCGACGACACCACGAGCGGGATCGCGCCGGTCGCGGCCACGTCCGCCGCCCTGCCCGCGAGGCAGTGCTCGGCGAGGAGCACGCCGATGCGGTTGCCGCTCAGCGGGACGAAGCCGCCGCTGCCGTCCGGGACGGCGACCGCGAGGCGGTCCGCGTCCGGGTCGTTGGCGAGCACGAGGTCGGCCGAGACGTCGGCGGCGAGCGTGAGGACCGCGTCGAGCGCCCCCGGTTCCTCCGGGTTGGGGAACGCCACGGTGGGGAACGCCCCGTCCGGTTCGGCCTGTGACGGGGCGACGTGGACGTCGTCGTGACCGGCGTCGGCGAGGGCCCGCACGACGACGTCGCGACCGACGCCGTGCAGCGGTGTGTAGGCGATCCGCAGCGGGGTGTCGGCCGCCCGCGGGTGCGCCCGCGGACGTTCGGCGGGCAGGGCCGCGAGGTAGCGCGCGACGACGTCGTCCCCGAGCAGGTGGACGTCCGGGTGGGCGGCGATCGCCGCGTCCGCGACACGGGGCACGTCCGACGCCGCACCGACCGCGTCGATGGCCGCCGCGATCGCCGTGTCCGTCGGCGGCACGATCTGCGCCGCACCCTCGACGTACACCTTGTACCCGTTGTCCTGCGGCGGGTTGTGGCTGGCCGTGACGACCACGCACGCCGCCGCGTCGAGGTCGCGCTGCGCGAACGCCGCGATCGGGGTCGGCTGGAACGTGGCGAAGCGGTGGACGGTGATGCCCGCCGCGGCCGCGACGGCCACGACGTCACCGGCGAAGCGTTCGGAGTCGTGCCGGGCGTCGTAGGCGACGACGAGCCCGCGACGTGCGGCGGTCGGGTCGGTGGCGAGCAGGTGGTCGACGAGCCCGCGCGTCGCGCGGATGACGACGGCGCGGTTCATCCGGTTCGGTCCCGGCCCGACCCGCCCGCGCAGGCCGGCGGTCCCGAACGTGAGCCCGGACCCGACGAGCTCCGCGAGCTCGTCGGCGTCACCGTCCGCGGCCCGCTCGAGCAGCGCCGCACGGGTGTCCGGGTCCGGGTCGCCGGCGGCCCAGGCGCGGGCGCGGGCGCGCAGCTGCTCGACGTCCACCGCATCCTCCGCGGTCGGGGCGTTCGACGCTAGCGCGGCGCCTCCCCGCCGCCGGTGCCGGGGACGCGACGAGCGAGGGTCCGCAGCTGGACGCGCTCCATGAGCCCGTGCCCCACGTCGAAGGCGACGAGGCCCGCGGTGACGCCCGCCGCGGCCAGCGGTCGACGTGCCGGGACGTCGAGCTCCGTCGTGATCGTGAGCCGCGACGCCCCTTCCCCGGCTCGCCCGTCGGGATCATCGAGCGGGGTGAGGTCGAAGCGCCACGTCCAGCCGAACCGCCCCGGCGGCAGCCGCAGCTCGAGCCGTGACGGCGGTTCCAGCACCGTGACCTCCAGCCAGGCCCGCCGGCTCAGCGGGACGCGGTCACCGACGGCGAGGTGCTGCAGCGTCGGCTCGACGCGCCGCGCCGACCCGCCGGTGGCGAAGCGTCCGACGCCGGCCGCCCGCTCGAGCACGTCGAGCGCGTACCAGCCGCCACGGTCGAACCCCATCTGCACGAGCCACGGCCACACCGCCGCCGGTGGGGCCGCGATCCGTCCGGTGCGGTGGCTCACCGACCGGACGTGACCGGGACGACGCACCACCTCGACCACGACGCCGCTCCTCCGTCGACCGGCCGGGGACCGTAGCCTCGCCCCCGTCCAGGACCGTCGGCACGATCGGTGCGCAGTGAGTGCAGTGCGTGACGACTCCCCGGACGCGACGCAGCCGCAGCGGCTGCCGGTGCCCCCGGGTCCGGACGCCGGTCGCGCGGCGGCGCACGCCTGGGTCGCCGATCTGCTCACCGACCTGGTCCCTGCTGAGGACCGTGACGGCCCCTGGGCGAGCGGCCGCTTCCGCGGCGGACAGACGGCGGCCGACGCGGCGCTCGCCGGCCTGGACCTGACCGGCTACGCGGCGGCGCGCAGCGAGGTCCTGCCCGAGGCCGCCCGGGGCGCGACGGGCCTGTCGCCGTACGTGCGGCACGGACTGCTGGCGCTGCCCGACCTGTGGCGCGCCGCGGCGGACGCGCCGTCGGCGGACCGTGACCGTTTCCGTGACGAGCTGCGCTGGCAGGAGTACGCCCGACACGTGTACGCGCGGCTCGGCCGGCGCACCGCCGCCGGTCTGCGCCACGAGCCCGCGCGGCGCACGGCCGACGGGCACGACCCGTGGGCGGCGGCGCGTGCATCCGGCATGGCGTGCCTCACGTCGGTGCTGGACGAGCTCGACCGTGACGGGTGGCTCGTCAACCAGACCCGCATGTGGGTCGCGTCGCACTGGACGGTGCGGGGTGGGGCCGACTGGCGGGACGGCGAGGACCGGCTGTACCGCGCGCTCGTCGACGGGTCCCGCGCGGCGAACCGTGCGGGCTGGCAGTGGACCGTCGGCGCGGCGAACGGCCGGGCGTACGGGTTCTCGCGCCAGCAGGTCGAGCGGCGCGCGCCGGGGCTGTGCGCGAGCTGCCCGCTGCGCGACACCTGCCCGATCGAGGACTGGCCGGAGGATCCGCCGCTCGTGCCCGTCGAGGTCGACCCGCGGCTGCGCTCCGACCCCGACCCGGAGGCGACCGCCGGGCCCCGTGCCGCGACGCGCGCCGACGGGCCCGGGCCGGAGGCGGTCTGGCTGACCGCCGAGTCGCTCGGGGACGCCGACCCGGCGCTCGCCGCCCACCCGGACCTGCCCGCCGTGTTCGTGTTCGACGTGCCGCTGCTGCGCCGGCTGCGGCTGCACCCCCGCCGCCTCGTGTTCCTCGCCGAGACGCTCGGGGACCTCGCGACCCGCAGGTCGCTCGAGGTGTGGCGTGGCGACGTCGTCGCGACGCTCGGGGAGGGCGGCCGGGCGCCACGGCCGCTCGCCGCGACGTTCACGCCGGTGCCCGGCTGGCGGGCGTACGCGACGGTGCTGCCGGTGGTCGAGGTGGTGCCGTGGCGGTGGCTGCGGCGACCGGACGGCGGCAGCCTGACGTCGTTCAGCGCGTGGCGGAAACGTGAGCGGCGCCGCTGACGGCGCGCGCCCGGACCGACGGTGGCGGGTGGGTCACGACCAGCAGCTCGTACCAGCGCGGCGGTGCGGGGTCGGTCAGCCGTTCGCTGACGAGGTCGTGCAGCAGCGCGACGTGCGCGGCCGCGTCGCCGGTGAGCTCGACCGCGCGGACGTCGGTGCGGAGCTCGTTCGCACGCGTCAGCCCGGCGACCACCGGCGTCGCCGCCGCCTCCACGGCGAGGACGAGCACGGCGACGAGCGCGAGACGTCGCACCGGCGGGAGGCTCGGGCCCCGCGGTCGTGGGCCGTCGGCCCCGCCCGTCGACGCACCGAGCAGCCGCCGGACCAGCAGCCCGCCCACGGCGACGAACGGGACGGGGGCGAGCGCCGCCCGCAGCGGGTCCCGCCGCTCGACGTGGGCGAGCTCGTGGGCGACGACCGCGGCCGCGCGTGACGGCGGCAGCTCGAGCAGCGTGTCGTACACCACGATCCGCGCGGTGGGACCCAGCCCGGTCGCGACCGCGTTGGGTCGCGTCGTGCGCAGCGACGCCCGGCCGACGAGCACCGGCACGTCGACGTCGCTGCGCGCCACCACCTCCGCGATCGCGTCGCGGTGCGCGCCGGGTGGCAGCGGCCCGGTCGGCAGCAGGAGCCCGTGGACGACGATCGGATGCAGCGCCAGCAGCAGCGGCCCGGTGAGCGCGACCCCGAGGACGAGTCGGGGCACCCACCCGTCCGGTCGGCGTCGCACGAGCAGGGTGACCGCCGCCGCACCCAGCGCGACGAGCAGGACCTCCCCGCCGATGAGCAGCACCCGGTCGGCGAACCAGCGGCCGACGCTCGCCGTCCGGAACCCCCAGCGGCCGTCCTGCACGACCCCCGCCCAGACGCCCAGCGGGAGGCGGGCGACGGCGGTGAGCAGCACCGTGCCGCCCGCCACCACCGCGACCGTCGCGGGAGGGGCGAACCGGCGCAGCCGGGCGGCAGCCGCTCCGGCCCAGCGGCCCCCGCCTCCCCCACGCCCCGCGATGATCCGGGCGACGAGGAGGGGCACGACGACGCCGAGGACGGTCGCGACGACCACGGCGGCACGCCGCGGTGCACGGTACGCCGCCACGTCGGCGAGGACCGTCGCCGGCAGGTCCAGCCCGGCCGTCGGGCCCGCGACCGGTGGCGCGACGGCCGTCGGCCCCACGAGGCCGGCCGCGAGCAGCGCCGCGGACCCCACGGTCACGGCCACGGCGCACGCCCGGAGCACGAGTTCACGCCGCCGTGGTGAGCTCGTCGTCACGCCTGGCGCGCCCATGCCACCCCCGGGTCCCGACGGTCGGCACCGTTCGCACCACGGTGCCGTCGGATGTGGGATGATGCCGGCTGGTCGCGCCCGCCGCAGCCCGCCGCGACCCGCCGTCGCCCGCCGCCCCTCGCCCGTCCACCACCGGAGGCCCCGTGCCGTCCTCCCCCGCGCCGTCGTCCCCGGTCGGCCGCCGCGCGACCGCGCGGGCGGTCCTGGTGCGGCTGGAGCGGCTGCTGGACCGTGTCCCGCCGCTCGACCCGACGCGGGACGGGCTCCAGCTGGTGCTCGCCGGGTTCGTCGGGCTGCTGACCGGTGTGGTCGCCTGGGCGCTGATCACCGGCGTCCACCTCGTCACCGACCTGGCGTTCTCCGACCCGGTGCCCCGCTGGCAGCTGGTCGTCGTCCCGACCGTCGGAGGACTGCTCGTCGGGCTCCTCGTCGCACGGCTCGTGCCGGAGGTCGCCGGCGGCGGCGTGGTCACCACGATGGAGGCGATGGCGATCCACCGCGGCCGGATCCGCCGGCGGGTCCCGACCTTCGGTGTCCTGGCGACGTCGATCGCCCTGGGGACGGGCGCCTCCGGTGGCCGCGAGGGCCCGATCGTGCTGTTCGGCGGTGCGGTCGGCTCGGGGATCGCCGCGCTGGGACGCATGGACGAGGACCGCACCCGCGCGCTCGTCGCCGCCGGGGTGGCCGCCGGCATCGCCGCCTCGTTCAACGCGCCGATCGGTGGGATGCTGTTCGCCATCGAGCTGCTGCTCGGCGGGATCCGCCGCTCCGGCGCGCTGCAGACGATCGTCGTGGCCGCCGTCGTGTCGTCGGTGACGGCGCGCCAGCTCGTCGGCCCCGGCCTGCCGCTGTTCGCCCCGGCGACCGCCGCCCGGCTCGCGAGCCCGACGGAGCTCGTCGTGTACGCGGTGCTCGGGCTGCTCGCCCTGCTCGTCGCCGCCGGGTTCCGCCACGGCGAGGACCTCGCGGGCCGCCTGTTCGGCGACGTCCGCCGCCGTGTCGGCGTGCCGCTGACCGTCGCGCTCGGAGGGTTCGTCGTCGGGCTCACCGCCCTGGCCGTCCCCGAGGTGCTCGGCGAGGGTGCCGACCTGCCGGCGGTCGCCGGCGCGTCACGGGAACCGATCCGCGCGATGCTCGACGGGCTGCTCGGGACCGGCTGGCCGGCGGCGCTCACCCTGCTGATCCTGCTCGTCGCGAAACTCTTCGCGAGCGTCGTGGCGATCGGGTCGGGATCCGCCGTCGGGACCCTCGCCCCGAGCCTGTTCACCGGCGCGGCGCTGGGGGGTGCACTCGGCGCGGTCGCCGTCGAGGTCCTCGACGTGCCCAACGCCACCGGCTTCGCCCTGGTGGGGATGGCCGCCGTGTTCGCCGCGGTCGTCCGCGCACCGCTGACCGCCATCATCCTCGTCTTCGAGCTCACCGGCGACTACGACCTGGTCCTCCCGCTGATGCTCGCGGTCGGCATCGCGAGCTTCGGCGCGGACCGGCTGCGCTGGCGGTCCATCTACGTGGAGGGGCTGCGGCGGCGCGGGGTCACCCTGGACCGGCCCGAGGACGTCGACGTGCTCCAACGCGTCACCGTCGGGGAGGTCATGACCCGCGCGGACGCGCCCGACGTGACGCTGCCCGCGGACGTCCCCGTGGACGTGCTGCGCGCACGCTTCCTCCAGGGCAGCCTGCACGGTGCGGTCCTCGTCAGTGCCGACGGCACGCTCGCCGGGGTCGTCGCACGCTCCGACCTGGACCGCGACGCGGCCTCGCGCCCGGCGGCGACCGCCCAGGACATCGCGACACGCCGTCCGGCGACGGCCGTACCCGACGAGCCGGTGTTCCGGGCCGTGCAGCGGATGGCGAACCTCGACGTGGGTCGCCTGCCGGTGGTGGACACGGCGACCGGCAGGGTCGTGGGCGTCTTCCGTCGCGCCGACGTCGTCCGCGCCTACGACCGCGGGATCGAACGGACCGTCGCCGACCGCCTGTCCGGCGAGGCCGGCCGCCTGCGGGACGTGACGGGCCTGGAGGCGGTCCGACTGGTCGTGGCCGCCGGCTCGCAGGTCGCCGACGCGCGCGTCCGCGAGGTCGCATGGCCGGAGCGCACGATCCTGACGGGCGTGCAGCGCGGGAGCGAGGCGATCGTGCCCGCGGGCGACACGCGGCTGGCGGCCGACGACGTGGTCGTGGCGCTGACCGGCGACCCGGACGCACTGCGCGGGCTGCTCCGCAGGCCCGCCGGACCCCCCGCCGCAGCACCGGAGGACGGCACATGAGCACCGGACGACACACGATCACCGTCGCGCACGGCGACGGCATCGGCCCCGAGATCATGGCGGCGACGCTGCGGGTGCTCGCGGCGGCCGACGCTCCCCTCGACCTCGAGCCGGTGACGATCGGGCTGAGCGCCTACGAGGCGGGACATCCGACGGGCATCCCTCCGGAGGCGTGGGCGACGATCCGGAGGAACCCGGTGTTCCTCAAGGCGCCGATCACGACGCCGCAGGGCGGCGGCTACCGCTCCCTGAACGTGACGATCCGGACGTCGCTCGGGCTGTACGCCAACGTGCGACCGACGACGTCGTTCGCACCGTTCGTCCACTCGATGCACCCCGGGATGGACCTCGTGATCGTCCGGGAGAACGAGGAGGACCTCTACGCCGGCATCGAGTTCCGACCGACCGCCGAGATGGCGAAGTCGGTGAAGCTGATCTCGCGCCCCGGGAGCGAGCGGATCATCCGTTACGCCTTCGAGTATGCGCGCGCCCACGGTCGCCGGACCGTCGCGTGCATGACGAAGGACAACATCATGAAGCACACCGACGGGCTCTTCCACCGGGTGTTCGACGAGGTCGCCGCCGACTATCCCGACCTCCGTGCCGAGCACCACATCGTCGACATCGGTGCGGCACGGCTCGCGGCGCAGCCGGAGCGGTTCGACGTGATCGTGACGCTGAACCTGTACGGCGACATCCTCTCCGACATCGCCGGACAGATCGCCGGGTCGGTCGGCGTGTCGGGGTCCGCGAACATCGGCCCCGACCATGCGATGTTCGAGGCGGTCCACGGCTCGGCCCCCGACATCGCCGGCCGCGGCGTCGCGAACCCGTCCGGCCTGCTCAACGCCGCCGTGCAGATGCTCGTCCACCTCGGTGAGGCCGCCGTCGCGGAACGCATCGCGAACGCCTGGCTGACGACGCTCGAGTCGGGCCTGCACACCGCCGACCTGCACCGCGAGGGGCTGAGCGAGCGGGAGGTCACCACCGACGAGTTCACCGACGCGATCATCGCTCGGCTCGGATCCCTGCCGGAGCGGCTCCGCCCCGCCCGGTTCGAGACGCGGCGGATCACGGTGCCCGCACCGACGAGCAGGCCGGTCGTCACCGAGCGCGCCGGCGTCGACGTGTACCTGCGGTGGGACGAGGACGAACGTGACCCGGCGAGGCTCGCCGAGCGGGTGGCGGCGGCGGTCGCCCCCACCGCGCTGGAGCTGACGCTGATCACGAACCGGGGGGTGGCGGTGCACCCGTCGTCCGCCCCGGGCGCGGCCCTGACCGACCACTGGCGCTGCAGGTTCCGGCCGGCGCCGGACGCCGGCGAACCTCCTCTGGGGACGCTGCTGGAGGTGCCGGTCGTCCTGGCGGGCGCGGGCCTCGAGGTCGTGGGCAGCGAGGTCCTGCAGCGGGTCGACGGCGCGGACGGGTTCTCGTCGGGCGCCGGCGGCTGACCCGCGGGCGGCCGGTGCCCGGCGGTCGGTCGCCCGGCGGTCAGTCGACGGCGAAGCGGTAGCGGATCCGGTGCTCGTAGGGCTGCGCCGGCCCGATGACGATCGAGGGCCACTCGGGCCGGTGGAGGCTGTCGGGCGCATGCTGCGGCTCGAGGCACAGGCCGCCGTGGACGGGGAAGACCACCCCACCGCGCCCCGTCGACCTCCCGAGGCGGTTGCCCGAGTACACCTGCAGGCACGGCTGGTCGCTCGCGAGGACCATGCGGCGGCCGGTGGTCGGCTCGTCGACACGTGCGACGTCGCGCAGCACGCCCGCTTCGCCCGCCAACCACAGGTTGTGGTCGTAGCCGTCCGCCAGCCCGTCGGCCGCGAGCCGGGCGATCCCGTCGCCGAGCCGCCGTCCGTCCCGCAGGTCGAAGGGGGTGCCGGTGACGTCGGCCCGCTCCCCGGTGGGGATGAGCCCGTCGTCGACGGGCGTCCAGGCGGAGGCGTCGACGGTGAGGACGTGCTCGTCGATGCGCGCGCCGGCCTCGCCGGCGAGGTTGAAGTAGGCGTGCTGGGTCATGTTGACGGGGGTGCGGCGGTCGGTGCGCGCCCGGTAGGTGATCGTCAGCTCGCCCGCGTCGACCGTGAACTCGGCCTCCACGGTCAACGTCCCCGGGTAGCCCGCGTCCCCGTCGGGGGAGACGCACCCGAGCCGTGTCGAGGTCGGCGTGTCCGCGAGGACGTCCCACAGGATGCGGTCGAACGACGTCCGCCGCCCGCCGTGGAGATGGTGCTCCCCCTCGTTGGCGTCGAGCACGTGCTCGACCCCGTCCAGCGTGAACCGTGCCCCCGCCGTGCGGTTCGCGACCCGGCCGACGGTCGCACCCATGAACGGGTTGTTCGCCCGCGTCTCGTACCCGCGCACGTCGTCGAACCCGAGGACGACCCCGCCGGCGACGCCCGCACGGTCGGGGACGTCGATGGCGACGAGCGTCGCGCCGTAGTCGGCGACGGTCACGGCGATGCCGTCGGCGACCAGCGTGCGCCGGTGCGCCGCACGCCCGTCGTCGAGTCGTCCGAACGGACGCCACGGGGCGCCCGTCCCCGGTGGCCCGCCCACGACCGTGCCCGCGCCGCTCAGGCGATCGACGCGGCGTGGATCTCCGCGATGGCCGTGTCGAGCGCCCCGTCGAAGGCCGCGTCATCGAGGTCCTTCGTGAGCCCGTCGAGCAGCGCCCGCGAGAACGAGGCGATGACGCCGCGGTTGCGTGCGAGCCGTGCGTTCGCCTCCTCACGGGAGTACCCGCCGGACAGGGCGACGACCCGCAGCACCTTCGGGTGGTCCACGAGGGCCGCGTAGAAGCCGTCCTCCTCGGGCAGGGTCAGCTTGAACATGACCTGCTGGCCGTCGGGGACCCGGTCGAGCCCGGCGAGCAGCGCGTCACGCAGCAGCGCCTCCGCCTCCGCCTTGTCCGGCGCGTGGATGTCGACCTCCGGCTCGAGGATCGGGACGAGCCCGGCGGCGAGGATCCGCAGCCCGACGGTGAACTGCTGGTCGACGACGCGGCGGACCCCCTCGGCGCTGGCGCGCTTGATGACCGAACGCATCTTCGTGCCGAACACGCCGGCGGCCACGGCCCGTTCCAGCAGTGCGTCGAGCCCGGGCATGTCCTTCATGAGCTGGACCCCGTCGGCGTCCTCGTCCGCGAGCCCCTGGTCGACCTTGACGAACGGGACGACGCCGCGCTCCTCCCACAGGTAGGCGGCGGTCGGCCGTCCGGCGACGCTGCGGTCCATGGTGCCCTCGAAGAGGATCGCTCCGAGGACCCGCGAGCCGTCGAACACGGGGCTGGTCATCAGCCGTGTGCGCATCTCGTGGACGCGGTCGTACATCTCCTCGTCGCCCGAGTACTCGGAGGGGTCGACGCCGTACATGGCGAGCGCCTTCGGGGTGGAGCCACCGCTCTGGTCGAGGGCTGCGATGAAGCCCTGTCCGGCGGCGACCTTC
>CAJXTG010000013.1 GCA_913060655.1 uncultured Nitriliruptoraceae bacterium | reverse complement strand
GGTCAGCCCTGGGACTCGCGGAGGATGCGCTCGAGGAGCTCCTCCGTCTTCTGCTCGTCCTTCTTGATCGCGACGGAGATCTCGGACAGCAGGATCTGCTTGGCCTTGGTCAGCATGCGCTTCTCGCCGGCCGACAGGCCCTTCTCGTCGTCCTGGCAGGACAGGTTCCGGACGACCTCGGCGACCTGGTAGATGTCCCCGGAGCGCAGCTTCTCGTAGTTCGCCTTGAACCGGCGCGACCAGTTCCCGGCCGCCTTCGGCTCCGGGGTCCGCAGCACGTCGAGGACCCGCTCGCTCTCCCGCTTGGAGACGACCTTGCGGATCCCGACCTCCGCGCAGGAGTCGGCGGGGACCATCAGCGTGAGGTCGCCGTAGGTCAGCCGCAGCACGAGGTAGTCGCACACCTCGCCCTTGAGCTCACGGCGCTCGGTCCGTTCGATGACGGCGGCACCGTGGTGCGGGTAGACGACGGTGTCGCCGACGCTGAACGCCAAAGCACTGCTCCCCGTGTCAGGAGGCCCGCGACCCGACCTCGCGGTCCGACGGTGACCTCGTTCGCTCCTGGAGGGCAGGGTACCAGCGCCGCTCGGAGGCAGCAGAACGCCTCGGAGGGGCCCGTAGGACCTCGCAGGAGCCCGAACCGGCCCTCCGCGGCGGTCGCGTGTCAGCCGGCGTCCGGATGGCCGCCGTTGGGCAGCAGCTGCTCCCGCCGGCGCCGCAGCGCCTCGCGGATCGTGCGCGCCCGGGTCGATCCGACGCCCTCGACGTCCCCCAGCGCCGCCGCGTTCGCGTCGAGGATCGCGGCGAGGGAGCCGAAGTGGTCGACGATGCGTTCGACGACGACGAGCGGCAGCCGCGGGATCGTGCCGAGCATCCGGTAGCCGCGCGGCGACAGCCGACGGTCGAGGTCGCCGTCGCCGCCGAGGAGCTTGACGACCTGCGCGTGGTCGAGCAGCTGGTCGGTCGAGAGGGCGGCGATGCCGGCGACCGGGCGGGCGGGACGGCGACGGCGGTCGGCCAGGTAGTCGCGCACGATCAGCTCCAGCACGCCCGACACCGGTTCGAACAGCTCCTCGAGCTGCAGGGCCAGCATCCGCCCCTCGTCGCCCAGCTCGACGACGTAGCCGCCGAGGCTGTCGGCGATGCGCCGCAGCATCTCGGCCCGCTGCAGGGCCAGGGCGACGTCACGCAGCGTCACCTGGTCCTCGACCTCGCGGACCGCGAGCAGGTCGATGACCTCGTCGAAGCGGGCGCGGTACCGCTCCAGCGTCGACATCGCCTGGTTGGCGCGGTGCATGACCGTCGCGACCTCGTCGACGACGTAGCGGACCCCGTCGAGGTAGAGGCTGATCGCGCCGAGCGACTCGGAGACGGCGACGACGGGCAGGCCGGTCTGCTTCGCCGTCCGCTCCGCACTGCGGTGCCGTGTCCCCGTCTCGTCCGTCGGGATCGCCGCGTCCGGGACCAGCTGCACGTTCGCCCGCAGGATCCGCCCGGCCTCCGCGTCGACGACGAGCGCGCCGTCCATCTTCGCGAGCTCGGCGATGCGCTGCCCGGTCGCCGGACTGTCGATGACGAACCCGCCGGAGCACAGCGACAGCGCCTGCGGGGTCGAGCCGATGACGATGAGCGTGCCCCGACCGGCGCGCAGGATGCGTTCGAGCCCGTCCCGCATCATCGTGCCGGGCGCGAGCATCGCGAGGATCTCGAGGCGGCGCGCGTCGTCGGCCCGCTCCACCATCGTGCGCTCCTGCTGCCGTCGACCGTGGGCAGCCTAACGGCCGTCCGGCGGCCGACCGCGGGAGGCGGGACCGGCGGGAGGGGTCAGCGGTGCGGGCGGCCGGCCAGCCGGTCCAGCAGCGGGGCGAGGGCCGCCGCCGGATGGTCGCCGGACGCGCCGGCGGGGACGTCCAGGTCGAGCCGGGCGGTGGCGACGCCGTCGACCTGTGTGAGGAACCCGTGGTGGCCGCCACGGGCGGGGTCCTCGAGCGTGCCGGCGGCGTGGAGCAGGACGAGGTGGGCGCCACGGCCGTCCGGCTTGCGACGCAGCACCCGGCCGAGACGCTGCACCAGGTGGCGGCGGGTCCGGAAGGCGGACAGCGCGAGCGCGACGTCCGCGTCGGGCAGGTCGACGCCCTCGTCGAGGACCCGCGGGGCGGCGAGGGCGACGAGCTCCCCGCGGCCGAAGCGGGCCAGCCGTGCCCGCCGCTGCCGGTCGTCGAGGCCGCCATGGACGCTCGCCGCCGCCACCCCGCCGCGGCGCAGCACGGTGACGACCTGCTCGGCCTGCTCGACCGTGTCGGTGAACACGAGGGTGCGGTGCGCGGCGAGGGCCGGGGCGAGCGCGGCGACGACGGCGGCCTTGCCCTGCGCCCCCGCGGCGAGCGCACGCCGTTCGCGCACGGCCGCGAGGTAGTCGCGGGCCGCGCGGACCTGCGGCCCGTCCCGTCCGGTCCGTTCCGCCTCGCCGACGATCGCGCTGAGCGCGGCGATCAGCGCACGTGGTTCGCGCGGCAGCCCACCGGAGGCGGCGAGCCCGCCGGTCAGCCGCCGCACCCGGCCGTCGAGCGCGTCGTGCCGCTCCTGCTCGGCGGCGGTCAGCGGCACGCCGACGAGGGCGAGCGCGAACGGCGCGATGGTGCCGTCACGGGCCGCATCCGCGTAGTCGTAGCGATGCACGACGTCCCCGAAGTAGGGGGTGAGCACGTCGGCGACCCCCTCGTCCTCCCGCTCGAACGTGGCGGTGAGGGCCAGCCGCAGCGCGAAGTCGGGCTTGAGCGCGTCCGCCCACGTCGGCGCGCCCAGCCGGTGCGCCTCGTCGGCGACGAGCAGCCCGGGGCGCCCGTGCGGCGGGCCGATCGGCAACGGTCCGGCGGACTGGGGGGTGGCGACGACGACCCGGTGCTCGTGCAGGTCGTCGGCCGCCCCACCGCCGAGCCGACCGACACGGCCGCCGGGGACGATCGGGCGCAGCTCCCGCACCCACTGATCCTGCAGGCCGAGGCCGGGGACGAGCACGAGCGCGACGCCGCCGCGCTCGACGACGAGCCGCACGGCCGCGAGCGCGAGGCGGGTCTTGCCCGACCCGGTGACGGCCTCGACGACCCCCCGTCCCGGTGCGCTCCACGCGGCGAGCGCCGCCGCCTGCCAGTCGCGCAGTGCGAGCGCGTCCAGCCCGGCGCGCGACGTCGCGAGGTCGACGGGACCCTCATCGGCGTCGTCGGGTGCGGCGGCGGCCGGGTCCAGCCGCCAGCGGGTCCGACCGAGCTCCTCGACCGCGACGCACGCCGGGTCGCCGGCGAGGGTCCGCTCGACCGCGGCGCGCGCCACCCGGTCCGCACCGCCGCGCCGCACGGCGGCGACGAGCTCGGTGACCGTCGCGTCGCCGGCGGCGAGGACGGCGCGGACGCGCGTGCGCAGCGGGTCGCTCATCGGGCGCTCATCGGCCGCTCATCGGGGGGTGCGCAGCCGGCCGCGCGACCAGCGCGCCAGCCCGTCGGCGACGAGCCCGTCGGCGACCCGCCGGCTGCGGTCGGCGTCGTCCCAGCCGGTCACCCGGTCGAGCTCGTCGACGGCGAGGCCGGCATCGGCGGTGCGCAGGGCGGCGAGGAGCCGGCCGCGGCCCTGCCGGTCGGAGCCGGCGAACGCGGCCTGGGGGCGTGACGTCCCCGCGGTGCGTCGGGCCGGGTCGGGCGGGGCCGACGCGCCGGCCCGGTCCCCACCGCCGGCACGCCGCCAGCGGCAGCGGGACCGCAGCGGGCAGGCCCCGCAGCGGGGCGTGCGGGCGGTGCAGACCGTCGCGCCGAGGTCGAGCAGCGTCTGGTTGTGCAGCCACGCGCGCCCCGGCGGCACGAGGGTGTCGGCGAGCCGCTGCGTCACCGCGGCCGTCATCGCCTCGCCCTGCACGGCCCGGGCGAGCACCCGGGCGACGTTGGTGTCCACGACCGCGTGGTCCTGCTCGAGGGCGTGCACGAGGACCGCCCGCGCCGTGTAGGGGCCGACGCCGGGCAGCGCACGCAGCGCGGCGAGCGTGTCGGGGACCCGGCCGGCGTGCTCGGCGACGATGACGGTCGCGCTGCGGTGCAGGTCACGGGCGCGGCGGTAGTACCCGAGGCCGGCCCACGCCTCGAGCACGTCGGCGAGCGGTGCGGCGGCCATCGCCGCGGGCGTGGGGAAGCGCGCGAGGAACGGGCCGAAGCGGTCGACGACGCGGGCGACCTGGGTCTGCTGCAGCATCGCCTCGCTGACGAGCACCGCCCACGGGTCACGGGTCCGTCGCCACGGCAGGTCGCGCAGCGTCGCCGCACCCCACGTGTGGAGCGCCTCGACGAGCCCGCGTTCGCGTGCGCCCACCCGGCGCGGTCAGGCGGACCGGACGAAGACGAGCCGGGCGTGGACGGCGTCGAGCACGACCGCCCCGTCGGCGGTGCGCAGCACGGTGCCCTCCCCGGCACGTTCGACGTCGACGGTCGCGCCGGCACGGATCCCGGCGGCGAACAGCGCCGCGATCGTGTCCTCCTCCGCCTGCAGCTGCTCGGACAGCGAGTGGACGACCGCGCGCGCACCGTCGAAGGTGTCGAGCGGGGCGGCGACGGTGCCGTCGGTCGGGGCGCCCGGGATCGGGTTCCCGTACGGGCTGGTCGTCGGATGGCCGAGCAGCTCGGCGATCCGTTCCTCGACCCGGTCGGAGATGACGTGCTCCCAGCGGCACGCCTCCTCGTGGAGGAACGCCGGGTCGAGCCCGATGACGTCGGCGAGCAGCCGCTCGGCGAGCCGATGCTTGCGCATCACGCTCGACGCCCATTCCCGCCCGCGGTCGGTCAGCTCGACCGTGCGGTCCTCGGTGAGCCGCAGCAGCCCCTGCTCCTCGAGGCGCGACACGCCCTCCGACACCGACGGTGCGGAGAGGTGCAGCCGCTCGGCGACACGGGCCCGCAGCGCCGGGACCCCCTCCTCCTCGAGCTCGAGCACGATGCGGAGATACATCTCCGTCGAGTCGATGAGGTCGTGTCCCACGCCGGTCCCTCCGTCCGGGCCCGGCGTCAGTCGGCCTCGGGGGCGGGCGGCACGGCGTCGTCGCCACCCCCACCGCCGGCCAGCTCGACGGGCGGGGTGTCGGGGGCGTTCGGCGCCTCGACGGCCCGGAAGTCGACGCCGTCACCGGCCTCGTTCAGCTCGGCGACGATGAGCTGTCCGGCGTGGAACTCGCCGGTCAGGAGCCGCTCGCTGAGCACGTCCTCGAGCTCGCGCTGGATGGTGCGGCGCAGCGGACGGGCACCGAGCTGCGGGTCGTACCCCTTCTCCGCCAGCCACTCCTTCAGCGCGTCGGTCAGCTCGAGGTCGAGCCCCTTGAGCGCCATCTGCTTCTTCACCCGCGTCATCATGAGGTCGACGATGCGCGTGACCTCCTCCATGGTGAGCGGGTGGAAGACGATGGTGTCGTCGATGCGGTTGAGGAACTCCGGGCGGAAGTGCTTCTTCAGCTCGTCGTCGACCTGCCGCTTCATCTTCTCGTAGATCGAGTCGTCGTTCGCGTTGACGAAGCCGACCGCCGGGGAGGTCAGGTTCTTCGTCCCGAGGTTCGACGTCATGATGAGGATGGTGTTCTTGAAGTCGACCGTCCGCCCCTGGGCGTCGGTGAGCCGGCCGTCCTCGAGGATCTGCAGCAGCGTGTTGAACACGTCCGGGTGCGCCTTCTCGACCTCGTCGAACAGCACGACGGAGAACGGCTTGCGCCGCACCTGCTCGGTGAGCTGGCCACCCTCGTCGTACCCGACGTAGCCGGGGGGCGAGCCGATGAGCCGGCTGACCGTGTGCTTCTCCATGTACTCGGACATGTCGAGGTGGATGAGCGCGTCCTCCTTGCCGAACAGGTACTCGGCGAGGGTCTTCGCGAGCTCGGTCTTCCCCACGCCCGAGGGGCCGAGGAAGATGAACGAGCCGGACGGACGCTTCGGGTCCTTCAGCCCCGCCCGCGTGCGACGGATCGCGCGCGACACGGCCGCGATGGACTGGTCCTGGCCGATGACCCGCTTGTGGAGCTCCTCCTCCATGTGGAGGAGCTTCTCGGACTCCTCCTCGGTGAGCTTCACGATCGGGATGCCGGTCCAGTTCGACAGCACGTCGGCGATGACGTCCTCGTCGACGGTGAGGACGGTGTCCATGCCCTCGCTGCGCCACTCCTGCTCGCGCCGCTCGCGCTTCTCGAGCAGCTTGCGCTCCTCGTCGCGCAGGCCGGCCGCCCGCTCGAAGTCCTGCGCGTCGATGGCGGACTCCTTGGCGGTGCGCGCCTCGGCGATCTCCGCGTCGAGGTCCTGCAGGTCCGGCGGCGTCGTCATCGACCGGATGCGGAGGCGCGAGCCGGCCTCGTCGATCAGGTCGATCGCCTTGTCCGGCAGGTAGCGGTCGGAGATGTACCGGTCGGCGTACTCGACCGCGGCGCTGAGCGCGTCGTCGGTGATCGTGACCCGGTGGTGCGCCTCGTAGCGGTCCCGCAGGCCCTTGAGGATCTCGACGGCGTGCTCGAGCGACGGCTGGTCGACCTTGACCGGCTGGAACCGACGCTCGAGCGCCGCGTCCTTCTCGAGGTGCTTGCGGTACTCGTCGATCGTCGTCGCGCCGATGGTCTGCAGCTCACCGCGCGCGAGCATCGGCTTGAGGATGCTCGCCGCGTCGATCGCGCCCTCGGCGGCCCCGGCACCGACGAGCGTGTGGATCTCGTCGATGAACAGGATGATGTCGCCGCGGGTGGTGATCTCCTTGAGGACCTTCTTCAGGCGCTCCTCGAAGTCACCGCGGTAGCGGGAGCCGGCGACGAGCGCGCCGAGGTCGAGCGTGTACAGGTGCTTGTCGGTCAGCGTCTCGGGGACCTCGCCGGCGACGATGCGCTGCGAGAGGCCCTCGACGATCGCGGTCTTGCCGACGCCCGGCTCACCGATGAGGACCGGGTTGTTCTTCGTGCGCCGCGACAGGACCTGCATGACCCGTTCGATCTCGCGCGCACGGCCCACGACCGGGTCGAGCTCACCGTCACGGGCGGCCTGCGTCAGGTTGCGGCCGAACTGGTCGAGGATCGCCGAGCCGTCGCGCGTGCCGCTGCCCGACCCCTCGCCGACCCCGGCGCCGGCCTTCGCGGCCTCGCCACCGGCGTAGCCGGCGAGCAGCTGGATGACCTGCTGGCGGACCCGGTTGAGGTCGGCGCCGAGCTTCTGCAGCACCTGCGCGGCGACCCCGTCGCCCTCACGGATCAGGCCGAGGAGGATGTGCTCGGTCCCGATGTAGTTGTGGCCCAGCTGCAGCGCCTCGCGCAGCGACAGCTCGAGCACCTTCTTCGCGCGCGGCGTGAAGGGGATGTGGCCGGCCGGCGCGGACTGCCCACGGCCGATGATCTCACCGACCTGGTCGCGCACCGCCTCGAGGGACACGTTCATCGACTCGAGCGCCTTCGCGGCGACGCCCTCACCCTCGTGGATGAGGCCGAGGAGGATGTGCTCGGTGCCGATGTAGTTGTGGTTGAGCATCCTCGCCTCCTCCTGGGCGAGGACCACGACCCGTCGGGCCCGGTCGGTGAACCGCTCGAACATCGCACACCTCTTCTCGTCGTCCTCGAGCGTAACCCATGCCCTGCGGGCCGCTCCGGGCCGTTCCGGGCCGGAGACGCCCGTCCGGACCCCCGCGGAGGCGGGGACGCTCGCGAGGGGGTTCGGGGCCCGGGCCCGGCCGGTTCACCCGTCCCGCCGACCTCGGCGCGGGCCGGCGATCGCGGCGCCGGGACCTGCGCGACGGGGGCGCAGGTCGCGACCGACGACGCGGCGCCGCGACGGGTCAGTCCGTGTCGGGCCGGTCGGTGTCGGGCCGGTCGTCGTCGGGCCGGTCGGGGCGCAGCGTCGGGAAGAGGATGACGTCGCGGATCGTCGCCACGTCGGCGAGCAGCATCACCAGACGGTCGATGCCGACGCCGAGGCCGCCGGTCGGCGGCATCCCGAGCTCCATCGCCCGCAGGTACGCCTCGTCGATGCGCATCGCCTCGTCGTCACCGGCGTGACGTGCGGCGACCTGGGCGGTGAACCGGCGCCGCTGCTCGTCGGCGTCGACGAGCTCGCTGAACGCGTTCGCGAGC
The DNA here is from genome assembly GCA_913060655.1 of uncultured Nitriliruptoraceae bacterium. Lineage (GTDB taxonomy): Bacteria > Actinomycetota > Nitriliruptoria > Nitriliruptorales > Nitriliruptoraceae > CSBr16-57R1. The sequence goes on along the minus strand of CAJXTG010000013.1, from coordinate 33,494 downwards.
TCCCGTCCGCCGACGATCAGCTCGAAGCGTTCGGTCACCGCCGGGTCGTCGCGGTGGGTGCGGGCCAGCGGCGACACCTCCACCGGATGGTCGAGCACGAACGTCGGTTCCCACAGCACGGGTTCGACGAGCTCCTCGTACAGCGCGACGACGAGTCGGCCGACGCCCCACGCGTCGTCGACGTCGACGTCATGCGTGGCGCACAGCGCGGCGACGTCGGCCCGCGGCAGGTCGTAGGTGAGGTCGTCGCGGCCGGTCGCCTCCCGGACGAGGTCGAGCAGCGTGACGCGTCGGAACGGCGCGGCGAGCGACAGCGGGCGCCCCTGATGCTCGAGGTCGGTCGACCCGTTCGCCGCGAGCGCGGCGGCGGTGATGAGCTCCTCGGTGAGCGCCATGATGTCGGTGTAGTCGTCGTAGGCGGCGTAGCTCTCGAGCATCGTGAACTCGGGGTTGTGCCGCGGACTCATCCCCTCGTTGCGGAAGCTGCGGTTGACCTCGAACACCCGGCGCATGCCCCCGGCGATGAGCCGCTTGAGGTACAGCTCCGGTGCGATGCGCAGGTACAGCTCGAGGTCGAGGGTGTGGTGGTGGGTGACGAACGGGCGGGCGCTCGCCCCGCCGGGGATCGGGTGCAGCATCGGCGTCTCGACCTCGACGTACCCGTGCCCCTGCAGCGTGCGTCGCAGCGCGCTGACGATGCGGCTGCGGGTCGCGAACACGCGACGTGCGTCGGGGTTGACGGTCAGGTCGACCTCGCGCTGCCGGTAGCGCTGCTCGGTGTCGGTGAGCCCGTGCCACTTGTCCGGCAGCGGTCGCAGCCCCTTGCCGAGCAGCGTCAGCGTCGACGGTCCGACCGACAGCTCACCGGTGCGCGTCGTCATCACGACGCCGGTCGCGCCGACCCAGTCCCCCACGTCGAGCTCGGCGAGCAGCGCACGCGCCGCGTCGTCGAGCGTGCCGCTGCGGCAGAACAGCTGCAGGTCGACCCCGTCCTCGCGCAGCACGAGGAACGTGAGGCGGCCGAGCTCCCGGCGACCGACGATCCGGCCGGCGACCGTCACGACCTCGTCGGTCTCCGTCTCCGCGGGCAGCGCGTGGTGGGCGTCACGCACCTCGATGAGGGTGTGCGACGGGCGGAAGCGCGGCGGATGCGGGTCGATGCCGGCCTCCCGCAGCCGGGCGAGCTTCTCACGGCGCACCGCCATGATCTCGTCCAGCTTGGACGCCTCGTCGGTGGCGTCCAGCTCGGGCTCGTCGGACACGGGGACCTCGTCGCAGGGTGCGGGGCGGACCCTAGCCCTGGGGGGCCCGGGGCCGTGGTGCGCGTGGCACGCCCGAGCCGTCGGCCGGGCCGTCCGTCGGGGCGGCGGCCAGCGCGTCGAGCAGGCGCTGCTCGTCGGCGACGTCGCCGAGCCGGACGTTGTCGATGAGCCGCACGCTGCCGTCGGCGCCGGTGCGGACGTGGACCGCGACGGCGAGCAGCGCCTCACCGTCGGGGGCGAGCGGCCCCGCGAGGGGGACGATCCGCTCCGCGTCGACGAGCTCGAGGTAGTCGACGGTCAGCCCGTCGACGGTGAGGGCCGCCCGGGCGGCCGCGACGACGGCGTCGGCCGCGACCGGGTCGCCGGTGGCGCGCGCACCCCGGACCTCGTGCACGGCGTCGCCGAGCGCACGGGGGATGCGGCGGGCGAGGGTGCGGGCGGACGCGTCGAGCCGGGTGTTGCGGCTGGACACGGCGACGGCGTCGTCGTCGCGCACCGTCGGGGCGGCGTCCAGGGTGACGGCATGGCCACGCAGCGTCAGGAGACGCCCGACGACGACGAGCTGCTGATGGTCCTTGCGGCCCATGACGAGCACCGTCGGTCGGACGGCGGTGAGCAGCGCGTCGACGACGGTGGCGACGCCGTCGAAGTGGCCCGGCCGGCTCGCGCCGCACAGGTGGTCGGTGACGTCGGGGACGTGCAGCGTCGCGGCCGGACCGTCGGGGTAGATGACGTCGACGGTGGGGACGAAGGCGACGACGGTGACGTCCCGGGTCCGTGCGACGTCGGCGAGCACGTCCAGGTCGGCGTCGAGGGTGCGGGGGTAGGCGGCGAGGTCGTCCGCCGCGTCGAACTGGGTCGGGTTGACGAAGATGCTGACGACGACGACCGGGGCGAGCGTCGCCGCCCGCTCGACGAGCGCCCGGTGCCCGTGGTGCAGCGCCCCCATCGTGGGGACGAACGCGATCGGCGTCGCCTCCGCACGGGCGGCCGCCAGCGCCGTGTCGAGCGCGGCACGGTCGTCGCAGCGGACCAGCCGGCCGCTCATGCCGTGTCCGGTCCGGCCAGCAGCCGGTCGAGCTCGTCGGCGACGTCGGCCCCGAGCGCGGGACGGACCGCGCCGAGGACCGCACGGGACAGGTCCCGGTAGGCGGCGGCGACCTCGGGGAGGTCGGTGCCCAGCGCGGCGAGATGGGCGGCGACCGTCGTCGTGTCGCCACGCACGACCGGGCCGGTCAGCGCGGCGGCCCCACCGGTGGCGGCCGCGTCGACGCTGGCGTGCGCGAGCGGGGCGAGCAGCCGGTCGGGCCCGTCGACCCCGGCGGCGAGGAGCGTGCGGCGGGCGGCGACGACCGCCGCGCCGACGGCGTTGCCGGCGAGGGTGAGGGCCGCGTGGTAGCGGACACGGTCGTCGTCGGCCACGTCGAAGGGGTCGCCACCGAGGCTGGTCACCAGCTCGTGCGCCCAGGGCCGGTCACCCGGAGGGGCGGTGACGGCCCAGGCGACGCCGTGGAGCAGCGCCGGGTCGGTCGCACCGGCGGGCACGGTCATCGCCGGGTGGAGGGCGGCGATGCGGGCGCCGGCGAGCCCGGCGCGGCGCAGCGGTGCGAGCCCGTGGACCCCGGCGACGTGGACGACCCGGTGGGAGGGGCCGAGCGCGTCGGCACGGACGAGCCGGTCGACGACGTCGGCGACGGCACCGTCGGGCGTCGCGACGACGACGAGGTCCGCCCCGTCGGCGACCTCCTCGACGGGCACGTCACGCACACCGGCCAGCCGGTCGCGCAGGTGGGCACGGGCGGCGTCGGACCCGCCGGCGACCCGCACCACGGGCGTGCCGGCCGCGGCGAGCGCGTGGGCGAGGAGCGTGCCGAGCCGGCCCGGACCGACGAGCGCGGCGCGACCGCCGCTCATCGGCCGGCCCCGCCGGCACCGTGCTCGCGGGCGACGTCCTCGGTGCCGGGACGTCGGAACCCGGCCGGCGGCGCGACCGGCCCGTCCGGCCGGTCGAGGTGGGTGGAGGGGGCCTCCTCGAGCCGGCCGACGAGCAGGACGTCGTCGATGGGGTGCTCGGCGGCGAGGGCGGTCAGCGCGGCGGTGACCCGCAGCCCCTCCGCGGGCGGCCCCTCGGTGCCCTGCGGGTCGTGCCGGGCGGGCAGCACGCCGCCGGGCCAGACCTCCAGCAGCGGCACGAGGACGAACGCCCGCTCGGCGATGCGTGGGTGCGGCAGCGTGAGCCGCTCGTCGTCACGCACCGTGTCGCCGTGGACGAGGAGGTCGATGTCCATCGGACGCGGTCCCCACCGCTGCTCGACGGTGCGGTCGCGGCCGAGCAGCGCCTCCAGCTCGAGCGTCGCGTCGAGCAGTGCGTCGGGGTCGAGGGTGGTGCGGGCCCGCACGACCAGGTTGCGGAAGTCGTCCTGGGGGACGTGCCGCGGGTCGTCGGGCGGTGGCCATGGCGGCGTCGCGTAGACGGACGAGACCTCCTCGACGGTGACGCCGTCGAGGTCGTCGAGGAGCTCGACGGCGGCCGCGAGCTGCACCATCGGGTCGCCGACGTTCGCGCCGAGCCCGAGCAGGACGGTGACGCCGGCGTCGTCGCTCCCGCTCATCGCCGGCGGTGCACGGTCACGGTGACGTCGGCGACGGGCTCCGGCACCGGCGCGTGCGGCTTGTGGACGGTCACCGTGACGGCGTCGACCCGGGGGCGCGCGAGGCACACCTCGGCGAGCCGTTCCGCGAGCCGCTCGATGAGCGCGTACCGCTCGTCGCGCACGACGGCCGCGAGGTCGGCGGTGAGGGCGCCGTAGTCGACGGTGTCGGCGAGGTCGTCGCTGCGGCCGGCGGGCGCGAGGTCGACGTCGAGGTCGACGTCGACGCCGAAGGTCTGCCCGAGCTCGCGCTCATGGTCGAGGACGCCGTGGTGCCCGAACGCCGTGAGCCCGTGGAGGGCGATCCGGTCGCTGCCCATCGTCATGCTCCTCCGTGTCGTGGCCCGCCGCCGGCGCCGTCGATCGCCCCGACGACGGCGAGCGCCTCGACGGTCGCGGCGACGTCGTGGACCCGGACGATCCGGGCGCCGTCCCGCACGGCGAGCACGGCGCTCGCCAGTGAACCCGCCAGCCGCTGTGCCGGCTCGTCGACGCCGGTGAGGTGGCCGAGGAACGACTTCCGGGACGTGCCGACGAGCAGGGGGCTGCCGAGGGCGGCGAGTCGCGGGACCGCGGCGAGCAGCGCCAGGTTGTGCGGGAGGGTCTTGCCGAACCCGATCCCCGGGTCGAGGGCGATCGCCGCGGGGTCGATGCCGGCGTCGGTCGCCGCGGCCCGCGCGGCAAGGAGCTCACCCTCCACCTCGGCGACGACGTCGTCGAAGCGCGGGTCGTCCTGCATGGTCCGCGGTTCGCCCCGCAGGTGCATGAGCACGTAGCCGGCGCCGGCCGACGCGACCGCGTCGAGCATCCCCGCGTCGGGCGCGAGCCCCCCGACGTCGTTGACGAGCGACGCGCCGGCGGCGAGCGCGGCGCGGGCGACGGCCGCATGGCGCGTGTCCACGGAGACGACGATGCCGTCGGCGGCGAGGCCGGCGACGACGGGCACGACGCGGGCGAGCTCCTCGTCGACGGGGACGGGCTCGGCGCCGGGCCGGGTGGACTCCCCGCCGACGTCGATGCAGTCGGCGCCGGCCGCGACGAGCGCCCGGCCGACGGCGAGGGCCCGGTCGGGCGTCCCGTCGTCGGTGAGCGCGAGCCCACCGTCGCTGAACGAGTCGGGGGTGACGTTGAGCACCCCCATGACGACGGGCCGCGACGCCGTCGGCAGCGCGCCGGTCGCGTGCCGGAGGTCGACGGTCACCGGCGCAGCAGCGCCATCGCCTCGGCGCGCGTCTTCTCGTCCTCGCGGAAGATGCCACGGACCGTGGAGGTGACCGTCGACGCGCCGGGCTTGCGGATGCCGCGCATCTCCATGCACAGGTGCCGCGCCTCGATGACGACGAGCACGCCGCGGGGTTCGAGCGCCCGCTCGAGCGCGTCGGCGATCTGCGTCGTCATGCGCTCCTGCAGCCCGGGACGCTTCGCGCACACGTCGACGAGCCGGGCGAGCTTCGACAGGCCCGTGATGCGACCGTCCCTGCCGGGCAGGTAGGCGACGTGCGCCTCACCCATGAACGGGACGAGGTGGTGCTCGCACATCGAGTGGAACGGGATGTCCCGCATCATGACGATCTCGTCGTGCGCCTCGTCGAACGTGACGGAGATGACGTCGGCGGGGTCGATGAGCAGGCCGGCGAACATCTCGTCGTAGGCGCGGGCGACGCGGGCGGGCGTGTCCGCGATGCCGGGCCGGTCGGGATCCTCCCCGATGGCCTCGAACAGCATCCGGACGGCCTGCTCGATGCGGTCGTGGTCGAACACGTGCTCCGGGCTCACGCCGGTGACGTGCTCGACGCGTGCAGCGGTGACGTCCTCGTGCTCGCTCGTGCCACTCATGGCCGCTCCGGTCTCGGGCCCCGTCGGGGCGCTCAGGCGCCGTCGGGGATGACGCTCAGGCGCCGTCGGGGATGCGGGCCGGCGCGTCCGGCGCATGCCCGTTCGTCGCCGCACGGCGTCGCAGCTGCGCCACGACCTGCGACGGGTCGGACGGGTCCGGCACCGGATGCCCACGGTCGCGCCGCCGACGGACGGGGGCGAACACCTCCTCGAGGAGCTCCCCCTCGACGGTCTCGACCTCGAGGAGCTTGCCGGCGAGCGCGTCGAGCACGTCGGCGTTCTCGACGAGGATCTCGAGCGCCTCGTCGTGCGCCTCGTCGATGAGCGCGCGGATCTCCTCGTCGATGCGGAACGCGACCTGCGCCGAGTAGTCCGCCTGATGGCCGAGGTCGCGCCCGAGGAACGGCTGCGAGTCCTTCTGACCGAGCACGACCGGACCGAGCGTCTCGCTCATCCCGTACTGGGTGACCATCTCCCGGGCGGTCTCCGTCGCCCGCTTGATGTCGTCGCCGGCACCGGTCGTGATGTCGCCGACGCGCAGCTCCTCGGCGACGCGTCCACCGAGCATGACGGCGAGGCGGTCGATGAGCTGCCCGCGGCGGACGAGGTTGCGGTCCTGCGTCGGCAGCTGCATCGTGTAGCCGAGGGCCTGCCCGCGCGGGATGATGGTGATGCGGTGCACGGGGTCGGCGTTGGGCAGCGCGTGGCCGACGATCGCGTGGCCGGCCTCGTGGAACGCGACGGTGCGGCGCTCGTCCTCGTCCATCAGGCGGGTCGGCCGCTCCGGCCCGGCGACGACCCGGATGATCGACGCCTCGAGGCTGTGCATGCTGATCGTCGCGGCGCCCTCGCGGGCGGTCAGCAGCGCCGCCTCGTTGAGCAGGTTGGCGAGGTCCGCGCCGGTGAACCCGGGCGTCTGCCGGGCGATGACGTCGAGGTCGACGTCGTCGGCGAGCGGCTTGCCCTTCGCGTGCACGTCGAGGATGGCGCGCCGACCGTTCAGGTCGGGCCGGTCGACGACGATCTGCCGGTCGAACCGGCCGGGGCGCAGCAGCGCGGGGTCGAGGATGTCGGGCCGGTTGGTCGCGGCGATGAGGATGACGGACGTCCGCGCGTCGAAGCCGTCCATCTCGACGAGCAGCTGGTTGAGGGTCTGCTCGCGCTCGTCGTGCCCGCCGCCGAGGCCGGCGCCGCGGTGGCGGCCGACCGCGTCGATCTCGTCCATGAAGATGATCGCGGGCGCCTCCTGCTTGGCCTGCTGGAACAGGTCGCGCACACGGGACGCGCCGACGCCGACGAACATCTCGACGAAGTCGGAGCCGGAGATGGTGAAGAACGGCACGCCGGCCTCGCCGGCGACGGCCCGCGCGATGAGCGTCTTGCCGGTCCCCGGCGGGCCGTAGAGCAGCACGCCGCGGGGGATCTTCGCGCCCATGGAGATGAACCGCTGCGGCTCGGCGAGGAACTGGACGATCTCGTTGAGCTCGGTGACGGCGGACTCCGCGCCGGCGACGTCCTCGAAGGTCACCTTCGGCGTGTCCTTGCTGACCTTCTTCGCCTTCGAACGGCCGAACTGCATCACCCGGCCGCCGCCGCCCTGCATGTTCTGGATCAGCAGGAAGAAGATCCCGAGGATGAGGACGAACGGGATGACGGTGACGAGCAGCGACGACAGGAGGCTGGGCTGCTCGGGGTCGAACCGGACCGACGCGATGCGGCCGGAGGCGATCCAGCCGCGCAGCTGCTCGTCGTTGATCTCGCGGCTGTAGCGGACGACGAACGGGACCTCGTCACCGCCGTCGCGCCGCACGCCCTCGATCGTGTCGGACTGGTTGCCGACGGTCGTCGCCTCGAGGGTGCTGTCGGCGAGCTCACCCCGCTCGACGACCTGCTGGAACTCCGTCCAGGTCAGCTCCTCGGGGGCGGTCGCCGCCTGGTAGAGGCTGCTCGCGATCCACAGCACGACGAGCACGCCGAGCACCCACGGCAGGGGCCCGCGGAGCAGTCGTGCGCCGACCTTCATGGCACCTCGAGTTCCGGACGGTCTCCGGACGGTCTCCGGGCGGTCGGGTCGACCGCCTGCGGCTGCGCGGCGCCGCGCGGTGCGCGGTGCGGTGCGCAGGAGTGGGGTGCAGGGGGTCCGAGGCTACCACCGGCCCCGGATGGCCCTCCGGGGCGACCCTGCGGCCGGTGGGCTCAGACCCCGGTGCCGGGCCGCAGGCTGACGATGTGGGGGATGCCGCGGTAGCGCTCGGCGAAGTCGAGGCCGTACCCGACGACGAACACGTCGGGGACCTCGAAGCCGACGTACCGGACGGGCAGCTCGACCTCGCGGCGGCTCGGCTTGGTGAGCAGCGACAGCACCTCGACGCTCGCGGGATGCCGCGACCGCAGGTTCTTGATCAGGTAGTCGAGCGTGAGCCCGGTGTCGACGATGTCCTCGACGAGGAGCACGTCACGCCCCTCGATCTCGGTGTCGAGGTCCTTGAGGATGCGCACGACGCCCGACGACGTCGTCGACGACCCGTACGACGAGCACGCCATGAAGTCGATCGCCGAGGGGATGGTGAGCCGGCGCGCCAGGTCGCTGAGGGTGAACACGGCACCGCGCAGCACCCCGACGAGCAGCAGGTCCGACTCGCGGCCCGCATAGTCCCGGTCGACCTCCGCGGCGAGCGCGTCGAGCCGGGCGGCGATGGCGGCCTCGGGGATGAGGATGCGGTCGACGTCGTCCCGCAGCTGCTCCGGGATCCACAGCGACGGGTCCTCCGCCGGCGTGACCGGCGTCACCGGCGCCGGCGACGACGCGGGTGCGCCGGGCGTCGCCACGGTGGGCCCGTCGGAAGGTGTGGTCGACACGTCCGCCCCCTCGTCGCGACGGACCGGGTGGCGCCGCGCGTCCGAGCCTAGTGCCGCGGCACCGGCGGGCCGACGTGCTGGGTCACGTCGACGGCGAGCCCCGGCACCCACACCGCCCGTCCGGTGGCGTCGGCGACGACGGGCAGCCGGTCGCGCAGCGACCGCGGCACCCCGGCGTCGAGCATCACGTCGGCGATCGGCCGCGAGCCGACGGCGAGCCGGATGCGCTCCCCCGGGTCACGCGTGCGCACCGTCCACGGTCCCCCGCCGCGCAGCCGGACGGTGCTCCGCCCCCGGTGCAGCCCCGGCGGGAGCGGCGGGGCGGACGTCACGGCGAGCGTCGACACCGGGGCGCCGACGTCGGGCACGAGGTCGGCCCGCAGCCGCAGCGACGACGGCGCGTGCGACGTCTCGGCGGGCCCGCCGAACCCCGGTCGCAGGACGGCCGGGGCGCCGGCCGGGGGCGCGCCGACGGGGGCGAGGACGTGCCAGCCCCGTCCGACGCTCGCATCGCGGGGCCCCGGCAGCGTCGCCCGCCACCCGTCGGGGGCGCCGAGGAGCCGTTCGACGGTGCGCGCGTCGACCGGCCCGAGGAGCCGGCGCAGGACGCGGCGGGCGAGGGCGGGCGACGCGGCGCGCAGCCCGGCGCTGGGGACGGCGGCGGCGTCGCCGACCTCGACGACGGGCAGGCTCGCGACGAGCACGTCGACGGCGGCGTCGAGGGCGACGGCCTCGTCGCGGGCCAGGTCGGCGAGCCGGACGAGCGCCCCGACGGCGTCGGGGCCGATGCGGTCCAGGGCGGGGAGGACCTCGCGTCGGACGCGGACGCGGGCGACGTCGAGGTCGTCGTTCATCGGGTCGTGGCGGGCGGCGGCCTGCAGGTCGGGGGCGAGGGTCCGCGCGGCACGGTGCACGTCCGCGCGCCGCACCGCGAGCAGCGGCCGCAGCCGGCGGCCCGCCACGGGCGCCATCCCCCCGAGGCCGTCGAGACCGGTGCCGCGGGCCGCCCGCAGCAGCAGCGTCTCGGCCTGGTCCTCCGCGTGATGGCCGAGCAGCACCGCGGCGGCGCCGTACGACGCCGCCGCGTCGGCGAGCGCGGCGTGCCGGGCCCGTCGCGCGTCGGCCTCGAGCCCGGCGCCGGTGCGTTCGACGGTGACGGGGAGGGTGACGACCTGCGCGTCGACGGCGGCGCCGAGCGCGGCGACGTGCGCGGCGTCCGCCGCGTCGTCACCGGCCGTCCGCAGCCCGTGGGCGACGGTGGCGAGGATGAGGGCGAGGTCCGGTCGTGCGGCATGCACGAGCACGGCGAGGGCGCTGGAGTCCGGTCCACCGGAGCAGGCGACGAGCGTGGTCGCGCCGGGGGCGAGCGGTGCGAGGCGGGCGCGGACCTCGGCGAGGACGGTCCGCGCGTCGGTCCCGGGCGGCAGCGCCCCGGGTGTCGACGCGGCCGGTCCGGTCAGCGTCGTGCCGGCCGCCGCGCGCGTCCGGGCCGGTCGACGGCGCGCCAGTAGACGAGGCCCATGGTGGCGAGCCCGCCGAGCCCGAGGAACGTGAGCAGCCAGGCGGCGCCCCACGTGAACGGCGTCTCTCGGTCCTCGTAGCCGCCGAGGTCGCGGGCCGGGTTGTCCTCCGCCTCGCGGGGGACCGGGTCGGGTCCGAGCAGCTCCGCTCCGTCGACGGCGAGGACGACCGGGCCGGCGGCGTCGGGTGCGGCGGCGGCCGGTGCGGTCGGCAGGCCGGCGAGCAGGGCGGCGGTGAGGGCGGCGAGCACCGCGACGAGCGTCCGGTCGCGGACGGTGGACGGGCGGGGCAGGGCGCGCGCGGCGGGGCGTTCCACGGTCGGGCGACCTCCGTCGATGTCGGTGCGGGCCGGTGCGGCGGGCCGGCGCGTGCGGCCGGCGGAGCGGGTGCAGAGCCTACCGGAGCGCCTCCGGGCGGCGTCGGCCGCAGCGTCGTGCGGCCCGGTCACGGCAGCGTCGTGGGCGCCTGCTCGTCCGGCGTCGGCGCACGCAGCGGATCGTCCGCACCGACGCCGACGGACGCGAGCGCCTCCGCGAGCGAGGCGCGGTGGCAGCGTTCGAGCAGCAGCTCGCGGGCACCGGCCCGTTCGACGACGTCACGGAGGGCGCCGCGCAGCGACACGAGCCGCAGCTCGACCCCGGCGGCGGCGAACCCCTCGGCGAGGCCGGACAGCATGCGCAGCCCGGTCGCGTCGAGCTCGGTGACCCCGGACGCGTCGATCACGAGCCAGCGCAGCTCGGGGCGGGCGGCGACGAGCCGTCGCAGCTGGGTGCCGACGGCGCTCGCGTCGAGGAAGTCGATCGAGCCCTCGAGGCGCACGATCGCCCCGTCGTCGGCGACGACGGCGGGGAAGCGGGTGCGGTCGCGGTACTGCACGGTCCCCTCGACCCGGCCGAGCTCGACGATCCCGGGGCGCATGCGGCGCACGACGTGGATGGCGAGGTTCGTGCCGACCCCGAGGGCGAGCCCCTCGAGCAGGCCGAGCGTGAGTGCCGCCCCGAGCGTCACGGCGGCGACGGCGCCCTCGCCGCGGTCGATGCGGAACAGCTCGAGGAACCCGGGCACGTCGATGAAGCTGACGACCGCCGCCATGATGAGCGCGGCGAGGATGACGCGCGGCAGCGGTTCGAGCAGCGGGGTGAGCAGCAGCAGGACGAGGCCGAGCGCGGCGGCCGCGACCCCGAGGGCGACCCGGGAGCGCGCGCCCGCGGCACCGAGCACCGACGACAGCGACAGGCTGCCGGACGTGGGGAACCCGCCGAACAGTCCGGACAGGACGTTGGCGACGCCCGACGCGCGGAACTCCCGGTTCGCGTCGATCCGCTGGCGGGTCCGCGCGGCGATCGCCTTGCCCACGGCGATGGTCTGCGCGTAGCCGACGAGGGCGATGGCGAGAGCGGGGGCGAGCAGGCCCTGCGCGTCGGCGACGGTGACGGCCGGCACGGCCGGCACGGGGAACCCGGACGGGATGTCGCCGACGATGCGGACGCCGCGCGCCTCCAGGCCGAACGCGACGGACGCGAGGACGGCGACGATCGCGAGCACGAGCACGGTCGGGAAGTTCGGTCGCACGCGCCGGGTGACGAGCAGCAGCACGAGCGACACGACGCCGATGCCGGCGGTGAGCGGATGGAGCTCCCCGAGGGCGGGCACGACGATCGCGACGGCCTCGACGAACCGGTCCGACCCGGACGCGGTGATGCCGAGCAGATCGCGCAGCTGGCTCGCCGCGATCGTGAAGCCCGCGCCGGCGGTGAACCCGAGCAGCACCGGGTAGGAGATGACGTCGACGATCGCACCGGCGCGCAGCAGCCCCAGCGCCAGGTGGACGACGCCGACCATCCCGGCGAGCAGGGCGACGAGGGCGAGGGCGCGTTCCACGTCGCCGTCCGCGAGCGGGGCGACGGCCGCGCCGCTGAGCAGCGACACGACGGCGATCGGTCCGAACGACAGGCCGGCGCTGGAGCCGAGCAGCCCGTAGGCGAGCAGCGACACGAGCGCGGCGTACAGGCCCGCGACGGGGGGGACGCCGACGAGCGCGGAGAACGCCATCGCCTGGGGGATGAGGACGACGACGAGCGACAGGCCGGCGACGACGTCGGCGCGGACCCCGGTCCGGTCGTAGCCGTCGGGCAGGCGGAGGAGCCCCTGCGCACGCGCGGCCGGCTTGCTGCTGGTCATCGGTCCTCCTCCGCTCCGGACTCCGCGCCGGACTCCGCGCCGGACGGTCCTGCGCCCGCGCCGAGCCGCCGGTCGATCATCGTGGCGGTGTGGCCGAGCCGTTCGCGCCACCAGCGGGCGGTGGGCTCCCCGCCGGTGGCGGCGACCGGTCCGAGGTCGTCGGCCTGCCGGACGGCCTCGCGGGCGAGCCAGCCGAGCACCGCCCGGGCGTCCTGGTCAAGCAGGGCCCGCAGCACGAACGCGCGCTCGCCCACGCGGGTGCCGAGGCCGAGCTCGTGGGCGGCCCGGGCCAGGTCGGCACGGGCGAGGACCAGCCCGCTGCGGACGGGGGTGAGCAGCCCCTGGGTCCAGTCGGCGGCGGTGGCGTCCTCCGGCTCCGGCAGCGGCTCGGCGTCCCGCAGCGCGGCCGGCGGTCCGGGCGGCGGGCCGCAGACGGCGAGCTCGTCGGCGAGGGCTCGGACGGTCAGGTGCGCCCACGTCCGCAGCGGGTCCGCGCCGAGCTCGACGACGCGGGCGAGGAAGCGGCCCACCCAGCTGCCGAGGTGCTCGTGCAGCAGCACCCGGCGGGCGTGGTCGGCACGTGGTGCACCGGATGCGGCCAGGTCGGTGAGGTCGGCGTAGGCGTGCAGCAGCACGACGAGGTGGTCGGGCTCCGGCGGCGGGGTGACGTCGAGGGCGCGGAGGAAGCCGGCGACCCGGTCGCGCGCGTCCCCGCCGAGCATGCCCTCGGCGCCGAGGTGGACCGACGCGTACGGGTAGACCTGGAAGTCGAACAGGTCGGCGTGCTCACCGGCCGTCGGTGGGCGCGGCAGCTCGAGCGCCTCGGCGACGGCGGCCGACCCGGCGTGCGGCCTGGCGGCGAGGTCGGCGAGGGCGCGGAGGAGTCCGGTGCGGCTCACCCGGAGACGGGGGCGTCGTCGGTCCTGCGGCCGACCGGACCGCCGATGCGGAACGCGTCGGACGTCGGCTTCAGCGGACGGATCAGCCAGCGCGGCCGCCGCTCACCGTTCGGCGAGACGACCGTGGCGCTGCGGGTCTTCTCCAGCCACTGCCGGTAGACGGCCCGGGACCGGTCGGTGTCGACGAAGATGTCGCCCGCACGGTCGCCCTCCTGCGCCTTGACGACCCGCACCGCCTGGTGCCAGCAGTGCATGCCGGACACCGGGTCGGGGTGGACGCCGAACGTCATGTTCTGGTGCACGCCCACGTCGGTCCACCAGATGCGCGAGGTGTCCGGGTCGCTGCTCTCGAACGCCCCGTGCGACTGCTCGGGGCTCATCGACCACTTCGAACCGTCGTTGTGGAGCGCGACGGTCGTCGTGTTGAGGCGGTGCGCCTGCTCGTGGCCGGTGAGCCGCCAGCGGCCCATGTGGTGGGAGCAGGCGACGACGCCGGGGCGGATGCCCTCGGTGACCCATGCCTTGACGACGAAGTGGCCGAGCTCGGTCTCGACACGGACGAGGTCGCCGGTGACGACGCCGACGTCGGCGGCCTGCACCGGGTGGATCCACAGCGGGTTGGTGTGCGAGAGCTCGTCGAGCCACTTCGAGTTCGCGCTGCGCGTGTGGATCTGGGTGACGAGCCGGAACGTGGAGATGAGCGGCACCTGCCCGGCCTCGAGGTGCTCGGGGTGGATGTGGCTCTTGATGTAGGTGGGGATGGCGTGCTCGCCCCAGCCCCAGTCGACGAGCGTGCGCGAGTAGAACTCGAGCAGCCCGGACGGGGTCGGGAAGCCGCGCAGCACCTCGCCGTCGACCTCGACACCGACGGCGCGGCGCCCCTCGTGGTCGGGGTCGGGCGCACCGGTCGGCGCGAAGTTCTCCTTCGGCGGCTCGGGGTCGCGGGAGTAGACGCGGCCGTACTCGTCGACACGACGGTCCGTCGCGTGCTCCTCGGCGGGGACGGGCGTCTCGTGCAGCGGGCCGATGCCCCGGCGGATCTCGTAGGAGCCGTAGCGCCGCATGTACTCCAGGGCGGTGAGCCCCTCCTCGGCGGCCTTCTCCTTCAGGCCGGGCACCGAGTGCTCGAACATCCAGCCGTAGTACTCGTCGACGCCGAGCTTGGTGCCCGGCTCCGCCTTCGACTCGAAGTACTGGCGGATGCCGAGCGACCCGTCGGGGTCGATGCGCCACGACAGGTCGATCCAGAACTCGTTCTCCTCCCACACCTCGCCGGGGTTGACCTGACGGGTGTCGGTGATCGTCTCACCGAGCCGCTCCCGCGCGGCGCGCAGCACCGGCTGGCGGAACGACAGCCACTGGGCGTCGTACTGCTCGTAGCTGGTGATGTCGTGGCGTTCGCTGGAGAGGCCCATGGGGAGGACGAGGTCGGCGAAGTAGGCCGTCTCGTTCCACGTCGGGGTCAGCGCGACGTGCAGCCCGACCTTCTTGTGGTCGGTGAGCATCTCGATCCAGCTGAAGCCGTCCGGGTTCGTCCAGACCGGGTTGTAGACGCGGGTGAAGTACACGTCGATGAGCCCGCGCCCCTCCTCGACGAAGTGCGGGAGGAGGAAGGACAGCTCGTTCTGGGCGATCGGGTACTCGAGCGGGTAGGTCAGCTCGTTCCACGCGGCCGGGTGGTGCGGGAGGTGGATGGGACGGGCGACGAACTTGTTCCACGCGTTCGGGTAGGTGCCGCCGGGCACGGCGATCGCACCCATGAGTGCGGACAGCAGGAACAGCGTGCGCGACACCTGCCAGCCGCCCTCGTTGCCGGCGGCGGCGGAGCGCCACGAGTGCACGGCGAGGCGGTTCCCGGCCTCGGCGACCGCCGCGTGGACCGCACGGATCTGCGCCTCCGACACGCCGGACTCCTGCGAGGCGTAGGCGAACGTGTAGTCGGCGTACAGGTCGCGCAGCACCTCCTCGAACGTCTCGAACGTCGCCGGACGGTCGGGGTGCTGCTCGGTGAGGTACTGCTTCCAGTTCCACCAGCGGCGCACGTAGTCACGGTCGTACTCGCCGTTGACGATCAGCTCGCGGGCGATCGACAGCAGGATCGCCGGCTCGCTGCCCGGGTACGGGGCGACCCACTCGGTCGCGTGCGTGGCGGTGTTGGACAGCCGCACGTCCATCACGATCAGCTTCGCGCCGTTGTGCTTCGCCTCGATGATGCGCTGGGCGTGCGGGTTGAAGTAGTGGCCGGTCTCGAGGTGCGAGGAGATCAGCAGGATGGTGCGGGCGTTGGCGTGGTCGGGGCTCGGGCGGTCGATGCCGGTCCAGAACTGGAACCCGGTCCGGCCGCCGGAGGAGCACACGTTGGTGTGCGAGTTGTGCCCGTCGACGCCCCACGCGGCGAGCACCCGCTCGGTGAAGCCGTCCTCGCCGGGACGCCCGACGTGGTACATCACCTCGTTCTGCCGCTCGTCCTCGATGGCGCGCCGGATGCGCAGCGCGAGCTCGTCGAGCGCCTCGTCCCAGCCGATCCGCTCCCAGCCGCCGGCGCCCCGCTCGCCGACGCGCTTCATCGGGTGGAGGATGCGGTCGGGGTCGGTGATCTGGTTGTGGACCGCCGGACCCTTCGCGCAGTTGCGGCCGCGCGAGCCGGGCGACTCCGGGTTGCCCTCGAACTTGCGGACCTGCAGGGTGTCCTTGTCGACGTAGGCGAGCAGCCCGCACGCCGACTCGCAGTTGAAGCAGGTCGTCGGCACGAGCATGAACCGCTTCTCGACCCGCTTCGGCCACGCCTTGCTGTCGAGCTCGACCCAGTCGTCCCAGCGCTCCTTCGGCGGGAACATGGCGAGCTGGCTGCGCGACGGACCCTCGTAGAAGGTCTCGCCGCGCGCCTCGGTGGCGGTGCGGGCGGCGTCGACCCGCTCGGCGAGGCGGTCGAGGTCTGCGTCCATCTGCTGCTCCTCGTGGCTGGTCGTGCCGGCGGTGCGGGTCAGGCGAGCGGGACGGACTGGCCGGCCTGCACGTAGGCGTGCTCGAAGGCCCACAGGCCGACGAGGCCCGCGAGCGCGGCGGGCAGCGCGAGGACGGGGGCGACGGGGGCGGCGAGCGCGACGACGCTGAGGGCGACACCGGCCCGGAACGGCACCTTGAAGCGGCCGCCCGTGAGGTTGTGCGCGGCGGTGCGCGCGTGGGCGGTCGGGTGCGGCAGCGTGACCTCGCCGAGGATCATCAGCAGGTGCACGGCCGCGCTGACCGCGACCGTCCAGGCGAGCGCGTCGAGGACGGCGTCACCGAGCCCCATGACGAGCGCGACGGGGACGAGCGTCGCCGAGCCGGCGAGCACCGACTGGACGGCGAGGTGCGGCGGCAGCAGCGGGTTCTGCCACAGGTCGCGCGCCTTCGCCTGGGCGAACAGGAACGCGGTGTACACGCCGGTCATCACCGCGGCGGGGACGCCGAGGAGCCCCAGCCACCGCAGCGACGCCCCGGCGTCACCGCCGATGAACACGCCGGCGGCGAAGTGGGTCGCGAGCACCGCCGCGTACACGCCGAGGATGACGGCACCACGGACGAGCCAGCTCTTCCACTGGGGTCGGGTCAGCAGGTAGTAGAAGCGGGCCGGGTGCTCGAGGTCCCAGATGAGGACGACCCCGGTGAGCGCGAGGAACGCGCCGGCGATGACGGGCGTGACGATGGTCCACAGCAGCGAGTCGGTGCCGAGCAGCCCGAGCACGACGAGGGCGGCGACGACGGGGTAGACGCCCGCCGAGATGCTCTTCGTCCACGTGTACAGGCCGACGCGCCAGTCCCAGGGGACGGAGTGCCCCACGTCGTAGGCGATGATCGCGGCGGCGGAGGAGCTGCCGGTCCCCGGCTCGGAGCCCGAGTTGATGGTGTGCGCGTCCTCCTGCGCCTGCTGGGCCCACGCGAAGATGTCGCCGGTGGGCCGCTCGGCCGCGAGCGGGTCGAGCGTCGAGGCGTGGGCACCGCGGTAGTACAGCTTCGGCTTCGTGTCCTTCTCGGGGCGACGCACCGCGACGGGCTCCCGGTTGACCATGTGGGAGACCTTCGAGCCGGGGTCGTTCATGTCCCCGACGAAGATCGCCTCGACGGGGCAGACGACGACGCACGCCGGCTCCATCCCCATGTCGATGCGGTGGGCGCAGAAGTTGCACTTCTCGGCCGAGTGGTCCTCGGGGTTGATGAAGATCGCGTCGTAGGGGCAGGCGGCGATGCACGCCTTGCAGCCGATGCACGCGTCCTTCTCGAAGTCGACGATGCCGTCGTCACGCTTGTACATCGCGCTCGTCGGGCAGGCCGTGACGCACGGGGCGTCGACGCACTGGTTGCAGCGCGTCACCTGGAAGTTGCGCCGCACCTCGGGGAACAGGCCGACGTCGACGGACTTCACGTAGGTGCGGGAGACGCCGACGGGGACCTCGTTCTCCGTCTTGCAGGCGACCGTGCAGGCGTGGCAGCCGATGCACCGCTCCTGGTCGATGATCTTCGCCCACTTGACGCCGTCGCCCTCGTGGGACGTCGCGCCGGCGAACGGCAGCGGTGTTCGGAGATCGGTCACGTCCACTCCCTCGTCGACGGGTGCCGCCCCACCCCCCGGGGTCCGGCGGCCGCCCGTGCTCCCTGGTGCATCGTCGCCCACGCGTGGGCGATGGTCAAGCGCTCGCGCAAGCGTGCGATCACGCGAGCAGCTCGCTGCGTCGGCGCAGCTCGGTCCGGAGGATGTCCCGCAGCGCGTCGATCGCGTCGATCAGCTCCGGGTAGCGCAGCGTCGAGATGACGTTCAGCCCGTCCCGCTCGGAGTCGACGAGCCCGCGCTCCCGCAGGACCGCGAGATGCTGGGAGACGTTGGCGACCGTGGCGCCGACCGTCTCGGCGAGCTCGCCGACGGACGCGGGCCCCTCGGCGAGCGCATGGAGGATCAGCAGCCGCTTGGGGTCGTTCAGCGCGTGACACAGCGTGGCGGTGAGCTGGGTGAGCTCCCCGCGCAGGGCGTCGTCGACGGGGGTCGGCGTGCGCCGGCCGTCGGCGGGACGCGTCGTCGCGGCGCTGGGGACCATCGCCCTCTCCCTCGGCTCCCGCGGACGGGTGCCGGCCTCCCGCGGGTCGGACGTCCGGACCCGCGCCGTGCCCCCCGGCACGGTAGGGCAGCCTTGACAGCGGCCCGTGCGCCGACCACGATAGCGGCGCTGCTTGCGGGCTTGCGCGAACGCCGGGCCCGCCGCCACCCCGGTCGGGAGTCCGGGGCCCGGTCGGGAGTCCGGGGACGCGGTCGCGACCGCGTCGGGACCCGCGCAGCCGACGCCCGTGAGGGCCGCCCGGAAGGGCAGGGGGGAACACCGTGGAGGACGACGGCGTAGAGCGCATGACGATCGTGGCCTGGTCGGGCGAGCTCGACAAGGTCTGGCCGCAGTACATCCTCGCGACGACCGGTGCCGCCTACGGCATGGAGGTCACGCTGTTCTGCACCTTCTGGGGGCTGTTCACGCTGAAGCGCCCGGAGGTCAAGGTCACCGGCGACAACTGGATGACCAAGATGCTCGGGACGGTGAACAACGAGCGGCTCAGCCACCTCAACTTCGGCGGCGCCGGACCGAAGATGATGAAGAGCATCGCGAAGCGCCACAAGGTCGCCCCGCCGAGCGAGCTCATCGAGACGGCGCGTGAGCTCGGCGTGAAGCTGGCCCCCTGCCAGATGACGATGGACCTGATGGGGCTGAAGCGCGAGGACCTCATCGACGGCATCGAGGAACCGCTCGGCGCGGCCGCGGCGATGTCGAACATGCAGCGCTCGAAGATCAACCTGTTCATCTGACCCCACGACCACGCACCACGACCACGCACCACGACCACAGGAGGAGCACCCATGCCCGACGTCACCCAGACCCTGGACGCCAGCGGCCTCGCCTGCCCGATGCCCGTCGTCCGCACCCGCCAGGCCATCGACCAGCTCGCCTCCGGCGAGGTCCTCGAGGTCATCTCGACCGACCGTGGCTCGCTCCAGGACATCCCCGCCTGGGCGCAGTCGACCGGGAACCGGCTCGTCGAGCAGAACGACGGCGGCGACCGCTTCACGTTCCTGATCGAGAAGGCCTGAGGCACCGGACGGTCCGGGGCCGGCGGGCCCCGGACCCGCGAACGAGGGGGACGCGCATGGGCAGCATCGAGATCGTGACCATCGAGACGCCGTCGCTCGGTGACCGCAGCTACGTGGCCCATGACGGGTCGAGCGCGGTCGTCATCGACCCGCAGCGCGACATCGACCGGGTCCTCGACGTCCTGCACGAGCACGGCCTCGACGTCACCCACGTCGTCGAGACCCACGTCCACAACGACTACGTGACCGGCGGGCACGCGCTCGCGTCCATGGTCGACGCCGCCTACTGCCTGAACGCGGACGACGACGTGCGCTTCGACCGCCACGGGCTGGCCGACGGCGACGTCCTCACGAGCGGCACGATGCGGGTGCGGGCCCTCCTCACGCCCGGCCACACGCCCACGCACCTGTCCTACGTCCTGCTGGACGCCGACGACCGTGCCGTCGGCGTGTTCACCGGCGGGTCGATGCTGTTCGGCACCGTCGGACGGACCGACCTGATCGGTCCGGAGCTGACGATGGAGCTGTCGCGCAGCCAGTACCACTCGGTGCGCCGGATCGCCGACGAGGTCGACGACACCGCCGGCGTGCACCCGACCCACGGCTTCGGCAGTCACTGCTCGGCGACGCAGGCGACGAAGCAGTCCTCGACGGTCGGCGCGGAGCGGGGCGACAACCCGGCGCTCGTGAAGTCGGAGGAGGACTTCCTCACCGAGCTCATCGGCGGGCTCACCCCCTACCCCACCTACTACCGCCACATGGCGCCCGCGAACGTGCTCGGCCCGGCGGCGTTCGACGACACCCCACCGGAGGACTTCGACCTCGAGCGGGTCGCCGCGCTGCTGCGCGAGGGCGCATGGGTCATCGACCTGCGCAACCGGCGCGACTTCAACGCGTCGTTCCTCGCCGGGGCGATCAACGCCGAGCTGCGCAACGACCTGCCGAACTACCTCGGCTGGATGGTCCCGTTCGAGGAGCACCTCGTGCTCGTCGGCGACGACGCGACGGTGCTCGCCGAGGCGCAGCGCATGCTCGCCCGGATCGGCTACGACCGGCTCCAGGGCCGGCTCATCGCGCAGTCGGGGACGTTCGCCGGCCACGAGCTCGAGCGGTCCATCGAGATCGTGAGCTTCGACGGGCTCAGCCTCGTCGACGACGACGCCCGCACCATCCTCGACGTCCGCGACACGTGGGAGTTCGAGAGCGGCCACCACCACGCCGCGGTGCACGTCCCGTTCCACGAGCTGCCGGAGCGCATCGGGGAGGTCCCGCGGGGCCGGCCGGTCTGGGTCTACTGCGCCACCGGGGCGCGGGCGACGATCGCGGCGTCGTTCCTGGTGCGCAGCGGGTTCGAGGTGGTCCTCATCGACGACTTCTGCCTGCCGGGCGACGTGCCGGGCCGTGTCGCGGAGCCCGCGGGGGTCTGACCGCAGGGCCGTGCGGCGGGATGGCCCCGGTCTCCTTGCGCCTGCAACTATCTCCGGTACGCTGGGGCTCCGACCCGAGGAGCCCCCATGCCCGCCGTGACCGTCGATGACCTGCTGACCCTCCCCCGTGTCCCGCGCCCCGAGGCCGCGTTCTCCCGGCCGCGCGCCGTGCGGTCCATCACCACCGCGCCCCGCGGCTTCGAGGGTGAGGGCTTCCCCGTCCGCCGTGCGTTCCACGGCGTCGACCTCGCCGACCTCGACCCGTTCATCCACCTCGACCAGATGGGCGAGGTGGAGTACGCCCCGGGCGAGCCGAAGGGCACGCCGTGGCATCCGCACCGCGGCTTCGAGACCGTCACCTACATGCTCGACGGGACGCTGCGACACGCCGACACGCACGGCGGCGGCGGCCTCATCACCGACGGGGACACCCAGTGGATGACCGCCGGGTCGGGGCTGCTGCACATCGAGGCCCCGCCGGAGGAGGTCGTCATGAAGGGCGGCCTGTTCCACGGCTTCCAGCTGTGGGTGAACCTGCCGGCCGCGAAGAAGTGGTCCGAGCCGCGTTACCAGGACCTCGGAGCGCGGGACACGCAGCTGCTCAGCTCGCACGACGGCGGGGCGATCCTCCGGCTGATCGCCGGTGACCTCGCCGGCGTCACCGGTCCGGGGTCCACGCACACCCCGATCACGCTGCTGCACGCCACCCTCGAGCCGGACGCGCAGGTGTCGCTGCCGTGGCGCCACGACTTCAACGCCCTGGCGTACGTGCTGGCCGGCCGCGGGACGGTCGGCGCCGAGCGGCGTCCGATCGAGATGGGCCAGCTGGCCGTGTTCGGCCCGGGCCAGACCATCGACCTCGCCGCCCTCGCCTCCCAGGAGACGCGCGCCCCGAAGATGGACGTGCTCGTGCTCGGCGGCCTGCCGATCCGCGAGCCCGTCGCGTGGTACGGCCCGTTCGTGATGAACACCCGGGCGGAGCTGCAGCAGGCGTTCGACGACTTCAACGCCGGCAAGCTCGGCACGATCCCCGCCCTGCACGAGGGCGGCAACGTCGTGCCCGACGGCGCCTGACCGCACACACCAGAGGGGCCGGTCGCGCTCGCGCGCGTCCGGCCCCTCGGCGTCGGATGGGCGGGGCGAGCCGCCCTGACGCTCAGGCGAGCGCCGGGTTCCGGCTCAGCCGGAGGACCACCCATCCCAGGCCCGCGACCGTCGCACCCATGACGATCGCGAACAGGCTCAGTGCGTAGGCCATCAGGCCGAGGTTGAGGACGCTGATCAGCGAGGTCGCGTCGATCCAGCTCGCGCGGGTCGCGTTGGGGACCATCACGGGCTCCCCGTCCTCACCGATGACCGGCTCGCCGGCCTCGTCGAGCTGCGGGATCATCCGCGGCATCTCCGCGTAGCGGAGGCCCTCGGTGCGGTTCAGCTGGTGCTCCTCGATGATGGCGGCCTGCGACCACAGCGACAGCGGGCCGTCGACGGACACGCCCGCGATGGGTGCGTCGTCCGGCGTGGTGATGTTCTCCTTCGCGGCGTTCTGCCAGGTGTAGGCCATGCCACCGATCCCACCGAGGACCGAACCGATCCCGACGACGATGGCGACGAGTGCGACCACTGCGAACTGCCGGTTGCGGGACGCGGCGCCGGTCGCGGTCGCCGTCCCCTCGGTGGTGAGCGTGCTCATGGATCTGTCTCCTGTTGCCCTCATGGGCCTCGGGTGCTCGGGTCCTGCTGCGGCCGGTGTCCGACCGCTCGCCAGGAAGTGTCGTCGCCCGAGGGGGCGCAGGGGCCTGCCGCAGGACACCGGTCGTCGGGACCTTCGGAGCCTGCGCCGCTGGACGGAGGTCCCTGCGCCGACCGGGCCCTGCGGGCCGCCCACCGGCCCTCCGCAGGCCGTCCGCGAGACCCTCCGGAGGCCCTCCGCCGGCCGTCCGCGGGCCCGCCGGGTTCGGTCAGCCGACCGCGACGCCCAGCAGCGAGCCGACGAGGTAGCCGAGCACTCCCGCGCCGCCGCCGATGAGCAGCATCCGCAGGCCGGAGGCCCAGGGGGGTCGGCGGGTCAGCCGGGTCAGCAGCGCCCCGGTGGCGAACAGCGACCCGGCGCTGAGCAGTGCGCTCACCACGACCGCCGCCAGCCCCTCCAGCGCGAGGAACGGTGCCAGGGGGAACGCCGCACCGAGCACGAACAGGCCGGCGTTCGCGGCCGCCGCCCGGGTCGGGTGGACGTTCGCGCCGTCGGTGACCCCGCGGGCCGCGATCAGCTCGTGCTGGACGCGCACGCTCACGTACTCGCCCGCACCCATCGACACGGCGCCGGAGAACGCGCCGGCCAGGCCCGCGATGAGGATCGCCTCGGGGCTGACCTGCGCCCCGGCGACGCCCATGACGAGGCCGAAGGTGCTCACGATCCCGTCCTGGACGCCGAACACGCCGGCGCGGATCGTGTTCGCGTCGTCGAGGTCGACCACGGGCGGGACCGTTCGTCCTGGACGGGGAGGTGGAGCTGGAGAGGGGACTTGAACCCCTGACCTGCCGCTTACGAGGCGGCTGCTCTACCGACTGAGCTACTCCAGCGGAAGTGCCGAAGCCTACCGGAGGTCGTAGGCTGCCCTCCTGCCGTCGGGGGGCGGCACCGGGAGCCGAACGCCATGGGACGCCCGTTCACCGCGCCGCGGCCGGCGGAGTACGCCGACGTGCCACCGGCGGTCCGCCCGGCCGTCCGACCCACCCCGGCCGCCGCCCTCCCGGCCGGCCCTCGGTCCGTCGTCCCGGGCCGCACGACCCTCCGTTTCGTCCGCGACACCCCGCGCTTCCTGATGGACCTGCGTCGGCGGCACGGCGCGGCGAGCGCGTTCGAGCTCCGCGGAGAGCTCTTCGTCGCACTGTTCGCCCCGGCGATGGTGCACGACGTCCTCGTCGCGAAGCAGCACGACTTCGTCAAGGGCGTGGGCTTCGCGCGGATGCGGAAGGTGCTCGGCGAGGGCCTGCTCACCAACGAGGAACCGGTCCACCTCCGACATCGGCGGATGATGCAGGCGCCGTTCCACCACTCGCGCCTCGATGACTACGCGGCCCTGATGGCGACGCTGACGGCGGAGGAGCTCGACCGTTGGACGCCGGGGACGGTGCTCCCCCTCGCGCCGACGATGATGCGACTCACGCTGGAGATCGTCGCTCGGACGCTGTTCGGGACCGGCGCGGCGCACGACGCGGCGCGTATCGGGGCGGCGATGGACGTCGCCATCGACCGGATCGAGCGGACGATGCTGCCCGGCCTCGATCGGTTCGACCACTCGTCCCTCCCGTGGTTCCGCGCGTTCGCCCGCGCGTCCGACGAGCTCGCAGCGATCGCAGAACGCCTCGTCCGGGAGCGGCGCGCACAGGGAGTGACGGCCGGCGACGTGGCGACCGCGCGCAAGGAGGAGGATCTGCTCGGGCTCCTGCTCGCACTTCGCGACGAGGACGGCTCCTCCTTCAGCGACGACGAGGTCCGCGACGAGGCGCTCACGCTGATCCTCAGCGGCCACGAGACGACCGCGAACACGCTGACGTGGGCGTTCAGCTACTTGGCGACCGACCCGGAGGTCCGCCTCGACCTCGAACGCGAGGCGGACGCGCAGGCGTGGCTCATGGAGGGGCGACCCCCGACCGTCGAGGAGCTGCTCGCGACCCCTGTGGCGAGCGCGGTCCTCAACGAGACGCTCCGCCTCGCCCCGCCGGTGTGGGTCGCCCCGCGGCGGGCGTTGCGGGACGTCGACGTCCAAGGGGTCGGTCTGCCCGCCGGTGCGCACGTCATCGTCAGCCAGTACGTGACGCATCGTGACCCGGCGATCTTCGCCGACCCCGACCGTTTCCGTCCGGACCGCTGGGTGGAGGGGTTCGAGCGGGGGCTTCCGCGGGGGGCGTACGTCCCCTTCGGTGCCGGGACGCGCCGCTGTCTCGGCGACCAGTTCGCACTGCTCGAGGGCCGCATCATCCTGCTGGCGGTTGCTCGCCGGTTCCGGCTGGTGCCGACCGGCCGGCGCCCGCTCCCCCGGGCACAGCCCCGCGCGACCTACCGCGCCCGTGGTCCGGTGCCCGTCCGGGTCGAGCCGCGTCAGGCGGCGCTGCGCACGTAGAGGGACGTCGCCAGCCCGAGCAGCAGCCGTTCGAGCTGCAGCTCGGCGGCCCCGTTGCGCTCGAGCGCCTCGCGGCACGTCGCGACCCCCTCGAGCGCGGCGAGCACGTCGGCACGGTGCAGCCGTCCCGCGTCGCGGCGCAGCGCGTCGACCGTGTCCGGCGAGAGGAGCGCGTCCGGCCCGGCCCCCGCAGCGACCGCGAGGAGGTCCCGCAGATGGCCGGCGAGGTCGTCGAGGGCGAGCCGCAGCGTCCGCTGCTCCTCGGCGCGGGCGATGCGTTCGAAGCGCTTCTCGATCCGGGCCTTCACCCCGGGCGGCCAGCCGCGGTTGCCCTCCACGCCGTACGCCTCCTCGAGGGCGGCGAGCTCCTCGGCGTGGCGCTGCGCGAGCGCCTCCCGCCGGGCCTTCGCACCGGCGACGAGCCGCTTCGCCGTCGGCACGACCGCACCCGGCCCCTCGCGGGCGAGCACGTCGACGAGGTCGAGGTGCGCCTGTCGCAGCGTCCGCACCGCGGCGAGCACCTCGCGGGCCTCACGCGGGCCGGCGCCGGCGAGGTCGCGCCGGAGCCCGCGCAACCACTCCCCGGAACCGCGCGCCGCACTCACCGCCGCCTCGATCAGGGCCGCGTCGTCCGGGCCGGCAGCGGCGTCCCCACCGAGGGTCGCGCGCAGCCAGGTGCGCACGTCGTCGGCCCGCCACGGCGGGAGGTCCGCACGTCGGCAGCGGGACAGGATCGTCTCGAGCAGGCGACCGGGGTCCTCCGCCTCGAGCAACCACACGACCGACGCCGGCGGCTCCTCGAGCAGCTTGAGGAACGCGTTCTGCGCGGCGACGTTCATGCGGTCGGCGGCGACGACGCGCAGGACCTTGCGCCGCGCCTCAGGGGTGGTGCGCATCGCCGCCTCCGTCCACGACCCGCGGACGTCCTCGACCCGGTGCGCGGCGCCGTCGGGCTCGAACGTGACGAGCGCCGGGTGGACCTCCCGGCGCGTGCGCACGCACGCGTCGCAGCCGCCGCACGGGCGCCCGGCCGGGTCGTCGACCGCACAGTTCGCGTGGGCGGCGAGGGCGACGGCGAGCTCGCGCTGGCCGACCCCGTCCGGCCCGACGAGCAGCCACGCGTGGGAGAGACGGTCGGCGGCGACGGCGTCGTGCAGCGCGCTCGCCGCGGCGCGCGCCCCGCCGAGCCCGGCGTCGGCCCACAGCCCCTCCGCCGGCAGGGGGAGGACGCCGCTCACGCGCCGGTCCGGTAGGGGGCGAGCGCCTGGAGGACGTCGTCGCGGATGCGGGCGTGCAGCACGTCGACGGGTTCACGACCGTCGAGGAGCAGCCACCGGTGCGGCTCCGCGTCGGCCCGACGGCGGTAGGCGGTCCGGACGAGCGAGTGGAACGGCTCCCCGGCGGCCTCCAGCCGGTCGTGCGCGCCGCCGGCGCCCGCCCGGCGCAGCCCCTCCTCCACCTCGACGTCGAGGAGGACGATGAGGTCGGCGACGACCTGCCCGGTCGCCCACAGGTTCAGCTCCTCGACGCGGTCCTCGCCGAGGTCACGGCCGGCGCCCTGGTAGACGATCGACGAGTCGATGAACCGGTCGCACAGGACGACGGTCCCCTGCTCGAGCGCCGGCTCGATGACCTCGGCGACGTGCTGGGCGCGGGCGGCGGCGTACAGCAGCGCCTCGGCCCGGTCGCTGAGCGCGGCGCTCTCCGGATCGAGGAGGATCGCCCGGATCCGCTCGCCGATCGCGGTGCCGCCGGGCTCGCGGGTGACGAGGACGGGCACGCCGAGCCCCTCGAGGTGGTCGCGGAGCAGTCCGAGCTGGGTGGACTTCCCGGACCCGTCGCCGCCCTCGAAGGCGACGAACAGGCCGCGTCGGGCGAGCCCGCCGGGACCGACCCCGGTGACGGAGGGGGCGCCGCCGGCGACCGTCCGTCGGCCCTCCCGCCGGAGCGCACGGGCGAGCACGACCTGCAGGGCGAGCCCGCCGAGGATCGCGAGCACCCCGGCCGCGACCAGCGAGATCCGGATGCCGCCGAACACGTACGGGTAGGCCGAGGTGGTGACCCCGTCGACCACGGTCGTGACGCGCCGCTCGCGGCCGATGAGCCCGATCGTGAACGGGACGCCGATCGTCGCGAGGAAGATGGACACGCGCACCCCGGCGTTGAAGGCCCCGAAGGTGCGGCCTCGGATGCGGTCGTCGGCCCGTTCCTGCAGGACGGTGTAGCCGACGATGAACACGAGCCCGGCGCCGCCGCCCATCAGCGCTGCGGGGGCGAGGGCCGCACCGAGGTCGGACGACACCGCGGTGAGGACGAGTCCGGAGCCGGCGGCGACGATGCCGGGGGCGAACAGCCAGTCGGGCCGCAGGTGCCGCGACAGGGGTGCGGAGACGGTCAGTCCGACGACCATGCCGACGCCGACGGTGGCGACGAGGATCCCGAACCCGCTCGGCCCGGCGTTGAGCAGGTCGGCGAAGAACTCCCCGGTGGTGATCACCACACCGGCGGTGACGGCGACGAGCATGACGCCGACGATGAAGATCCGGATGATCGGATGGCCGGCGACGAAGCGGATGCCCTCGGTGAACTGCGCGCTGATGCGCACGGGCGTGCCGCGGGGGGACGTCGGTGCGCGCCGGATGGTGATGGTCCGGATGGCGGCGGCCGCGAGCAGGAACGTGACCGCGTTGAACCAGATGGGTACGGCGATGGGACGTCCGGCGACGACGCTGCCGACGGGCGCGACGGTCGCGGCGAGCTCGACGAGGACGGCGTAGAGCACGCCGGCGACGGGGAGCATCCCGTAGGTCAGCACGAGGTTGATCTGGTTCGCGACGAGCAGCTGGTCGCGTCGCACGAGCGTGGGGAACACGGCGTCCTTCGCCGGGGCGAACAGCGACGACAGGATCTCGATGAGGAGCGTCGCGAGGATGAGGGTGAGCAGCTCCTGGGTGAACGGGATCAGCGCCATGATGATCCCGCGTCCCACATGGGTGACGATGAGGACCCGCTTGCGGTCCCACCGGTCGACGAACACGCCGGCGACGGGCGCGAGCAGCAGGCTGGGGACGACCCGGGCGGCCATCACGCCGGACACGGCGAACGCGGCCGCGCGGGTCGGCCCCATGATGTCGGCCGTCAGCGCGATGATCGCGAGGAACCCGATCCAGTCGCCGAGCGACGCCGCCCCGGTCGCGAGCGCCATGCGGCGGAACGGGCGCGAGGCGAGCAGCCCCCGCGCGGCGACGGCGGGTTCCGCCGGCAGCTGCACGGGGATCACGGGGGTTGGTGCGCCGTCACGACCCATGGCCGAACCCTAGCGGTGGCGCGGTCAGGCCCCTCGGGGCGCCGGAGCCGTCGCCTTCTTCGTCGCCTTCTTCGCGGTCTTCGTGGCGGCCTTCTTCGTCGCCTTCTTCGCGGTCTTCTTCGCGGTCTTCTTCGTGGCCTTCTTCGTCGCCTTCTTCGCGGCCCCGGCGTCGGCACGCGCGGTCGTCGCCTTCTTGCCGCGTGGCGGCGGCGGGTCCTGCGAGCCGACGTACGTCATCGGGATCGGTCCGGGCACGTCGTCCATCGCGAGCGCCTCGCCGCCGAGCTCGGGGTCGTAGGCGGGGACGCCGTCGACGACGGTCTGCGTCGCGACGGTCGGGACGTCGAAGGTGGGCAGCTCGAACACGTGGTTGACGGTCGGGTTCGCGCAGATCGCGGTCGGGACCTTGCGGTTGCGGGGCGGCTGGCGCAGCGGTGCGCCGCACTCCGGGCAGGGCGTCGCGAGCGGCAGCGACCACACGGAGAACACGTCCTCCGGGTAGCCGGTGGTCCCGAGGAACGGCTTGCCGTAGCGGGAGGTGCGCAGCTCCATGTAGTGGCGCGGGTCGGTCACCGACCGGAACGGGCGGACGTCGCCCTCCGCGGTCATGAAGACCGCACGCCGCTGCAGGTTGCGCACCCCCTTGCACGTCGGGTAGTCGACGCAGCTGTAGAACCGGCCGTAGCGGCCGTCGCGCAGCTGCATGGGCTTGCCGCACTCGGGGCACGGGACCTGCTCGTCCGGCTCGACGTCGAGGCGCTCGCCGACGGTGCCGTCCGGCTCGAGGGGCAGGGTGCCCTCGCAGTCGGGCCAGCGGCTGCAGGAGGCGAACCAGTCACGGGCCTTGCCGGAGAACACGCGTTCCATCGGGGCGCCGCAGTCGGGGCAGGGCGTGTCGTTGCGCAGCGGCAGGCGGGGCCGTTCCGGCTTGCGCTCGCTCACCCACGTGTCGACCTCGTCGAGGAACGACGTGACGGTGCCGCACCACGGGGCGTCGCCGGCCGCGATCTCGTCGAGCGTCCCCTCCATCCGGGCGGTGAACTCGAGGTCGACGATCTCGGGGAAGTGGCGCAGCAGGAAGGCGACGACGACCTCGCCGAGCGGCGTCGGGAAGAAACGTCGGGACTCCTTGGTGACGTAGGCGCGCTGCTCGAGCGTCGAGATGATCGCCGCGTAGGTCGACGGGCGGCCGATGCCATGCTCCTCGAGGGCCTCGACGAGGGTGCGTTCGCTGTAGCGGGGCGGTGGGGACGTCTCGTGCGACTCCGTCTCGACGTCGGCGAGGACGAGCGTCTGGCCCTCCTCGAGGTCGGGCAGCCCGTCCCCCGCCTCGTCCTCGACGGCGTCGTCCTCGTCGCGCTCCATCCGGTAGGCGCGCAGGAACCCGTCGAAGCGTTCGACCTGTCCGGTCACGCGGAACACGACGTCGCCGTCCGCGTCGGAGCCGGTCACGTCGGCGGCGACGCGGTCGAACACGGCCGGCGCCATCTGCGTGGCGACGGTGCGCGACCAGATGAGCTCGTACAGGCGCGCCTGCTCGCCCGTCAGGTGCGGGCGCACCGACGCGGGCGTGCGCAGCACCGACGTCGGGCGGATGGCCTCGTGGGCCTCCTGCGCCCCCTTCGTCGCGTTCGTCGCCCGGCGGGGCGTGTCGAGCGCGTACCGGTCGCCGTAGGTGGAGCGCACCAGCCCGCCGATCTCGGTCAGCGCCTGGTCGGAGAGGTTGAGCGAGTCCGTCCGCATGTAGGTGATGAGGCCGACCTGCTCGCCCCCGCCGAGCGCGATCCCCTCGTACAGCTGCTGGGCGACGGCCATCGTCTGCCGGGCGCTGAAGCCGATGCGCGACGCCTCACCCTGCAGGGTGGACGTCTTGAACGGGGGCTTCGGGTTGCGCTGCTGCTGGGTCCGGCGGACCTCGGTGACGGCGTAGTCGAGCCGCTCGGCGCGCGCGACGAGCGCGTCGGCCTCCTCCTGGGTGCGCACGACCCGCAGCTGCGCGCGGGCCGCGTCGTCCTTGCCCTCGAGGTCCTTGGGGGTGGCGAGGCGCAGCCCGTCGACGCGCACCATCCGGGCGCGGACGTCGCGCTCGCCGGCGGTGCGGCCGAACAGGCCGGCGAGGTCGAAGTAGGTCTCGGGGACGAACGCGCGGATCTCGTCCTCGCGGTCGACGATCATGCGGAGGGCGACGGACTGGACCCGTCCGGCGGAGATGCCGGACGCGACCGTGCGCCACAGCACCGGCGAGAGCCGGTACCCGACGATGCGGTCGACGGCGCGCCGCGCCTGCTGCGCCTCGACGAGCGCGAGGTCGAGGTGGCGGGGGGCGGCGAACGCGTCACGGATCGCCGACTCGGTGATCTCGTCGAAGGTGACCCGGTTGGTGGTGGCGACGTCGAGGTCGAGGACCTGCGCGAGATGCCAGGCGATCGCCTCGCCCTCCCGGTCGAGGTCGGGGGCGAGCCAGACGGTGTCGGCGGACCGGGCGGCCTTGCGCAGGGCGGCGACGTGCTTCGCGGACCGCTCCGGGACCTCGTAGACGAGGCTGCAGCCGCCCCCCTCCTCGTCGAGCTCGATGGCGAAGTTCGAGCGCGGCAGGTCGCGGACGTGCCCGTAGGAGGCGAGCACCGTGTAGCCGGGACCGAGGTAGCGCTCGATCGTCCGGGCCTTCGCCGGGGACTCGACGATGACGAGGTCGTTGCTCACAGGTGGCTGCTCCGGCCCTCGAGGGTCGGCTCGAGGGGCCAGGGGTGCGGAGGGCCGCACGGCGGCGGAAGGTGAACGGGCCGGGGCGGCCGTGTCAAACCCCCCGTCCGGCCGTCGGTCCGACCCCGCGCGGTGGCGCACGACCCCGGAGCGCGCCCCCGCGCCGCTCGGGGTCCCCCTACGGGGGACCCCGCGTTCGGGCCGGCGGCGGACGTCGACCGTCGCCGGCTGTGGAACCACGCCCCTCAGGACGTGCGCTGAGCGCACGCGGAGCGGGGGTCGGGAGGCGCTAGGCTCCGCGCGCCCCGTGAGGCGCCTCCCAGGCGTCCGGCGTGCCCGAGCGCACCCGACCGGCCCCACGCGGCCCCCCTCGACGCCGTCCGTCCCGCACGCCCGGGACCTGACGCTCCGGACCCCGCTCCGGATCCGCCCCCGAAAGGACCGGCCCCCATGCTCGAGATGATCCCGCTGCTCGCGGTCGTCGCCGCGGTCGCCAGCCTGGCGCTCGCCGCCTCCTACGCACGCCTCGTCACCGCCGCGGACCCCGGCAGTGCCGTCATGCAGGAGATCGCCGGTGCGATCCGTGACGGCGCGATGGCCTTCCTCCGGCGCGAGTACCGGGCGATCGCGGTGTTCGTCGTCGTCCTCGCCGGCGTCGTCTACGCGGTGCTGCCGACGCTGCGCCCCTGGGGCTCGCTCAGCCTCGTCCTCGGCGCCGTGTTCAGCGCCATCGCCGGGTTCGTCGGCATGCGCATCGCCACCGCCGCGAACGTCCGCACCGCCCAGGCCGCCCGCGAGGGCGCCGACAAGGCGCTCCCGCTCGCCTACCGCGGCGGGGCCGTGATGGGCTTCACCGTCGCCGGCCTCGGCCTGCTCGGCATCGCGCTCGCCTACCTGCTCTTCGTCCAGGTCCTCCGCGTCGACGACGCGTTCCAGGTCGTCGCCACCTTCGGCCTCGGAGGGTCCTCCATCGCCCTGTTCGCCCGCATCGGCGGCGGCATCTACACGAAGGCCGCCGACGTCGGCGCGGACCTCGTCGGCAAGGTCGAGGCGGGCATCCCCGAGGACGACCCGCGCAACCCCGCGACGATCGCGGACAACGTCGGCGACAACGTCGGCGACGTGGCCGGCATGGGGGCCGACCTGTTCGAGTCGTACGCCGGGTCGATCGTCGCACCGATGGTGCTCGCGGCCCTGCTGTTCGGTGGCGTCGACGCCGCGTCGAAGGTGGTCGCGTCCGACTTCTCCGCCCTGCAGGAGACGACGTTCCTCTACCCCCTGCTCGTCGGGGCGCTGGGCATGTTCGCGTCGATCCTCGGCTCGTTCCTCGTCCGTGGCCGGCCCGGGAAGTCCCTCTCCAGCCAGCTGCACTTCGGCACCAACGTCGCCATGGTCGTCACCGCCGTCGCGGGGGTCGCCTCCGCGATGTGGCTGTTCGGGGACGTCGCCGAGGTCGCCAACCCGATCTGGCTCGGCATGCCGATCGTGCTCGGGCTCGCCGCCGGGTACCTCATCGGCTTCGCCTCCGAGTACTACACGTCGGACCACTACAGCCCCGTGAAGAAGCTCGCGAAGCAGGCCGAGACCGGCCCCGCCACCGTCATCATCGCCGGGGTCGCCGAGGGCATGATCTCCACGTTCGCCTCGGTCGCCCTCATCGGCGCGGCCATCGGCGGCTCCTACTGGTTCGGGCTGCTGGCGTTCGCCGGCAGCCCCTTCGAGGTCGAGGGGGCGCTGTACGCGGCCGCGCTCGCCGCGATCGGCATGCTCGCGACGACCGGCGCGGTCGTCGCCGTCGACGCCTACGGGCCGATCTCGGACAACGCCGGCGGGATCGCCGAGATGTCCCACCTGCCGCCGGAGGTCCGCGAGGTCACCGACTCGCTCGACTCGCTGGGGAACACGACCGCGGCGGTCGCGAAGGGCTTCGCGATCGGCTCGGCCGCGCTCACCGCGCTGGCGCTGTTCCGCGCCTACACGGCCGCGGTCGGGATCGACGTCGGCGGCATCGACCTCACCGAGGTCGAGGTCATCATCGGCCTGTTCATCGGGGCGATGCTCACGTTCGCGTTCGCCGCGCTGACGATGAAGTCCGTCGGCCGGGCCGCGAACGACATGATCATCGAGGTCCGCCGCCAGTTCGCGGACATCCCGGGCCTGCGGGAGGGCCGCGAGGGCGTCAAGGCCGAGTACGCGAAGTGCGTGGACATCTCGACGCGGGCGTCGCTGCGCGAGATGATCCTGCCGGGTTCGCTCGCCGTCGTCGTGCCGCTCGTCGTCGGGTTCTACTCGGCCGAGGCGCTCGGTGGTCTGCTCGGCGGTTCGCTCGTCACCGGCTTCCTCGTCGCCATCTTCATGGCGAACTCGGGGGGTGCGTGGGACAACGCGAAGAAGTACATCGAGGCGGGCAACCACGGTGGGAAGGGCTCCGAGGCCCACAAGGCCGCGGTCGTCGGCGACACCGTCGGGGACCCGTTCAAGGACACCTCCGGCCCCGCGATGAACATCCTCATCAAGGTCATGACGATCGTCGCGCTCGTGTTCGCACCCGTGTTCCTGTGACCGTCTGACCGTCGTCGCACCGGGCGAGGCCCACCCTCCGGGGTGGGCCTCGC
>CAJXTG010000012.1 GCA_913060655.1 uncultured Nitriliruptoraceae bacterium | reverse complement strand
GTCGAGGCGCTCGTGCGCGACCACCTCGACGGTGGCACGCCGATCGAACCGCTGCGCATCGGGCGCGAGGAGTTCGAGCTGTCGCCGCTCGCCGGGCGCGACCAGCTGCCGCCGGGCGTCATCCCCCCGGTGGAGCCATGAGCGCCCCGGACGGGCCGGAGCCGGCCGTGCGGGTGCTGCGGGTCGCGGCGACGCTCGGTGCGCTGGCGATGTTCGCGACGATCGTCGTGGCGCTGGGCACCGGCGCGGAGCTCGCGGCCGAGGGGGCGGAGATCGGTGGGCTCGTGTGGGGCCGGGTCACGTTCGTCGACCTGGGGCTCGCACTGGTCGCCGGCTGGGCGTGGATCGCGTGGCGCGAGCGGCGGGTCGTCCCGGCCCTGGGGTGGCTCGTCGTGACCGCGGTGACGGGCAGCGGCGGCCTGCTGCTGTACGTCGCGCTGGCGGCGCGGCGGGCGCTGACGATGCGGGAGGTCCTGCTCGGCCGCCACGCCGGCTGAGGGGGACGCCGCCGGCTCGCGCCGCCGTCCCCTGACGTCCCTCCCCCCGCGGCCCCCCGGACGACGCGTCCCCCCGGTGCAGGCACCGGGGGGACGTCGTCTGGGCTCGGGGGCTTCGGCAGCGCGTGACGGGGGGGTCACGCGGGGCGGTGGGAGAGCCGCCCTCAGGGGGGAGAACGCCGATCCTTCCCGAGCGCCGCCGCGCTCGACCTGGGAGAGGGTCGTTGAGCGCGTGCGGTTCAGTTGTCGTCGCGGCTCGGCTCGGGGGGAGAGCACCCGCCGCGGCGATCGTCCAGGTCTCCGTCGGGGCCGATTGGACCGGTCCGTTCGAAGTCCACCTGAGCGATATGCGCAGAGTACCCTTCCGACGCCGTCCTGCAACCGCAGCAGGGCAGGGAGTGGATAGACATTGGACCAGCCAATTCGTGAGAGTGGTCCGAGGCTGGCGGGCCTGCTCGTCGCGGAGGTGTCCGGCGACGACGACGGGCCGCTCTACCTGCGGATCGCGGACGGGCTGAAGCGGCTCATCGACCGCGGGGACGTGGCCCTGGGCACCGTCCTGCCGGCCGAACGGTCGCTCGCCCGCTCCCTCGCCGTCAGCCGCTCCACCGTCGTCGCCGCCTACGAACGGCTCAAGCGGGACGGCTGGCTCGACAGCCGCCGCGGGTCGGGCACCTGGGTGCGCCGGCCCGACCCGAGCCCGGAGCGTGTCGACGCGGTCGCGACGGGCCGGCTGTTCCTCGCCGCCGACGGGCAGCGCGGCCGACCCGCCACCGGCCCCGGCGCCCTGCCGCCCGACACCATCGACCTGTCCGTCGCGGCGCTGCCGGCGACACGGGCCGTGCGCCGCGCCATCGACGAGCCGCACGGCCCCGAGCTCGACGCGCTGCTCGCCCACCACGGCTACCTCCCCCACGGCCTGCCCGAGCTGCGCGCGGCGGTCGCCGCCCACCTCGCAGGCCGCGGCCTGAGCACCACCCCCGACCGTGTCGTCATCACCACCGGCGCCCACCAGGCGATCTCCCTGATCGCCCGCCAGACCGTGCAGCCCGGCGACAGCGTCATCGTCGAGTCGCCCACGTTCCCCGGCGCCCTCGACGTGCTGCGCCGCTTCGGCGCCCGCGCCGTGCCGCTCCCCCTCGACGACCAGGGCGTGCGCACCGACCTGCTCGAGGACCTCGTGCTGCGCAGCGGCGCCCGCCTGCTGTACGTCGCGCCCGACTTCCACAACCCGACCGGCGCGGTCCTGCCGCTCGCCCGCCGGGAGACGATCGCCCGCGTCGCCGAACGCACCGGCATCATCGTCATCGAGGACCAGTCGATGGCCGACCTCGACCTCGACGGGGACGGCCTCCCCGCGTCGATCGCGTCGCTCGCGCCCGACGGCACGGTGCTCACCATCGGCTCGACGGCGAAGCTGTGCTGGGCCGGGCTGCGCATCGGCTGGATCGCCGCCCCGTCCGACTGGGTGATGCGCACCCTCGCCACCAAGACCGTCGCCGACCTCGGTTCGCCGCTGCTCGACCAGCTGCTGGCCGTCCGCCTGCTCGAGCAGGTCGACGCCATCCGTGCCGAGCGGGCCGAGGAGCTGCGGCCCCGCCGTGACGCGCTGGTCGCGGCGCTGCGCGACCGCCTGCCCGACTGGGAGGTCCCCGTCCCCTCCGGCGGGCTGTCGCTGTGGGTGCACCTGCCGTCGGGCAACGCCGAGGAGTTCGCCGAGCTCGCGCTCGAGCACGGCGTCGCCGTCGTGCCCGGGCCCGCGCTGTCGGTCGACGACGGCAACCGTCGCGCGATCCGCATGGCGTACGTCGACGAGCCGGCACGCCTCGTCGAGGCGGTCGGACGGCTGGCCGACGCCTGGTCACGGTTCGAACCGGCCCCGCCGCGCCCCTCCGCCCGCCTGCTCATCTGAACGCGCCCGCCCTACCCTGCCCGCCGACAGGACCGAAGGTGGAGGGGCACATGGGCGGCACGGACGGCACCGTCCACGCGACCGTGCGCACGGACGGTGTGCTCGACGTCGCCCTCGACGACGGCGGACCGAACGTGCTGCGCCCCGAGGTGTGCACCGCGCTGGACGAGCTGCTGCGCACCCACCCTGACGCGCCGGTGCTGCTCCGCGGGCGCGACGGCATGTTCAGCGCCGGCCTGGACCTGCGCTGGATGGTCGCCAGCCCGCCCGAGGACATCGGCGAGCTGCTGCGCGCCTGCGGTCGCCTGCTCGTCACCCTGTGGACGCACCCGCGGCCCGTCGTCGTCGCCGCCACCGGCCATGCGGTCGCGGCCGGCACGATGCTCGCGCTGTGCGCCGACCATGCGGTCGCCGCCGAGGGCGGCGCGTGGGGGTTGAACGAGACGACGAACGGGATGGAGATCCCCCGCTTCGGCATCACCCTCGCCGCGGCCCGCCTCCACCCGACCGACCTCGACCGGCTGCTGATCGCCGGCACGCGGCTCGACGCGGCGCGCGCCGTCGAGGTCGGCATGGCCGACGTGCTCGCACCGCCCGACGCGGTGGTCCCCGCCGCCGAGGAGCGGCTGGCGGAGCTCGCGGCCCTGCCGGCCGGCGCCTACGCCGGCAACAAGCGGCGGATCCGCGGTGCGGACGCCGAGGCGATCCTGGCCGGGCTCGACGCCGACGTCACCACGCTCGTCGACGGGCTGCGGGCGGCGGTGCAGGGATGAGCCGCCGGACGCCGCGCCTGCTCGACCGCCTGCCCAAGGACGTGCGCCCGCTCGTCGGCGGGGCGGTGCTCGTCGCCGCGGTGAGAGCCGTCGACGCCGGCTGGCGGCTCATCGCCCGGCGACCGGCCCCGACCGGCGCCCCCACCGACCCCACGTCCGACGCCACCGCCGGGTCGGGCGCGCAGGACACGGACCGGCAGGACACGGACCCGGCGGTCATCCGCGACCGGCTGGTGCACGCGACCCTGCTCGGCGCGGCGCTGCGCCTCGCCCGCCGGTTCGGACTGCCCGCCGCGAAGGGCGCACGCCGGCGACGCACCGGCGGCTGACGGGCCCCGCCGTCGCCGACCGACCGACGCGCACCGGCCGGACGCATGCGCCGCCCGAAAGCGGAGGGCCCCGCCGGAGCGGGGCCCTGCACGACGTCGCGGGTGGCGCTCAGGCCTCCCAGGCGGCGATCTTGGGGTGGTCGACGCCGGACGCACCGACGGCGGCCGCGCCACCGGGCGAGCCGTTGTGGGCGTGCTCGGCGTCGAAGTACTGCACGTTGATCGGCTTGAAGTCCGCCCACTCGGCCGGCACGTCGTCCTCGTAGAAGATCGCCTCGACGGGGCAGACGGGCTCGCAGGCGCCGCAGTCGATGCACTCCGTCGGGTGGATGTAGAGCATCCGGTCACCCTCGTAGATGCAGTCGACCGGGCACTCCTCGACGCAGGCCTTGTCCTTCACGTCGATGCACGGTTCGGCGATGGTGTACGTCATGCCCGTCTCCTCGGCTCGGTCCGGATCGGTCCGCTGCAGCGCGGCGGGGATGATAGCGGTGCGCACCGGCGGTGCGCGGCCGGCCCGTCCCGTCAGCCGCCGTTCATCCTGCGTTCAGCGAGCCGTCGTACCGTGCCGCCCGTCACCGACAGGGAGGGGACGGTGGACCCGACGGGCCAGGAGCGCCGAGGACGGCGCCCGGCGCGCTGGACGTGGCTGCGTGCCCGCGCCGAGGGTGCCCGCATGCCCCGCACCGTCCCGCGCGGTGACGACGCGGACGCCCCGCCGACCCCCGCGACCTCCCCCGTCGTGCCCGGCACGGTGCCGCCCGGGGCGCCGGACCGGCGGCCCCACACGCTCGACATCCTCCCCTGGCATACCGCGGGGCACACCACAGGGCACGTCGCGGGCGGGACGACGTCCGGCGGGACGACGTCCGGCGGGGACGGGCCCCGCTACCTGAACCGCGAGCTGTCGTGGCTGCAGTTCAACGAGCGGGTGCTCGCCGTCGCCGAGGACGCGACGCTGCCGCTGCTCGAGCGCATCAAGTTCGTCGCGATCTTCACGTCGAACCTCGACGAGTTCTTCCAGGTGCGTGTCGCCGGCCTCCACGAGCAGGTCGACGCGGACGTGACCGGCACCAACGCCGACGGCATCGACCCGGCGACCCAGCTCGACGCCATCGACACGCTCGTGCGCGAGCTGACGCAGCGGCAGGCGCTGCTCGTGCACAGCGTCCTGCTCCGGGAGCTCGAGGACGAGGGGGTGGCCATCCTCGACGACCGCGAGACGACCGCCGAGCAGCGCGCCCACCTCGACCGGGTGTTCGACGACCTCGTCTTCCCCGTGCTGACGCCGCTCGCGGTCGACCCCGCCCACCCGTTCCCCTACATCTCCAACCTGTCGCTCAACCTGGCGGTCCGGCTGCGGGACGCCGACGGCGACGAGCGGTTCGCCCGCGTGAAGATCCCGCCGGTGCTCCCCCGGCTGGTGCCCGTCCCCGCGCCGGCGGGCCACCACCGGTTCGTCACCCTCGAGTCGCTCGTCGCCGCCCGCCTCGACCGGCTGTTCCCCGGTGTCGACGTGCTCGACCACCACACGTTCCGCGTCACCCGCAACGCCGACTTCGAGGTCGAGGAGGAGGAGGCCGACGACCTGCTGCTCGCCATCGAGTCGGAGCTGAACCGGCGCCGCTTCGGCCGTGCGGTGCGCCTCGAGGTCGAACCGGCGATGTCCGCCGAGGTCCGCGACCTGCTGATGCGGGAGCTCGAGCTGACCGAACGTGACGTGCACGTGCTGCCCGCACCGCTCGGGCTCAACGGGCTGATGGTCCTCACCGACCTGGAGCGGCCCGACCTGAAGCGTCCGACGATGACGCCGATCACCAGCCCCGAGCTCGCCGGGGCCCCCGGGGAGGAGGTCGACCTGTTCGGCGTGCTGCGCGAACGGGACGTGCTCGTCCACCATCCCTACGACGCGTTCGCGACGTCGGTGCAGGCGTTCGTCGAGCAGGCCGCCGACGACCCCGACGTGCTCGCCATCAAGATCACCCTCTACCGCACCTCCGGCCCCGGCAGCCCCATCATCCGGGCGCTGCTCGACGCCGCCGAGGCCGGCAAGCAGGTCGTCGCGCTCGTCGAGCTCAAGGCCCGGTTCGACGAGGAGGCGAACATCGTGTGGGCGCGCGCGCTGGAGGAGGCCGGCGTCCACGTCGCCTACGGCGTCGTCGGGCTGAAGACGCACACGAAGATCGCGCTGGTCGTGCGTCGGGAGGGCGGCACGGTCCGCCGCTACGTCCACGTCGGCACCGGCAACTACAACGACCAGACCGCACGCATCTACGAGGACCTCGGGCTGCTCAGCAGCGACGAGGCCCTCGGGGCGGACCTGTCCGACCTGTT
Source organism: uncultured Nitriliruptoraceae bacterium (assembly GCA_913060655.1). GTDB lineage: Bacteria > Actinomycetota > Nitriliruptoria > Nitriliruptorales > Nitriliruptoraceae > CSBr16-57R1. Next base: position 37,340 of record CAJXTG010000012.1, on the reverse strand, counting down.
CAACGTCCTCACCGGCTACGCCCGCCAGCCCCGCTACCGGCGGCTCGTCGTCGCCCCCGAGCGGTTCCGGCCGCGCATCGCCGAGCTGATCGCCCGCGAGGCCGCCGCCGACGACGGCCACATCGTCATCAAGGCGAACGCGCTGGTCGACCCGGCGATGATCGACGCGCTGTACGACGCGTCGCAGCGCGGCACCCGCGTCGAGCTGTTCATCCGCGGCATCTGCGCGCTGCGCCCGGGTGTGCCCGGCCTGTCCGAGACGATCACGGTGCGTTCCGTCGTCGGCCGCTACCTCGAGCACTCGCGCATCTACCGCTTCGGCAGCGACGCGCGCGGCGTCGAGCGGCTCATCGGCTCCGGCGACCTGATGCCGCGCAACCTGGACCGGCGCGTCGAGGCGCTCGCCCCGGTCGACGACCCACGGCTCGCCGCCCGGCTCGACGAGATCCTCGACGTCGCCCGCACCGACGACCTGCTCGCGTGGGAGCTGGGTGCCGACAGCGTCTGGCGTCGCGTCACCCCCATGGTCGGCCTCGAGACGCACGCGACCCTGCAGGAACGCGCCAGGCGACGGAGCGAGCGACCTACGCTGCGGGCATGAGCGCGGGCGAGCACGGCACCGACCCTGCGTCGCCCGGGCCGTCCCCGTCGGCGACGCTCGTCGCGGCGGGTGGGGTCGTGCTCGACGGCACCGGCGCGGACACCCGGGTGCTCGTCGTCCACCGCCCCGCCTACGACGACTGGTCGCTGCCGAAGGGGCACGTCGACCCGGGCGAGACGTTCGCCGCCACCGCCCGGCGCGAGGTCGCCGAGGAGACCGGCGTCGACGCGGCCGTCGTCGACGGGGCCGGCACGACCGCCCACGCGCTGCTGCACGCCGGTGCGCCCGCCCACAAGGAGGTCCACTGGTTCGTGATGCGGCCGGCGGCCGACGCGGCCGACCCGGCGGCCCGCCCGCCCGACGACGAGGTCGACCGGGCCGCCTGGTGGCCCGTCGACGACGCGCTGCGCGACCTGACCCACGCCGGCGAGCGGACGCTGCTCGCCCGCGTGCTCGGGACCGTCTGATGCGCGCCGCCGTCCTCGACCTCGGCAGCAACTCGTTCCACCTGCTCGTCGCCGACGTCGACGGCAGCACCGTCCACCCGGTGCGCCGCCAGCGGGAGATGCTCCACCTCGGCCGGGCGGTCGCCCACCACGGCACCGTCCCCGTCGACCTCGCGGTGCGCGCGGTCGCGACGGTCGAGCGGCTCGCGGAGCTCGCACGGCGCTCGGGCGCGGAGACCGTCGTCGCCGTCGGCACCGAGGCGCTGCGCGCCCCCGGCGCCGGCGACCTCGTCGCCCGCCTGTCGGACGCGGCCGGGACGCCGCTGGAGCTGCTCGACGGCGAGGAGGAGGCCCGGCTCGCCTACCTCGGCGCCCGCGCCGGCGTCGACGTCGCCGACGAGCCGACGCTCGTGCTCGACCTCGGCGGCGGCTCGCTGGAGCTCGCCGTCGGCAGCGGGGAACGCATCCTGTGGGCGACGTCGCTGCCGCTGGGGGCGAGCCGGCTGAGCGCGATGGTGGGCGACGCGGAGGGGCCGGACGGGCCTGTCGCCGGCCTCGTGCCCGCCGCCGACCTCGAGCGCCTGCGCACCCACGTGCACGACACGCTCGCACCCGCCGTCGACGTCGTTCGCTCCCACGCCCCGGCGACCGCCGTCGCCGTCGGCGGGACGGTGCGCGCCCTCGCCCGGCTCGTCGCGCTGCGCGCCGGACGTTGGCTGCCCGCGACGGTCAACCAGGCGCCGCTGGCCCGTGACGAGCTCGCGGACGCGACGGCCGCGCTGACCGCCGTCGGCACCGACGCCCGGGCGGAGCTGCCCGGCGTGAAGTCCCGCCGCGCCGACCACCTGCACGTCGCCGCGCTCGTGCTCAGCACCGCCCTCGAACGCCTCGCCGGCCCGGACGTGCGCGTCAGCGACTGGGGGCTGCGCGAGGGGGTGCTGCTGCACCGCTTCGGCCGCACGCTCGTCCCCGCCGGCCGGACGCTGCGCGAGCGGCAGGTCGACTGGCTGCAGCACACCTTCAGCGGCGACGACCCCCATCCGACGCACGTCGCCGCGACCGCCCGGCGGCTGTTCGACGCGACGGCGGCCGTGCACGGCCACGACGACGACGCCCGCGAGCTGCTCGGCCACGCCGCGTCGCTGCACGCGATCGGCACGGCCCTCGCGCTGCGCCGCCAGCAGGAGCACGGCGCCTACCTGCTGGAGCACGCCGAGCTGCGCGGCTTCGACCCCGACGAGCTCGCGGTGCTGCTCACGCTGGTGCGCTTCCACCCCTCGCGCGGCATCTCCCGCCGGTTCCCGCCGTTCGCCGCGCTGGACGCGACCGGCCGGGCCCGCACCACCGACCTGCTCGCCCTCCTGCAGGTCGCCGACGCGCTCGACACGACCCACGACCAGCAGGTGACCCTGCTCGGCGCCCGCCGCAGCGGCGCCGGGCTCGAGCTCGAGCTGTCCGCGCCGGCGAGCGCCCCGACGGCCCGCGCCGTGCAGGACCGCAGCGCCCTGTTCGACCGGCGCTTCGCCCTGCCGCTGCGCCTCCGCGTGCGGGACGCCGCATGAGCGGGCGGGGCGGACGATGAGCGACGCGCCACGGCAACGGCCGGCGGTCGACGCGTCCCGCGCGACCTACCGGCGGGAGGTCACCGCCGAGCACGTCGGCCAGCGCGTCAGCGTCCGCATGCTCGTCGACGACGGGGACGGGCCGCGGCCGACCGACCGGGTCGGCCGGCTGCTGTCCCACGCGGACGACGGCTGGATCGTCGTCGACCGGGCCGGCACGCTGCACGTCGTCGACCCCGCGCAGGTCGTCGCCTCGAGGGTCGTGCCGGCGCACCCGCGGCTCGACGCCGAGGCGCACGGTGCGAGCGCCGACGACCCGATCGAGCGGGCGGCGGCCCGCGCGCTCGTGCTCGACGCGGACGACCGGGTGCTGCTCGTCGCGCACCTGCCGGGCGGCGGGCGGACGGTGTGGACCGCGCCCGGCGGGGGGCTCGACCCGGGCGAGTCGTACGAGGAGGCGGCGGCACGTGAGCTCGCCGAGGAGGTCGGCCTCGCGGTGACGCCGGGCCCGTGGGTGTGGTCGCGGACGGCGACGTTCACGTTCCGTGGGATCTGGCTGCGGCAGCGGGAACGGTGGTTCCTCGTCCGCGTGCCGGGGCTCGACGTCACCACCATCCCCCTCGACGACCTCGCGACCGCGGGGGCCCGGTGGTTCACCGTCGACGAGCTGCGCGCGGTCGGCGGCGACGACGCCCTCGCCCCCGCGGCGCTGCCCGACGCGCTCGCCCGGCTGCTGCGCGACGGGCCGCCCACGACCCCGATCGACGTCGGCGCCTGACGGGCCCGGCGTCCGACGGACGGCGGCGCGGCGGCGGATCGCGGCGGCGGATCGCTGCGGCGGATCGCGGTGGTGCGTCGGCCGGGCGGCTCAGGCGAGCGCGCGGACGAGCACGAGATGGGCGACGACCGCGTCCCGCAGCCACGGGGCCAGCCGGTCCTTGCCGTCACGGTCGTAGCGGGCGTGGAACGCCTCGAGCGCGCTGCGCCGGGCCGGATCGTCGCGCCCGGGGAACGCCGCGCGGACCTGCCACGCGTCGTCGCCGATGCGCAGCACCCCCTCCTCCTCCGCCTGCAGGTTCAGGAACCACGTCGTCAGCCCGCCGGAGCCGGACATCAGGTAGACGCCGCCGGGCGCAGGGATGAACCACAGCTCCGCGGTGTGGGACCGGTCGCCGACCCGCGTGCGGGTCGTCAGCAGGCAGTAGCGGTGCGCGAGGGCCGCCTCCGGCAGCTCCACCCTGCGCCTCCCGTCCGCCCCGTCAGCGGCCGGCGACGGTCAGGTTCGACTCGTCGCCGAGCTCGTGCACGATCACCCGGTTCGTCCCGCCGAGCCCGCCGGGCACGCCGGCGACGATGACGACACGGTCCCCGACCCGGCCGATGCCGCCGGCCCGGCACACCGCGTCGGCGGAGCGCATCAGGTCCAGCGAGCGGTCCTCGGTCGGGACGATCGCACCGTCGGTGCCCCACATGAGCGCGAAGCGGCGCAGCGCCCGCTCGTCGGGGGTCAGCCCGACGATCCGCTGGTGCGGTCGGTACTTCGACACGAGCTGGACGGACGCGCCCGAGAGGCTGAACACGAGGATGGCGACGGCGTCGACCTCCTCGGCGATCTGCGTCGCCGACTTCGCGACGGACCGGCCGAGCTCGTGCGCCGTGTCCGGCCACACCTCGCGCACGCGGCCGCCGCTGGACTCGGCGACCTCGATGATGCGGGCCATGGTGCGCACCGCCTCGACCGGGTAGCGGCCCGCCGCCGTCTCGCCCGACAGCATCAGCGCGTCGGTGCCGTCGAACACGGCGTTGGCGACGTCGGACGCCTCCGCCCGCGTCGGACGGGGGCTGCGGATCATCGAGTCGAGCATCTCCGTCGCGGTGATGACGGGCCGGCCCAGCCGGTTCGCGAGGTCGATGATCTCCTTCTGGATGGCGGGGACACGTTCCGGGCCGATCTCGACGCCGAGGTCGCCGCGGGCGACCATGATCGCGTCGGACGCGGCGACGATGGCCTCCAGGTCGTCGAGCGCCTCGGGCCGTTCGAGCTTGGCGATGACGGGCTGCTGCCCACCCAGCTGGTCGATGAGCGCCCGCACCTCGAGGACGTCCTCGACGCGGCGGACGAACGACAGCGCGACCCAGTCGACGCCGAGCTCGACCATGCGGGTCAGGTCCTCACGGTCCTTGTCCGTCATCGACGGGGCCGACACCTGCACGCCCGGCAGGTTCACGCCCTTGCGGGCGGTGGCGACGCCACCGACGACGACGCGGGTGCGGACCCGGCGGGTCACGGGGTCCGACGACTCGACGGTGAGGCGCAGCGACCCGTCGTCGATGAGGATCAGGGAACCGGCGGTGACGTCGTCGGCGAGCGCCGGGTAGACGACCGGCAGCAGCGGCGTGCCGTCCTCGTCGGCGGTCGCCGGCAGGCTCGCCGCACCGGCGACGAGGACGGCCTCCGCGCCCTCGGTGAGCGTCACCCCGCCGTCCGGCACGTCACCGAGGCGGATCTTGGGGCCCTGCAGGTCGCCGAGGGTGCCGACGACCCGGCCGGCCTCCTCGCCGAGCTCGCGCACGAGCCGCAGCCGCTCGCGATGCTCCTCGAGGTCGCCGTGGGAGAAGTTGAAGCGGAACACGTCGGCACCGGCGTCGATGGCGGCGCGCAGCCGGACCGGGTCGTCGAGCGCCGGTCCGAGGGTGGCCACGATCTTCGCCCTGCGCACGTGCGTCCTCCTGTCGTCGCCGCAGCGTAGGTGGTGGCGACGCTCAGCCGGCGTCGCCCGCGTCGCCCGCGTCGCCCGTCGTGCCGGGCGTGAGCCGCAGCACGTCGTCGACGTCGGGTGCGGCCGCGTCGGCGCCGACGGCCCGGGCGAGGAGGACGCCGAGGGGGCGCTCCCAGCGGACGGCGGTGCGGAGCACGACGTCGGCGGCGGGATCCGCGGTGGCCAGCAGCGCCGCGGGGCCGGCGACGGCGATGCCGCGGTCGGCGAGCACGTCAGCGAGGACGGCGGCGTCGACGCTCGCGTCGAGCACGACCGCACCGACGGGTGGGAGGGTGCGGGCGACGCTCGCACCGGACGGTGCGCCCGTCGGCGCCCCGTCGGGGGCGGCACCGGCACGCCCCTCGGCGAGCTCCTCGGCGGTGCGAGGGCTGCCGGGGGTGATGCCGGCCGCCCGCAGCGCCGCCTGCGCGTCGAGCAGGGCGACGACCTCCGCCGCACCGGTCGCGACGTGGGTCCGGGCGGTGCCGGTCAGCGGCTCCCGCGCCCCGTCGAGCACCCCGTCGCGCCAGCGGCGGTCCAGCAGCGGATCGCCGGCGTCGAGGACGACGACACCACCACCGCCGGCGGCCGCGCGGGCGGCGACGCCGAGGGCCCGGCCGAGGCGGCCGAGGTCGACGTCGACGGCGAGCGCGCCCGTGGCGGCATCGGCGGCGAGGGCACCGTCGCCGCCACCGTCCGCGGAGGTGGCGGCGGCAGGGTCGGCGTCGGCGGACGCGGCGGCCGGGGTGCGGCAGCCGGTGGCCGCCGGGTAGCGGGCGAGCGCGCTGGCCAGCGCCGCCGTCTGCCGGCCGCCGAGGACGCACACCGTGCCGGGGGCGCCGCCGGGCACCGCGCCGGCGGCGGCGGCACGGCGGGCGGCGAGCTCGACGGTCGCGGGCAGCGCCGCGCGGGTCGCCGGCTCGAGCACCGTGACGTCCGTCCCGGCGGTGGCGACGGCGTCGTCGACCTGCGCCCGCAGCGCGGCACGCGCCGCGGGTGCGAGCTCGTCGGCGGGGGGCAGCACGAGCAGGACCGGCCCGACCCCGGACGGTGCGGTGCGCTCGACGCTCGGGGCGGCGGGCTCGGCGGGCGTGTCGGGCGCGTCGGGTGCGGTGCAGGCGGCGAGCGTGACGAGCAGCACGGCGGCCGGCAGGACGCGACGGCGACAGGGACGGGACGGGCGGGACGGCGGCACCGGCCTAGGCTAACCCCGCGCTCCGGACGTCCCGGCGGGCGCAGCGGGGGACGCGATGACTGGCACCGACGGCGACGCCCGGCTCACCGTCCTCTCCGACGACCCGCTCGCGGGGGCGGCGCTGGCGGCGCTGCGGGACGAGCGCACCGCACCGCCGGAGTTCCGCGCCCACGCGGCCCGGCTCGGCGCGGTGCTCGCGACCCGGGCGACCGCGGGGCTGCCGGTCGCGACGGGCACGGTGCGCACGCCGCTCGCGGACGCCCCGACGTCGACGCCGGGCGTGCCGGTGGTGGCCGTGCCGGTGCTGCGCGCGGGACTCGGCCTGCTCGCCGGGGTGCACGACGTCCTCCCCGACGCGCAGGTCGGCATGGTCGGGCTCGAGCGGGACCCCGACACGCTCACCGCACGCCGCTACTACTTCAAGGTGCCGCCGCTCGACGGGGCGTGGGTGCTCGTCCTCGAGCCGATGCTCGCGACGGGCGGTTCCGCGGCGGACGCGGTGGCGGCGCTCGACGCCGCCGGCGCCGCGCAGGTCGTGGTCGTGTCCGTCGTCGCGACCGCGCAGGGCGTCGACCGGGTCCTCGACGGTGACCCGCGGGTGCGGGTCGTCACCGCGGCGGTCGACCCGGGACTCGACGAGCGCGGCTACATCGTCCCGGGGCTGGGCGACTTCGGCGACCGCCTGTTCGGCACGCCGCACTGAGCGGCCCGCGCCGACCGGGCGCGCCCGTCAGGGGACGACGAGCACGTCGGCCCCGCCGGCGGGGGCCGTGCCCTCCTCGAGGATGAACTCCTCGACCCCGAGGAACGTGTCGACGAGGTCGGCGGGGACGTTCATGAAGAACGCGTCGGGCCCGATCTGGCTCGCATGCGCACCCATCGCCGCGATCTTCGTCGCGACGTGCCCGGTCACGTCGACGCGGGTGGTGACCTGCGCGTCGTCGACCCCGAACGGCGCCGGCTCGTCGTCGTCGCCGAACGGGGACGCGAGCCCCGCAGCGAGCAGCGCCCGGTGCGCGTCGAGCAGGCGGGTGCGGGAGAACGTGTGCACGTAGCGGCGCGGCACCCGCCACGGCTCGCCCGGGACGGCCGCGTCCGGGTCGGCGGCGAGGGCGACGGCCCGCACGGTGACGTGGTGCGCCTTGATGTGGTCGGGGTGGCCGTAGGACCCGTGCTCGTCATCGGACACGACCGCGTCGGGCCGCTCGGCCCGCACGATCGCGGCGAGCCGGGCCGCCGCCTCGTCGAGGTCGGCCAGGTGGAACGACGCCGGATGGTCGTTGCCGGCGGTGCCGGCCATGCCCGAGTCGCGGTAGCCGAGCCGATGGTGGACGGTCACGTCGAGGATCGCGACGGCCGCGTCGAGCTCACGGCGCCGGTGCTCGACGAGGGGCACGTCACCGAGGTCGATGCCCGCGAGGTTCTCGCCCTCCTCCCCGCCGGTGCAGGTCACCACGACCGTGCGGACCCCCTCGGCGGCGGCCCGGGCGAGCACGCCGCCGCAGGCGATCGATTCGTCGTCCGGATGGGGGTGGACGCACAGCAGGACGGACATCGCGGGACCTCCGGGCGGCGGCACTAGCCTCGCCGTGTGGAAACGGACCCGGACGATACGCGCACCGTGGCCGGCACGACGCCGCCGCAGCCGGCGATCACGCTGGTCGACGAGCCGTCCGCCGTCCCCGACGCGCTTGCCGGGCTGGACCTGCCGGTGCTCGGCGTCGACGTCGAACGGGCCGACGCGGACCGCTACTTCCGGCATGCCGCGCTCGTCCAGGTCGGCGGGCCCGACGCGTGCGTGCTGCTCGACGGGATGGTCCTCGACGACCTCGCCGCCCTGCAGGCGCACCTGGCGACCCGCACGACGGTGCTGCACGCCGCGAGCAACGACGTCGGCCCGCTCGCGTCCAAGGGGGTGGAGCCGCCGCGGCTGGTCGACACGGCGATCGCGGCGGCGGTGCTGGGCCTGCCCATCGGCCTGAACGCGCTGCTCGCCGACGTGCTCGACGTCCACGTCGACGGGGACAAGGAGGCGTTCCAGCGGGCCGACTGGGCCGCCCGGCCGATCCCCGCACCGATGCAGGCGTACGCGGCGGGCGACGTCATCCACCTGCCGCGCCTGTGGGCGGTGCTCGCGGAGCGGCTGGACGCCGCCGGCCGGACCGCCTGGTTCGAGCAGGAGCTCGTCGCGAGCATCGACAACGCGCTGACCGACACGCGCTCGTGGCGGCGCGTGCGCGGCGTCGGGCGGCTCACGCCGCAGCAGCAGGTCGTCGCCCGGCTGCTGTGGGAGGCGCGCGAGGAGCTCGCCCGTGCCGAGGACCTCGCGCCGAACCTGCTGCTGCACGACGAGGTCATCGTCGCCCTCGCCGTGGAGCCGCCCCGCACGGCCGCGCAGCTCGCGCGGCGCGCACGCCGGCGGCGCCGCATGGAGCCGGAGCACGCCGAGCGGTTCCTCGCCGTCGTCGAGGACGCCGCGGCGCACGACCCGCCGCCGCCGGACCCGGACCGGCGGCGCTGGACGGACCGGGACACGCGCGCCTACGACCGGCTGCGCAGCGCCCGTTCGAAGGTCGCGAAGCGGCTCGACCTCGACCCGGGGGTGCTGTGCGCGTCGAAGACGCTGAAGGACGCGGTGCGTGCCGACCCGGCCGACGCGGACGCGCTGTGCGCCGCGGCCGGCCTGCGCCCCTGGCAGCAGGAGCTGCTCGGCGACGTGCTGTGGCGCGCCTACCGCGGCGCCTCGGCCGACGCGGACACGGCGTCGGCGCCGTCCGCGCCGTCCGCGGCGTCGTCCTGACCGTCGGCCCCGTCGCCGTCGAGCTCCCGCAGGCGCCGGGCGAGCACCGACGGCATGGCGAACTCGACGTCCTCGTCGACGACCATGACGGTGTCGACGGTGAGCTCGCCGCGGGCCCGGAACCAGTCGATGACACCCTCGACGAGCTCCTCGGGGGCGGACGCGCCGGAGGTCAGCCCGACGGTGCCGACGTCGGCGAGCCAGTCGGCGTCGAGGTCCCCGGCGTCCTCGATGAGGTGGGCGGGCACGCCGCGGTCCCGGGACACCTCCACGAGGCGCTTCGAGTTCGATGACGTGTCGGAGCCGACGACGAGGATCAGGTCGCAGCGGTCGGCGAGCACCTTCACCGCGTCCTGCCGGTTCTGCGTCGCGTAGCAGATGTCGTCGCTCTTCGGCTGCTCGAGCATGGGGAACATCTGCCGCAGCCGCTCCACGACCGACGCGGTCTCGTCCATCGACAGCGTCGTCTGCGTGATGTAGGCGACCTCGTCGTCGGCGTCGAGGTCGAGCGCGGCGACGTCGTCGGGCGTCTCCACGAGCGTGATCGCGTCGGGCGCCTGACCCATCGTCCCCACGACCTCCTGGTGGCCCTCGTGGCCGACGAGGACGATCCGCTTGCCGTCCCGCGCGTACCGGCGGGCCTCGTGGTGGACCTTCGTGACGAGCGGGCAGGTCGCGTCGACGAGCGTGTGGCCGAGCCGGCGCGAGTTCTCGAACGCCTCCGGCGGTGAGCCGTGGGCGCTGAACACGATCACCGCGCCCTCGGGGACGGTCGACTCGTCCTCGACGAACACCGCGCCGCGACGGCGCAGGGACTCGACGACGTGCGTGTTGTGGACGATCTCGTGGCGGACGTACACCGGGGCGCCGTAGGCCTCCAGCGCCTTCTCGACGATCAGCACGGCACGGTCCACCCCGGCGCAGAACCCGCGCGGAGCGGCGAGCAGCAGCGTGTGGGGGGCCATGCGGCGAGGGTACCGACGGCCTCCCGTCCCCCCGCCCGCTGTGGCAGACTGTCGGGGTCCTCGGGCACGTCGCGTCCCGCCACGTCGCCCCCACCGCGCGCGGAGCACCTTCCCATGCTCATCATCGTCGGGGGCTGCGGCTTCGTCGGCTCCGCGGTCGCCGAGCAGCTGTCCGCCGACAGCGACGACGTCGTCGTCGTCGACAGCGACCAGCGGGCCTTCGACCGGCTCGGCACCGCGTTCAACGGGGACACCGTCGTCGGCAGCGTCACCGACCGTGACGTGCTCGAGCGGGCCGGCATCGCCGACGCGGACGGCTTCATCGCCGTGACCCGCTCGGACAACACGAACCTGATGGCCGTCGAGATCGCGACGCACCTGTACGGGGTGCGCCGCAGCGTCGCCCGCCTGTTCAACCCCGACAACGCCGAGGTGTACCGCCGGCTCGGCGTGTCGTACGTGTCCTCCACCGGCGCGGTCGCGAAGCTGTTCCTCAACGAGTTCCGCGGTGCGCTCCCCCTGCACGTGCTGTTCCCCGAGGACGACGTGTCCGTCGTCGACCTCGAGGTCGACCACGGTGGGCACGGGCTCAGCGTCGTCGAGTTCGAGCGCCGCGGGCCGATCCGCATCACCGCCCTGCGTCGCGGCGGGCACGTCACCATCCCCGACGAGCACGAGGTCCTCGAGCGTGGCGACGTCGTCACCGCCGCCGTCGGCCCCGTCAGCGCCCGCAACCTCGCCCCGCTGGTGCGCGACCTCGAGCGCGAGGACGTGCTCGACCCGGTGTCGACCGCGTCGGACGCCGTGACGGCCGACGGGGAGGGCTGAGGTGTACGTCGTCATCGTCGGGGGCGGGCGCATCGGCCGCTACGTCGCACGCGACCTGGTCCGCAAGGGCCACGAGGTGACCGTCGTCGAGCTGCAGGGCGAACGGGTCGAGGCGCTCGTCGCCGAGACCGGCGTGCTCGTCATCGAGGGGGACGCCGCCGACCTGCGCTACCTCGAGCAGGCGCACACCGAGCGGGCCGACGTGTTCGTGTCGACCACCCACGAGGACGAGCTCAACCTCGTCGCCTGCCAGCTGGCCCGCATCGAGTTCGGTACGAAGCGCGTCATCAGCCGCGTCAACGACCCGAACAACGTCGAGATCTTCCAGACGCTGGGCATCGAGGCGGTGTCGTCGACACGGCTGATCTCCGAGCTGATCGAGAACGAGTTCTCCGTCGGCGAGCTCATCCACCTCACGTCGGTGCGCGGCGGCCGGGCGAACCTCGTCGAGCTGCGCATCCCCGAGGGGCCGGGTGCGCCACCGGCCCGGCGGCTCGACGCGCTCCGGCTGCCCGACGACGCCGTCGTCGTCGCCGTGTTCCGTGGCGAGCAGACGATCATCCCCCGCGGCGGGACCGAGATCGTCGCCGGCGACGAGATCATCGCGCTGGCCGGACCGGAGTCCGGCGACGCGCTCAGCGCCGCACTGCTCGGGACGGCCTGATGGTCGTCGGACGCCGCCGGTTCACGTGGCGTGCGGACGTGCGCGGCGTCGCGACCGTCGCCGGGCTCGGGCTCGCGACCCTCGCGGTGGCGACCGCCGTGATGGGGCTGATCCTGCTCGTCGCCGGCGGTGCGACGTGAGCACGGTGCTGCGGCCGGACGTCGGGGACCTCCGGCTCATCGGCTTCTACCTCGGGAAGGTCCTCGGGGGCCTCGGACTCGTCATGCTCGCCCCGGTGCCCGTCGCGCTCGCCGGTGGGGAGTGGAACGCGGCCGCGGCGCTGGTGCTCGGCGCGAGCGTGAGCCTCACGGCCCGCTGGCTCGGCGACGCGTTCCTCGAGACCCGCCGGGCGCTCAGCTGGGCGCACGGCATGGTCATCGTCGCGCTCGCGTGGATCGTCGGATCGGCGTTCGCCGCCATCCCGATGCACGTCACCGGCCGCTTCTCCAGCCCGCTGGCGACCTACTTCGAGGCGGTCAGCGCGCTGACGACGACCGGCATGTCCGTCATCCACGACCTCGACCATCTCGAGGCGTCGATGACGCTGTACCGCCACCTGCTGCAGATCGCCGGGGGGCTGGGGATCATCATCGTCATCCTCGCGCTGTTCAGCGCCGGCGGGTCCCGCGTCGGGACGCTGTACGTGTCCGAGGCGCGCGACGAACGCATCCTCCCCAACGTCCTGCGCACCTCGCGGTTCATCGCCCGGGTCACCCTCGCGTTCCTCGTCGCGAGCCTCGCCGCGCTCGTGCCCGCCCTCCTCAGCGCCGGGTTCTCCCTCGCCCGGGCCGTCGAGCACGCGCTCGCGCTCTTCCTCGCGTCGTTCTCGACCGGCGGGTTCTCCGTCATGCAGGCGTCGGTCGGCTACTACCACTCGACGGCGGTCGAGCTGATCGTGATGCTGCTGATGTTCGCCGGGATGCTGTCGTTCGCGCTGCATCACGCCCTGTGGTCGCGGGACCTGCGCGAGTGCGTCGAGCACGTCGAGACGCGCACGCTGGTCGTGCTCGGCTCCGGGCTGCTCGTGCTGCTCACCCTCGGGCTGGTGCGCGAGGGCACCTACGACACGCTCGGCGCGCTCGTGCGGCGCGGCCTGTTCACCCTCGTGTCGGCCGTCAGCTCGACGGGCCACCAGGTCAACGCGGGCGAGACGTACCTGACGGACTGGGGGGTGCTCGCCCCTGCGGTACTCGTCGGGGCGATGGCCGTGGGCGGGATGGCGTCGTCGACGGCCGGCGGCATCAAGGTGCTGCGCGTCGCGCTCGCCTTCAAGGGGGTCGTGCACGACATCCGCCGCTTCCTGCTGCCCGAGTCGGCCGTCGTCGTCACCACCTACCACGTCGGCCGTCGACGCATCCTCCGGCCGGAGACGGCCCGGGCGGCGACGACGGCGCTGCTGCTGTTCATCCTCTCGTTCCTGCTGGGGACGATGACGGCGCTGCTCACCGAGGACGTCGACGTCACCGAGGCGCTGTTCGAGGGCGTGTCGGTCGGCTCGAACATCGGCATCTCCATCGGCGTGGTCACCCCCGACCTGTCGCCGGCGCTGCAGGCCGTGTACGTGCTGCAGATGATCCTCGGCCGGCTCGAGTTCGTCGCCGTGCTCGTGCTCGTCGGCTACCTGCTGTCGTTCCGGCGCGGCAGCCGCGCGCTCGGCGGCCGTCCGCGGGCGGACCAGCGATGACCGGGCCGTCCGCGGAGGAGCAGGGGCCGGAGCGGGTCCGGCCGCGCGACCGGCGGCGGGTCCGCTGGCCGCTGCTCGCCGTCGTCGTCGTGCTCGGCCTGCTGCTGACGCTCACCACGCAGCTGGAGCGCGCCGCCCCGACCGGCACGGGCGTCGCCCCCGTGGAGGGGCTGGCGCCGCCGCTGCTCGACACGCCGGTGCGCTGCACCCGCACCGACGACGCCCGGCGTCTCGCCGAGCTGCGCGCGGGGCTGCGCCCCGACGGGCGGCTCACCTCCGCGATCGCGACGGCCTGCCCGCGGCTGCTCGACGGTGTCGACGTCGTCTACGTCGGGGAGGTCGTCGGCGACGTGCTGCGCCGTGACGGCGGCGCCTGGGTGCAGGTCAACGACGACCCGTACGCGCTGACGGTCGGACCGTTCGGCCCGCACCGCCAGCGGGAGGGGTTCAGCGCCGGACTGGCCGTGTGGCTGCCCGACGGGCTCCACGAGGGGCTGGGGCCACCGGGCCGCTACGGCCGGCGCGGTGACGTCGTGCGCGTCACCGGCGTGCTGCGGCGCGCCGACCCCGACGACGCCGGTGGGCTGACGGTCCGGGCGGACACGCTGGAGGTGCTGGCGTCCGCCACGACCGTCGACGAGCCGCTGCACCGGCCGCTGGTCGCCGCCGCGGGTACCGCTGCGCTCGTCGCGCTCGCCGCGTGGGGCTGGGCGCGCGGCCGGGCCCGCCGCCGCGCCCGCTGACCGACCCGGGCCGCCGGCGCGACGGTCAGCGCCGGTCGGCCCGTCCGGCGACGCTCGACGACGGGCACAGGTCCTCCACCGGGCAGGCGGCGCAGTCGCGTGCCCGCGCGTCGCAGGGGCCCCGGCCGAGGTGGATGAGCAGGTCGGACACGGCGAGCCACCGGTCCGTGGGGAACAGGCGCATCAGGTCGCGCTCCACCCCGACCGGGTCGTTCGCACGGGTGAGCCCCAGCCGGCGGGCGACCCGCCCGACGTGCGTGTCGACCGCGATGCCGGCGTGGATCCCGAAGCCGTTGGCGAGCACGACGTTCGCCGTCTTGCGGGCGACGCCGGGCAGCGCGACGAGCGCGTCCATGTCGGCGGGGACCTCCCCGCCGTGGCGTTCGACGACGAGCGCGGCGGTCGCCCGGACGTTGCGGGCCTTGCTGCGGAACAGCCCGAGCTGGCCGATGAGCCCCTCGAGCTCCTCCTGCGACGCGGCGGCGGTGGCGGCCGCGTCGGGGAAGCGTGCGAACAGGGCGGGGGTGACCCGGTTGACCCGCTCGTCGGTCGACTGGGCGCTGAGCATCGTCGCGACGAGCAGCTCCCACGTCGTCGTGAAGTCCAGCGCGATGCGGGCGTCGGGCAGCGCGGCGGCGAGGCGGTCGAGGAGGCGCGGCCCGCGGACGGCACGCCGGGTGTCGCGTCCCACGGTCGGCTCGGCACGCCCCACGGCCGGCTCAGTAGGGGACGGCGGCATACTCGCGCAGCTTCTTCAGCCGGTGGCGGGCCTCGATGGTGCGGACCGTGCCGGACTTCGAGCGCATCACCAGCGAGTGGGTGACCGCCCCGATGCCGTCGAACAGGACGCCGCGGAGCAGCTGGCTGTTGGTGATGCCGGTGCAGGCGAAGAACGAGTCCTCCGAGGTGACGAGGTCGTCGACGGTGAGGATGCGTTCCAGGTCGTAGCCGGCGTCACGCGCCTCGCTCGCCTCCGCGTCACCCCGCGCCCACAGGCGGCCGAGGATCTGCCCGCCGAGCGCCTTGACCGCGCAGGCGGACGTCACGCCCTCCGGCGTGCCCCCGATGCCGTACAGCACGTCGACCTGCGGCCGCTCCTCCCAGGCGGCGAGGATCGCGCCGGCGACGTCGCCGTCGGGGATGAGCTGCAGACGGGCGCCGACGCCCCGCACGTCGGCCTTCGCCCGCTCGTGCCGGTCACGGTCGAGCATCATCACGGTGATGTCGCTGACGTCGCGGTCGAGCGCACGGGCGACGGCCCGCAGGTTGTCGGGCAGGGGCCGGTCGAGGTCGACGACGTCGGCGACCTGCCCGCCGACGACGAGCTTCTCCATGTAGACGCACGGGCCCGGGTCGAACAGCGCTCCGGCCGGTGCGGCGGCGAGGACCGCGATCGCCCCGGGACGGCCCTCGGCGAGCAGCCGGGTGCCGTCGACGGGGTCGACGGCGAGGTCGACGTGCGGCGGCTGGCCGGTGCCGACCCGCTCGCCGTTGAACAGCATGGGCGCCTCGTCCTTCTCGCCCTCGCCGATGATGATCGTGCCCTCCATCACCACCGTGTCGAGGACCTGGCGCATCGCGTCGACGGCGGCCTGGTCGCCGGCCTCCTTGTCGCCGCGGCCCTGCCAGCGGGCGGCCGACATCGCGGCGGCCTCGGTGACGCGGACGATCTCGATGGCGAGGTTGCGGTCGGGGCGCTCGGTGCTGCCGGCCATCGTCGTCCCTCCCGGCCCGCACCCAGGGGCCCCGCTCGTGGGCGTCGTTGCCCGCGGGCGTCGCTCGGCAGGCTACCGAGGCGGGTCGTCGCTCAGGCGGCGATGCGGCGGTAGGCACGGATCGCGCCGGTCGCCGCAATGGCGGTGATCACCGCGACCCAGGCGAGCGACCGGGCGACCTCGGTGACGAGGTCCTGCCCGGGCGGCAGCGCCCCGGGGCCGAGCATCAGGCCGCGCATCGCGTTGGTGACGACGGTCAGCGGCTGGTTGTCGGCGAACACGCGCAGCCAGTCCGGCATCGTCGCCGTCGGCAGGAACACCGACGAGGCGAACACGAGCGGGAACACGGGGATGAACGCGGCGGACTGCACCGCCTCGGGGGTGCGGACCCGCAGGCCGACGGCGGCCATCACCCACGACAGCGAGTGGGCGAACAGCAGCGCCAGGGCGAACGCGGCGAGGAAGCGCAGCAGCGTCGTCTGGTAGCGGAAGCCGAGGGCGGAGCCGACGACGACCATCAGCCCGATGACGAACGCGTTGCGCACGAGGTCCGCGCCGGTGCGGCCGGCGAGGACCGCGGAGCGCGCCATCGGGAGCGAGCGGAACCGGTCGATGACGCCGTTCTGCAGGTCCTCGGCGAGCCCGAGGGCGGTCTGCCCGGCGCCGAACGCGGCCACCTGGATCATCAGGCCGGGGACGAGCCAGTTCAGGTACTCCCCCGCCGCGGCCGGCGGCAGCGTCCCCTCGATCGCCCCGCCGAACACGTACGCGAACAGCACGAGGAACATGACGGGCTGCACGGTCGCGAACACGAGCAGCTGGGGCAGGCGGACGTTGCGCAGCAGGTTGCGCCGGCCGATGACCAGCGCGTCCCGCACCGCCGTCGCCGGCGTCGTGCGGGTGCGCAGCACGCTGACGGTGTGGGCGTGGTCGGTCGTCGGGGCGCTCATGCGGACACCTCCGTGGGGACGTCGCCGGTGACGGCGAGGAACACGTCGTCGAGGGACGGCCGCTGCAGCGTCACGTCCTCGGGGGCGATGCCGGCCCCGTCGAGCGCCCGGACGGCGGCGACGAGCGTGCCGGTGCCGTCGCGCGCCGGCATGCGCAGCGCCGACCCGGACGGGTCGGTGCTCGGCTCCTCCCCGACGATGCCGGCGAGCAGCGTGCGGGCCCGTTCGAGGTCGTCGGGGGCGGTGCGGACCTCGAGCACGGCGCTGGCGACGCGCTCCTTGAGCTCGTCGGCGGTGCCCTCGGTGACGATCCGCCCGTGGTCGATGACGGCGATGCGGTCGGCGAGCCGGTCCGCCTCCTCCAGGTACTGGGTGGTGAGCAGCACGGTGGTGCCCCGCTCGACGAGGTCGACGACGAGCTCCCACACCTCCATGCGGCTGCGCGGGTCGATGCCGGTCGTCGGCTCGTCGAGGAACATGACCTGCGGCCGGCCGACGAGCGACGCGGCCAGGTCGAGCCGGCGCCGCATCCCGCCGGAGTAGGTGGACACGCGCCGGTCGGCGTCGTCGGCGAGCCCGATCGCCTCGAGCACCTCGCCGGCACGTTCACGCGCCTGCGACCCCCGCAGCCCGTAGAGCCGGCCGACCATCTCGACGTTCTCGCGGCCCGTCAGGTACGCGTCGACGGCGGCGAACTGGCCGGCGAGCCCGATGCGGGCGCGGGCGGCGGTCGGGTCGGCGAGCACGTCGACCCCGGCGACGTGGGCGCTGCCGGACGTGGGCCGGAGCAGCGTCGCGAGCACACGGATCAGCGTGGTCTTGCCCGCGCCGTTGGGGCCGAGCAGGCCGTAGACGACGCCCGGTTCGACGTCGAGGCTGACGCCGTCGAGGGCGCGCACCCGACCGAAGTCGTGGACGACGTCACGGACGTGGACGATCGGGTCGGACAACGGTCGACCTCCTGCGGGAGCGGTGCGGGTCGTGCGGATGGTGCGGGTCGTGCGGGTCGTGCGGGTCAGCGGCCGTAGCGGCGGGTCCGGCCCTGGTAGTCGCGGAGGGCGCGGAGGAAGTCGATGCGGCGGAACTCCGGCCAGTTCGCGTCACAGAAGTGGTACTCGGCGTGGGCCGACTGCCACATCAGGAAGCCGGAGAGGCGGACCTCGCCGGACGTGCGGATGATGAGGTCGGGGTCGGGGAGGCCGGTGGTGTAGAGGTGGTCGCCGATGTCCTCGGGAGCGAGGGTCGCGGCGACGTCCTCCAACGTGTGCCCGTGGGCCGACCGGTCGCGCAGCAGGCTCCGGAGCGCGTCGATGATCTCCTGCCGCCCACCGTAACCGACGGCGACCTGCACGCGCATCCGGTCGTGGTGGGCCGTGTCCTCCTCGACCCGTTTCAGCCGCAGACGGACGTCGTCGGGCAGCAGGTCGAGCGCGCCGACGGCGGTGACCCGCACCCCCGCCGCGTCGCCGTTCGCCGTCCCGATGCGCTCGACGGTGTCGCCGATGATGCGCAGCAGCCCGTCGAGCTCCGCGTCATCACGGGCGAGGTTGTCGGTGGAGAGCAGCCACAGCGTCACGTAGGGGATGCCGAGGTCGAGGCACCACGACAGGAAGCAGTCGATGTTCGCCGCACCGGCCTCATGCCCGACGTTGGGGGCGGACCCGCGGGCGGCCGCGTAGCGGCGGTTCCCGTCGAGGATGACGCCGACGTGCTGCGGGAGGTCCCCGGCGGTGACCTCCCGTGCGAGACCGCGCTCGTAGACGCGGTAGACGAGCTCCTGCAGCTTCACGGGCATGTGCGCAGGCTAGTCGTGCGGCCCCCACGGCCCGTTGGTACCCTCGCCGAGCAGGGCACGCCGAGCCGCACCCGCATCCGGGCTCGCGGACCCGCCGGGGCACCACGCCCCCTCAGAGGACCGCCACGGTCCCCCAGAACCGGACCGGAACCGGAGCGCCTCCGGCGCCCCCCAGGTCCGGCACGTCCGACGAACACGAACGAGGTGAATCCCGTCATGGCCGAGACCTTCCTCAGCCAGGAGGCCCACGACCGGCTGCAGGCCGAGCTCGAGGACCTGCGTACGAACGGTCGTCCGCGCATCTCCGCGGAGATCGAGGTGGCGCGCGCCCACGGCGACCTGCGTGAGAACGCCGAGTACCACGCGGCGAAGGACGAGCAGGGCCGCATGGAGGCCCGCATCCGCCAGCTCGAGGCGCTGCTCGAGAACGCCGTCATCGGCGAGCGGGACACCGCCGACGAGGTCGCCGCAGGGGTCGTCGTCGTCCTCGACGTCGCCGGTGACGAGGAGACCTACCTGGTCGGCAGCCGTGAGGACCGGCATCCGGAGCTGGACGTGCTCAGCGCCGACTCGCCGATGGGGCGTGCGGTGCTCGGTGCGCGCGAGGGCGAGACCCGCAGCTTCGAGACGCCCGCCGGGTCGACCCTCGAGGTCCGCGTGGTCGCGCTGCGCCTGCCCTGACGGGCCGGCCGCTGCGGCTCAGGTGAGCCGCTCGAGCACCATCGCCATGCCCTGCCCGCCGCCGACGCACATCGTCTCGAGGCCGTAGCGGCCGTCGCGTGCGGCGAGCCCGTTGATCAGCGTCGAGGTGATGCGCGCCCCGGTCATCCCGAACGGGTGGCCGACGGCGATCGCCCCACCGTGCGGGTTGAGCCGCTCGTGGTCGATGCCGAGCTGTGCGGCGGACGGCAGCACCTGGGCGGCGAACGCCTCGTTGATCTCGACGATGTCCATGTCGTCGATGGTCAGCCCGGCCGTCGCGAGCGCACGCGTCGACGCCTCGACCGGTCCGAGGCCCATCAGCTCCGGGTTGAGGGCGGAGACGCCCGTCGACACGACCCGCGCGAGCGGGGTGAGCCCGAGCTCCTCGGCGAGCACGTCGCTGACGACGATGACGGCGGCCGCACCGTCGTTCAGCGGGCAGGCGTTGCCGGCGGTGACGAGCCCGTCGGGACGGAACACCGGCTGCAGCGTCGCCATCTTGTCGCGGTCGGCGACCCGCGGCGACTCGTCACGGTCCATGACCGAGCCGTCGGCGAGCGTGACCGGCATGACGTCCTGCGACCAGAACCCGGCCTCCGCCGCGGCGGCGTACCGCTGCTGCGACGCGTACGCGAAGTCGTCCATCGCCTCGCGGGTCGTGCCCGTCACCCGGGCGACGTTCTCCGCGGTGAGCCCCATCGGGATGTAGATGTCGGGCAGCCCGTCGGGCGCCGTGTACGTGTCCTCGCCGCCCTGGGCGG
This sequence comes from uncultured Nitriliruptoraceae bacterium, assembly GCA_913060655.1. Lineage (GTDB taxonomy): Bacteria > Actinomycetota > Nitriliruptoria > Nitriliruptorales > Nitriliruptoraceae > CSBr16-57R1. The sequence continues at coordinate 17,170 of CAJXTG010000012.1, read as the reverse complement.
TCGCCTGCGTGCGCGCCATCGCGTCGGCGAAGCGCGGGTTGCGGGCGGTCTCGGGCCCGTCGGAGGTGCCGTTGACGAAGCGGGACGTCATCTCGACCCCGGCGGACACGAACGCGTGCCCCTCGCCGGCGCGGATCGCGTGCATCGCCATGCGGGTCGTCTGCAGCGACGACGCGCAGTAGCGGGTGATGGTCGTGCCGGGCACCTGCTCCCAGCCGAGCAGCGTCGTGACGACACGCCCCATGTTGAAGCCCTGCTCGCCGCCGGGCAGACCGGCCCCGAGGTGCAGGTCGTCGATCCGGTCGGGGGTGAGCGCGGGGACCTTCGCCATCGCCGCGGCGATGACGTCGGCGACGAGGTCGTCCGGACGGTGCTCGACGAGCGACCCCTTGAAGGCGCGCCCGATCGGCGTGCGGGCGGTCGCGACGATGACGGCCTCTGGCATCCCTGTCCCCCTCGGGCCGCTGGCCCGCTCGGTCGGGCCGCTGGCCCGTTCGGTCCTCCGGCGTCGATGGTCCGGCCGGGGCCGGCAGGCTAACGGGTCGGCGGGTCGCCCACGCCCGGCGCGGCGACGGCGTGGAAGCGGCCGCCGTCGGAGTGCACGACCACGGGCAGTCCGAACGTGGCGGACACGGTCGCGTCGGTGAGCGTCGCCGCCGCCGGGCCGGCGGCCTCGAGCCGCCCCGCCCGCAGCAGGGCGACGTCGGCGATGCGGGTCGGCAGCTCCTCCAGGTGGTGGGTGACGAGGACGACCGTCGGACCGTCCGGCTCGGCGAGGAGCCGGTCGAGGTCGCCGACGAGCCGCTCCCGCCCGGCGAGGTCCAGCCCGGCGAACGGCTCGTCGAGCAGCAGCAGGTCGGGGGCGAGACTGAGGGCGCGGGCGATGCGGACCCGCTGTCGCTCGCCCTGGCTGAGCGTGTCGAGCCGCCGCTCGGCGAGCGGTGCGATGCCGACGCGCTCCAACGCCCCCGCGACCCGCGCGGCGAGGCCGGGCGGTCCCGTGGCGAACGGGTCGCCGACGGGCCACGTCGTGCCGGTCGCCGCCGCGGCGACGAGATGGTCGACGCGGGCACGGGCACGGTCGAGCGCGTCGGCGGCGACGGACACGAACCCGATGCGGGTGCGCACCGTCCGCAGGTCGTCGCGGCCGAACCGCACGCCGAGCACCGTCGCCGCACCGGCGGTGGGGAACCGGCGGGCGGCGAGCACCCCGAGCAGCGTCGTCTTCCCCGACCCGTTCGGTCCGAGCAGCGCGAGGTGCCGGCCGTGGACGACGTCGAGGTCGACGTCGTCGAGCAGCGTCGCCCCGTCGATGCGGACGCCGACGCCGCGCAGCATGGCGGCGCGCGCGTCCTGCCCGCTCATCGGTCGCACCTCACGTTCACGGTCCGGCGTCCGCGGCCCGGGACGGACGGGCGCCGATGCTAGGGTCGCCGCGCCCGTCAGGGACGGCGCCCTGCGGCGATCGGCCCTGGGGGCATGACGCCGGTCAACGGGGATCGGCGTCGACGCCGGAGCCTCCCATGACCGCACCGCTGCCCCCTGCACGTTCCGTCACCGTCGACCCGTCGCAGGAGCAGCTCCGCGCCTGGGTCGTCGAGCACATGCCGAACGTCGTCGAGACCGAGTTCGGCAACCTCAACTACACGGCACGCATCCTCGCCCGCCTCACGCCGTCGACGTTCTTCGTGTCCGACGTGGAGACCGGCAAGCCGGTGATGTCCCGCGCCGACGCGGCCGCGTACGCCGCGAAGCAGGACGCGTACATCGCCGAGCAGGACATGGTCGAGCTGCGCGGCTACATCGGCCCCGACCCGGCGTTCCGCACCGGCGCGCGCCTGTACATGGAGCAGCGCAACGCGAACGTCGTCGCGATGCAGCAGCAGCTGTACTTCCCGCCGGACGACGCGTGGACGCCGGAGTTCACCATCATCTACACGCCGGGGCTGCGCATCCCCGAGCATCACGAGGAGTGCCTCATCCTCGTCGACCTCGACACGTGGACGACGCGCGTGATGGGCTCCGACTACTTCGGCGAGTCGAAGATGGGCGGCCTGCGCATGTGGAACCGCCTGGTGCACGAGCGTGGCGGCCTCGCGATGCACTCCGGCGCGAAGACGTTCCCCGCCGACGCGACGCCCGACGGTGAGGAGCGGCTCGCGCTGATCATCGGCCTGTCGGGCACGGGGAAGACGACGACGACGTTCCGTGACGTCCGCGGCTCGCTGCCGGTGCAGGACGACTTCATCGCGCTGATGCCGGACGGGACCGTCCACACGACCGAGAACGGGTGCTTCGCGAAGTCCTACGGCCTCGACCCCGACGACGAGCCGACGATCCACGCCGGCGCGACCCGGCCGGACGCGTGGCTCGAGTCCGTCGCCGTCGACGCGGCGACGGGGAAGGTCGACTTCTTCGACGACTCGTACACGGCGAACGGGCGGGTCACGTTCCCGCTGGCGAACATCCGCCACCGTGACCCGCGCGACCTGCCCCGCGCGTCGTACCTGTTCATCCTCAACCGCAACGCCGACCTGATCCCCGCGGTCGCCCGGCTCACGCCGGAGCAGGCCGCGACGTACTTCATGCTCGGTGAGACCGAGGGGACCAGCGCCGGCGGCGCGCACGAGGCCGGCAAGAAGCTGCGCGTGCCGGGGACGAACCCGTTCTGGTTCGAGGAGGAGTCCTCGATGGGCAACCGGTTCCTCGAGCTGCTCGAGACGTGCGACCTCGAGGTCTACCTGCTCAACACCGGCCGGATCGGCGGGCCGGAGGGTGACGAGCGGTCGAAGAACGTGACGATCGCGACCTCGGCGGCCGTGCAGGACGGCATCATCGACGGCACCATCGTGTGGGAGACCGACCCGGACTTCGGCTACGAGGTCGCGGTGTCGTGCCCCGGCATCGACGACGTCGAGCTGCTGCAGCCCTCCCGCCTCTACGCGCGGCAGGGCCGGCAGGAGGAGTACGCGGACACCGTGGACGCGCTCAAGCGGGCCCGACGGGCCTACCTCGCCGGCTTCGACCGGCTCGACCCGCGGGTCGCCGCGGCGGCGGACGGCTGAACCGACGATGACGGTCCCGGTCCCCCTCCCCGAGCTCGGCGAGTCCGTCGAGGGTGGCACGCTGATCGGCTGGCTCGTCGCCGTCGGCGACCACGTCACCGAGGGGCAGGCCGTCGCGGAGGTGTCGACCGACAAGGTCGACACGGAGGTGCCCGCACCCCGGTCGGGAACCGTCATCCGGCTGGTCGCTGACGTCGGGGCGGAGGTCGCCGTCGGGGCGGTGCTGCTGGAGCTCGAGCCGGCCGACGCCGACGCACCGGCGGACGCCGGATCTGCGGCTCCGGCTGCCGCGACCGCTGCACCGGCCGACGCGGCACCACCCGCAGCCGCAGCGACCGCAGCAGCACCCGCAGCCGCGCCTGCACCCGCAGCGCCCGCAGCCGCACCCACGGCGCCCGCCGCGACGACGGTGCTCGACCCGGCCGCACGCCGGCGACGGCTGTCGCCGCTGGTGCGCCGGCTGCTGCGCGAGCACGGCCTCGACCCGGCGGCGCTCACCGGGACGGGGACGGATGGGCGCCTCACCGCCGACGACGTGCGGGCGGCCGCCGGCCGGCGCACCCCGGCCAACGGCACCCGGCCCGCGGCCGTCGCACCGACCGCGACGTGGGACGGGGCCAGCCGGACCGAACCGCTGTCCCGCACGCGCACGGTGATCGCGCGGCGCATGCACGACAGCCTGCGGACGACCGCACAGCTGACGTCGGCGGTCGAGGCGGACGTGTCCCGCATCATGGCGCTGCGGGCCCGCGTGCGGGATGCGGCACGCGCCCGGCACGGCGTGTCGCTCTCCCCCCTCGCGTTCCTCGCGCACGCGACGGCACGCACCCTCGCCGCCCACCCGCTGCTCAACGCGTCCATCGACGTCGACGCCGGCGAGCGGACGCTGCACGGCGGCGTGAACCTCGGCATCGCGGTCGACGCACCGACCGGCCTGATCGTGCCCGTCATCCGGGACGCGCACACGCTGGGGCCGGTCACGCTGCAGCTGCGCATCGCGGACCTCGCCGAGCGGGCCCGCACCCGCCGCATCGGTCCTGACGACCTCACCGGCGGCACGTTCACGATCACCAACACGGGGTCGCGCGGGTCGCTGTTCGACACGCCGATCCTCAACCCGCCGGAGGTCGGCATCCTCGCGACCCCGGCGATCGAGAAGCGCCCTGTCGTCGTCACCGCCGAGGACGGCACCGACCGGATCGCGGTGCGCCACCGCACCTACCTGTGCCTGACCTACGACCACCGGCTGGTCGACGGGGCGGACGCCGCCCGCTTCCTGACCGACCTGGCCGCCGCGGTCGATCGCGACGACTGGGGCCCCGAGGTCGACGCGCTCCTCGGCTGAGCCGCGATACCCCTCAGGGGTCGCCGGAGAGGTCAAGCTCCGCGGTCCCCCTCCCGACGTCCACCGTCACCATGCCCCGCTCGAACGTGCGGGCGAACCGCATGCCGTCCTCGGAGACGCGGACCGGCCCGACGGGCGCGCCGGTCACGATCGCGTCGTAGAGCGGGTGGAAATCCCAGCTCTCGTCGAACCAGCCGCCCCCCTCCGGCTCCGCCTGCATGTCGGAGAAGCCGAAGTAGCTGCCGGGTGACATGACGACGAGGAAGGCCGCGGCAGTGAACTCGAGGAACTCCTGCTCGGTGAACCGCACCCGCTGCCCGTCGACGCCGAAGCAGCCCTCGAGGCAACCGTCGTCCTCGGGGAAGTACGGCACGTGCACGATGATGGGGACGCCACGGCGGGACTCCTCGAGCGTGTTGAGCATCTGCGTCGATGCCAGCTCGCCGAGGTTCCACATCCAGAACTCGTTGTTGCGGGTGAACGGGACCCCGTCGAGCTCCGCCAGCAGGTCCTCCTCAGGTAGCGGGCACGCATCCTCGAACGGGACCTGCGCGCCGTAGCGGGCGAAGCCGACCGTCGTCGACAGCACCGGCCGCCGTCCGAGCCGCCTCAGCGTCGTGAACGCCTCCCGGTAGGCCACGTGCTGACCGCGCATGAACGACTCCCGCTCGGCGCTGGACAGTCGGCTCAGCTCACCCTCGCCGTCGCAGGCGACGGAGTGGCCGTTGTCGAGGAAGATCCCGTCCGCGGGGCCGGCCGCGGCTCGCTCGACCATCTCGACGAAGGCGGCGCGGGTGTCGGCGCGGCGGAAGTCCCAGCGGCAGCGGTCGAGCGGCGAGGTCAGGCCGGTCTCACCGACGTCCAGCGGGTACTCGATGAAGCCCTCGCAGTGCCGCGGGTCGGGCAGGAACAGGTCCTGGTCGGCCAGGATGCGTCGCTGGTGGGCGAACATCGTGCCCGCCCACTTCGCGTTCAGGTACGTCAGCACCGGCATGTCGGGCCCGGCGACGGCCTTGATGCGCTCGACCTGCGCGTTCATCAGCCCCTGCAGGTCGCCGCCGGCCCACCGGCCACCGTCGAACTCGTCGGCGAACTGACCCATGCGAAACTCGATGATGGCCAGCTCGAAGCGCGCGATGCGGCGCAGCTGCTCGGCGCTGAACGGGCCACTCGGCTCGGCGGCGAAGTACAGCGACGGGAACCGCTCGTAACCGCGCCAGCTGAGGGGCGCCGGCCTGCCGTCCTCCGACGTGATCCCCGACGTGGCCCCTGACGCGGCCTCCGACGCGACGTCCGCGCTGGCACAGCCGGCGGCGACGAGGAACGTGCCAGCAGCGAGCGCACGGGCGACGGCCGTCCGAGTGCTCACTCGCCCTCGAGCGGGACGGGTCGGAGCTGCGTCCCGTCCCCAAGCAGGCCGACCATGCACTCGCGGGCCTCGTTGAGACAGTTGCGCACGATCGTGTCCATGACGTCCGCATCCCAACCGTTCATCCAGTCGCCATGGAAGGAGATGCCGCCGTGCTCCGCGTCCGGAGGGTCGGTGACGAACCGCCATGCCGTCGACGGGCCGGTCTCCTCGGTGACCCGCACCCCGAAGTTGTAGGAGATCTCGGGGATCGCCACCGGGTGCGACGGCGGGCAGGACCCGGTGCCGACGTCCGGCGCAGTCGCGGAGGTCGGGTACGCCATGTGGCTCGCATGGTCGTGGGCGGTGAGGCGCTCACCGTCCCAGCACTGGGGGAACACGAGCCGCATCTCGACGATGTCGCCCTGCTCGCAGTCGGGGATGACGGGCACATGGTCGAGCGGGTCGCCGGTGCTGAACTGGGGCTCCGGCGCCTCCCAGCTGAGGCAGCGGAACTTCGCGACCTCGACGTCCTGCGGTGCGTCGGCCATCGCGTCGCCGGCAATGATCGTCAGCCCGGCCGGCGGCGGGCGGACCGTGTCGGCCGGGACGTGGTAGCCCGTCTTGTAGTAGAAGAGCGGGTCGATGAATCGGATGCGCTCACCGTCTGCGCCGAGCAGTGCCGGCACCCAGTAGCCGGAGCGGTTGAGGGTCACCCCGTCGCACGTCGTCGTGTCCGCCTCCGCGAGCGACGCGACCGTCGTGGTTGCCTCGACGTCGGGGTTGCCGAAGAACACGTGGAGATGGGACCGGCCGGGCTCGTCGGGCCACACGAGCGGGTCGTCGGCCAGCAGGTGAGACTCGAGGCAGTGCGTGCGGAACGCGCCACTGCCGTCCTCGCGGTCCCCCGCCGCCTCGCGCTCCGGCACGAGCGGGGGCGGAGGCGCACCGTCCTCCGACGACCAGTCGACGGCGTTCAGCGTGATGCGCTCTCGGAGGCCCTCGGCATCCGCCGACCCCTCGGAGCCGGCCATGCCATGCGACGGACCGTGGCCGGCCGCCGACCCGTCGGCGGACGGCTCACCCGGCTCGTCGGCCGCGGCACACGCACCGAACATCAGCGCAGCGAGTGCGGCGGCGAGCCACCTCCCTGCGGACCGGCGGATACGAGCTCCTCTGTCGGCAGCCCGACGGTATCGCGTCGTCACGGCGCCGTCAGGCGGCGGCAGGTCCCCGGCCGACGACGACGTACACGCCGACGACGATGAGCGTCGCCCCGATGATGCGCACCGGGTCGAGCGCGACGGCCCGCCCGACGATGCCGGTCGTCTCCAGCCCGAACCCGACGAGCAGCTGGACGGCGGTGACGAGCGCGAGGGTGGAGGCGAGCCCGAGCCCACCGACGGCGACGGCGATGCCGGTGATCAGCAGGACCCCGGCGACGCCGGCGAGCAGCCCCCACGGGGCGGCCCGGACGGCGGCGAACTGCAGGTCCGTGCGGGTCAGGGCGACGGCGCCGAGCGCGAACACGAGCCCGCCGACGTGCACCCAGGTGGCGAGCACGAACGCGGGCAGCCGCTCACCGAACGCGCTGATGATCGCCGTCTGGAGGGCGATGAGGGTGCCGGCGGCGATGCCTGCGAGGAGGGCGACACGCATGGGTGACCTCGGGACGTCCGTCGTGCGGTGGCCGCAGGGTCAGCGGCAGGCCGCGAACAGGTACGGGTAGGGGTTCTGCTTCGCCCTGCCCGCAGGGTTGCGCTCGAAGTGGATGTGGGGCGCGTAGCGCGACGCGTTGCCGGTGTAGCCGTTGTAGGCGATGTGCTCGCCGGCGACGACCCGCCGTCCGACCGTCCCCTTCGGCGCGTACCCGTTGAGGTGCGCGTAGTAGTAGGTCGCGCCGTCGTCGCCGCGCAGGTAGAGGCCGATGCCTCCGAGGCGGCTGTAGGAGCGGCGGACGATCACGCCGGACGTGAACGCGTAGACGGGCACGTTGAACGGGGCCATCACGTCGGTGCCCTGGTGGCGCCGGCCGCCGGAGCGCGGTGCGCCCCACGTGTCGCGGAACGACACGAGCCGGCGGTCCATGATGCACGAGTAGATGCCGGACTGGCGGGCGTTCTCGATGAGCCGCTGCCGTGCGGCGAGCGCCTCGAGGCTGCGCACCTCCCGCTGGGCGACCTCGAGCTCGCGGGCGACGGCGTCGCGGGCCTCCTGCGCCTCCGCCTCGAGGTCGGCGAGCTCGGCGCGCTGCAGCTCGACGAGCGCGACCGTCTGGTCGAGGGCCAGCCGGGCGGCGCGGGCCTCCTCCAGCAGCGCCGTGTCCCGCTGCTGCAGCACGGACGCGAGCCCGGCCCGCTCGATCGCGGCGGCGGGGCCGCCCTCCCCGAGCAGCAGCTCGAACGCGTTGGACGTGCCGCGCATGAACAGCTCGCGGGCCCGCTCGGCGAGACGACGGTCCGTCTCGGCGAGCTCACCCTCGAGCTCGCCGGCGCGCCGCTCCAGCTCCTCGAGGGCGAAGGTGGCCTCCTCGACGGCGGCCCACAGCTCCTCGTAGCGGGCGGCGGCGACGTCGAGGTCGGTCTCGAGCCCCTCGGCCCGCTCGCGGGCGTCGTCGAGGCCGGGCACCTGTGCGGCGGCGGGTGCAGGGGCGAGGGCGGCGGGGGCGAGCAGCGCGACGGCCAGGAGCGTGCGCAGCACGGCTCCTCGCACGCCCGTGCGCGCGCCCGACGTGACGACCCTCACCCTGCGCTCCCCGTCGTGTGGATCCGCCGGCGCCGCGGCCGGACCGGCGGGGTACCGGCGGGCGCTCGAAGGTCCCGCAAGGGTAGGCGAACGCCGCGGGTGCCCGCCCACCGGGCCCTGCCGGACCCGTCCGAACGGACGGTGGCCGCTCCCCCAGGGCGCTCCCCAGGGCGCTCCCCCGGCCGCTTCCCCGGGTCGCCGGGGCGGGTCCGCCGGGTGCGGTCCGGCGCGGCTCACAGGGTCGGGTCGGGCCCCTCGGAGCGGAACCCGTCGTCGAGGATGCGCTCGGCGAGCGTCGCCGCCCGCGGTGACGGGTCGCGGGCGAGCAGCGCCTCCAGCGCGTCGGCGAACTCCTCCGCGGTCGCGTTGATGAGCAGCAGGTACGGCTGCTGGGCGTCGTCGAGGAACAGCAGCTCGGGGCGGACCGACAGGGCACGGAGGTAGTCGATCCACGCGTCGAGGTGCGGGAGGTAGGCGTCGCGGACGGTGTCCGCCCGCCCGCCGGTGCGGTCGACGAGTCCGGGTCGGAGCACCGCGAGCCCACCCGCACCGTACGACGCGGCGTTCTCGACGACGGCGAGCGCGGCCGCCTCGTCGTCGGTGTCGGCGAGCCGGTCGGCGACCGTGTCGTTGAACGCGAGCATGACGGCCTCGGTACGGACGATGTCCTCGAGGAGCGCGACGAGCGCCGCGTCGTCCTCCGCCTCGACCGCGGCCCGCCCGCGCAGCACGTCGGGGACGTCGATGCGGTCGGCGGCGGCGAGCCCGCCGGTGAACGCGGCGCCGCCGACGAGCAGGACGGCGAGCAGGCCGACGAGCACGCGGCGTCCGCGGCCACGGCGGCGCCGGCGTCGGCCCTCGACGCCGCTAGGTCCGCCGTCAGGTGCGGGGACGGTCGGCGGCAGGACGGGCGGGCCCTGCGGCTGCTCGAACGGTGTCGGCGGCGGGACGGCGTCGGCGGAGCCCACCTCGCCCGTGTCACCCGCAGCGCTGCTCGGCTCGCCCGCGTCGCTCGGGTCGCCCGTGTCGCCGGGGTCGCCGTCCGGGTCGGTGCCGTCCGGTCGCTGCTCCACGTCGCGCCTCCACCCCGCCCCGTCGGCCCCGCCCGTCGTCCCTGGCCCGTCGGCCCCGGCACCGTCGGCCCCGGCCCGTCGTCGCCCGGGCCGGGCGACGCCCCGACGGTAGCGAGGGGCGCGCCTCAGCCTCCGGCCGGGCGACCTAGCCTTGCCGTGTCCGCCCGCGCGCACCGCCGCGCCCGACCGCCCCTCGGAGGCCCCCATGCCGACCCCAGAACGCGTCGCCCGCGACACGATGGGTGAGATGACGATCCCCGCCGGGGCCCTGTGGGGTGCGAGCACCCAGCGGGCCGTCGAGAACTTCCCCGTGTCGGGCCAGCCGGTGCCGATGGAGGTCGTCGCGGCGCACGCGATGCTGAAGTGGGCGGCGGCGACGGCGAACGAGGAGACCGGTGTCGTCACCTCGGAGGTCGCCGCGGCGATCCGCACGGCCGCCGACGAGATCATCGCCGGGGACCACGACGACCAGTTCCCCGTCGACGTGTTCCAGACGGGGTCGGGCACCTCGACGAACATGAACCTCAACGAGGTCATCGCGAACCTGGCGAAGCTGCGCCTCGACGCCGACCTGACCTCCGACGTGGTGCATCCCAACGACCACGTCAACGCGTCGCAGTCGTCCAACGACACGTTCCCGACGTCGGTGCACCTGGCCGTCGCCGTCTCCGGCGCGGAGGTGCTGCTGCCGGCGCTGCGCCGGCTCGCTGCGACGCTGCGCACGAAGGCCGACGAGTTCGACGGGGTCGTCAAGTCGGGCCGCACTCACCTGATGGACGCGACGCCGGTGACCCTCGGGCAGGAGTTCGCCGGCTACGCGCGGCAGATCGAGCTCGGCGTCGAACGCATCGAGCGGGCGATGACGAGCATCCACGAGCTGGCGCTCGGCGGGACGGCCGTCGGCACGGGGCTGAACTGCCCGCCCGGGTTCGTCGACCGGGTCATCGCGCTGCTGCGGGAGCGCACCGGGCTGCCGCTGCGGGAGGCGGAGGACCACTTCGAGGCGCAGGGGTCGCGTGACGCGCTCGTGGACGTGTCGGGGGCGCTGCGCACCGTCGCGGTGAGCCTCATCAAGATCGCGAACGACGTCCGGTGGATGGCGTCCGGCCCGCGCACCGGCCTGTACGAGCTGCAGCTGCCGGAGATCCAGCCGGGCTCGTCGATCATGCCGGGGAAGGTCAACCCGGTCATCCCCGAGTCGGTCCGGCAGGTCGCCGCGCAGGTCATCGGCAACGACGCGGCGGTCGCCGTCGGCGGGCTCTCCGGCGAGCTCGAGCTGAACGTCATGATCCCGCTGATGGCCCGCAACGTGCTCGAGTCGCAGCGGCTGCTCGCCGCCGTCAGCGACGTGTTCGTCGACAAGTGCCTCGTCGGCACGACCGCGACCGATCAGGGGCCGCGGCTCGTCGAACGCTCCCTCATGCAGGTCACCGCCCTCGTGCCCGAGATCGGCTACGAGCGGTCGGCGGCGCTCGCGAAGACGGCCCACAAGGAGGGCATCACCCTGCGGGAGGCGGCGCTCGCCGACGGGGTCGACGAGGCGCTGCTGGACCGGGTGCTCGACTACCTGCGCATGACGCAGGGCGGGATGCTCTGAGCTCCGCCGACGGCGGGCACGTCGGCGCCCCCGCGGGGGGCGCGACGGCGCGCGCCGGGGACCGGCGGCTCGCCGCCGGCATCGCCGCGGGCACGCTGCTCGCGTACGTGTTCCAGCTGGTCGGTGGCCGGCTGCTCGGCCCCGACCTGTTCGCCCCCGTGTCGGTGCTGTGGACCCTGATGTTCCTCACCGGCACGGTCGGCCTGACCCCCGTCGAGCAGTACGTCGCGCGGGAGGCGACGGCGGGCCGGCGGGTGCTCAGCCGCCGGTCGTGGGCGATCGGTGCGGTCGCGGCGCTGACCGCGACCGGCGCGGCGACGTTCACGACGTTGACGCGCGACGCGCTGTTCCTCGGCGAGTGGGCGTTCGTCGGCCTGGCGGTGGTGCTCGTCGGTGTGACCGCCCCGCTGTTCGTCGTCCGCGGGCTGGCGATCGGCCAGCGCCGCTTCGACCTGTACGGGCTGATGCTCGGCCTGGAGGGCGCCGGACGGCTCGTGTTCGGCGGGCTCGGCCTGCTGATCGTCGGCGGGCCGGTCGGGATCGCCTGGGGTGTCGCGCTCGGGCCGGCGCTGGGGCTGCTCGTCCCGGCGCTGCGGTTCGAGCGGCGGGCGAACGCCCCGGCGTCGGGCGGTGCCGGCGCGTTCCTCGCCCCCTACGTCGGGGCGAGCGGCGCGTCGCAGCTGCTGCTCGCCGGCGCACCGCTCGCCGTCGCCGCGCTCGGTGCCGCACCGGCCACGATCAGCATCGTGTTCGTCACGTTCACGCTGTTCCGCGCGCCCGTCACGATCGTCTACCTGGTCCAGGGGCGGCTGCTGGAGCTGCTCGTGCGCCTCGGGCTCGCCGGCGACGCAGGTCGCGTGGCCCGCATCCGCAGGACGATCGAGCTGGCCGGCCTCGCCGCCGTCACGCTGGCCGGGGCGGCCGGCTGGGTCGCCGGGCCGACGGTCGTGACGCTGCTGTACGGGGCGGCGTTCCGTCCGGACCCGCTCGTCGCCGCGCTCGCCGCGACGGGGGTCGCCGGTGCGGCGCTGTCGCAGCTGCTCGGCCAGCTGCTCGTCGCCGAGGGGCGCACGGCGATGCTGGCGCGCCGCTGGGCCGGCGGGCTCGCCGCCGCCGTCGCCGTGCTGCTGCTCCTCCCTCCGCTGGCCGGGCCCGCCCCCGCGGTGACGGTCGCCGCCGCGTTCGCGACGGGGGAGCTCACCGCCGCCGCGCTGATGGCCCGCCGGGCGGGCCGGAGCGCCGGGGACGGTCCGGGGCCGCAGCGGGCCCGGGAGTAGGCTCGGGCCCGTCCGGACGGTGCGGGACCGCCCGGCGGCCACCGGCGGCCATGAGGGAGGCGGCGACGTGAAGGCGCTCATCACCGGCGGGGCCGGCTTCATCGGCTCCCACCTCGCGGACCGGCTGCTCGCCGACGGCCACCAGGTCGTCGTCCTCGACGACCTCTCGACCGGCCGCTACGAGAACATCGAGCATCTGCTCGGCCGCCCCGACTTCGAGTTCGTCCTCGGGTCGATCCTCAACGCCGACCTGCTCGACGACTGCGTCGCCCGCTGCGACACCGTGTTCCACCTCGCCGCCGCCGTCGGCGTGCAGCTCATCGTCGAGAAGCCGCTGGAGAGCCTCGCGACGAACATCCGCGGCTCCGAGCTGGTGTTCGAGAAGGCCCACAAGTACGACACGCGCATCCTCGTCGCGTCCACCAGCGAGATCTACGGGAAGAACACGTCGGACCGGCTCGGTGAGGACGACGACCGGATCCTCGGCTCGCCGCTGAAGAGCCGCTGGTCGTACTCGGAGGCGAAGGCGATCGACGAGATCCTCGCCTACACGTACTGGCGGCAGAAGGGGCTGCGCAGCGTCATCGTCCGCCTGTTCAACACGGTCGGCCCGCGCCAGACCGGCCACTACGGGATGGTCATCCCCCGGTTCGTGAACCAGGCGCTGCGTGACGAGCCGCTCACCGTCTACGGCGACGGGACCCAGCAGCGCTGCTTCTGCTACGTCGGCGACATCGTCGACGCGCTCACCCGGCTCGTCGACACCGAGGAGGCCTACGGGCAGGTGTTCAACCTCGGTGGCAGCGAGGAGGTCAGCATCATGACGCTCGCGGAGCGGGTGATCGCACGGACCGGGTCGCAGAGCTCCATCCGCGTCATCCCCTACGACGAGGCGTACGAGGCCGGCTTCGAGGACATGGAGCGGCGCGTCCCGAACACGGACCGTGCGGCCGCGGCGGTCAGCTTCAAGCAGACGCTCGACCTCGACGGCATCATCGACTCGGTGGTCGAGGACCAGCGGCGCTGACGTGACCGCCGCCGCGGAGGCGTCCGACGCCCCGACCACCGTCGTCCACCTGATCACGACCCTCGGTCAGGGTGGCGCCGAACGGGTCCTCTCCCAGGTCGTGCCCCGCCCCGGTGCGGTCCCCACCGGCCCGTCCGGGACGCCGCGGGAGCGGCACGTCGTCGTCAGCCTCGTCGACGGCGGCCTGTTCGCCGACGAGCTCGTCGCCGCCGGGGTCGAGGTGCAGGGCCTCGGGATGCGACCGGGGCGCGACCTGCTGCGCGGCGTGTGGCGGCTGGCGACGCTGCTGCGCCGGCTGCGGCCGACCCTGGTCGTCGGCTGGATGTACCACGCCTGCCTGCTCCTGCTGCTCGCCCGGCCGCTCGCCGGCGCCGGCCGGCACGCCCGCGTCGTGTGGAACCTGCGCGGGTCGCTGCACACCACCGTCGGGCTGCCCCGCACGACGCGGGCGACGATCGCGCTGCTCGCACGCCGCTCCTCCCGGCCCGACGCCGTCGCGATCAACAGCCGCACGGGCCGCCGGCACCACGTCGCCGCCGGCTACCGCCCGCGCCGCTGGGTGCTGCTGCCCAACGGGTGCGACGTGGAACGCTTCCACCCCGACGCGGCCGACCGGGCGGCGGTGCGCGCCGAGCTCGGCCTCGCCGACGACGCCGTCGTCGCGCTGACCCTCGCCCGCCACCACCCGCAGAAGGACCATGCGACGCTGCTGGCCGCGCTCCGACGCGTCCATGCCGACGATCCTCGGCTGGCCGTCCTGCTCGTCGGCACGGGCACGGGGACGCTCGCCGACGACGGTGCCGACGGGCCGCGCGTCATCGGGCTCGGCGAACGCGACGACGTCGCGCGGCTCGCACGTGCGGCCGACCTGATCGTGTCGTCGTCGCGGACGGAGGGGCTCCCCAACGCGCTGCTCGAGGGGATGGCGTCGGGGCTCGTGCCCGTCGCCACCGACGTCGGCGACTGCCGTGCCGTCGTCGGCGACACCGGCGAGGTCGTCGCCGCCGGTGACGTCGACGCGCTCGCGGCCGCGGTCGGCCGTGTCGTCGCCCTCGACGCCGACGCCCGCGCCGCCCGCGGGCTGCTCGCGCGGGAGCGGGTCGCCCGCGTGTACTCGGCGGCGCGTGCCGCCCGGGAGTACCGGGCCCTGTGGGACGCCGACGTCGCGGCCGAGCTCGCCGACGACCCGCGTGAGCCCGGCCCCGTCCACGTCGTGCACGTCATCGCCCGCATGAACGTCGGCGGGCCCGCCCGGATCCTCGCCGGGCTGCTCGACGGGCTCGACCCGGAGCGGTTCCCGCAGACGCTGATCACCGGCACCGTCGCCGACGACGAGGAGGACTGGTTCGCCGTGCGGGACACGGCGCTGGCGGACGACCCGCGCATCGTGCGGCTGCCCGGCCTCGGCCGGGCGATCGCCCCGCTGCGGGACCTGGCGACGCTGCGGCGCCTGACCGCCCTGCTCGTCGACCTCGCCCCCGACGTCGTGCAGACCCACACGGCGAAGGCGGGCCTGCTCGGCCGGTGGGCGGCGCTGCGTGCCGGCGTGCCCCACATCGTCCACACCTTCCACGGGCACACGCTGCACGGCTACTTCCCCGCCCCCGTCACCGCGGTGTTCACCGCGCTCGAGCGGCGCCTCGCCCGCCGCAGCGACGACCTCCTCGCCGTCGGGAGCCGGGTGCGCGACGAGCTGCTCGCCGCCGGGGTGGGGACGGCGGCGCAGTACACGGTGCTGCCACCGGGCGTGCGGGACGAGGGGACGGGCGAGCGGGCGGCGGCACGGGCCGCGCTCGGGCTGGCCGACGACGTGCCCGTCGTCGCGTTCGTCGGCCGCCTGAGCGGCGTGAAGCGGCCCGACCGGTTCCTCACCGCCGCCGAGCAGGTCGCGGCCGGACGGCCCGGGACCGTGTTCCTCGTCGTCGGTGACGGCGAGCTGCGGGCGGAGCTCGAGGCGGCACCGCGCACGGCCGACGTGCGGTTCCTCGGCTGGCGGGGCGACGTGGGCACGGTCCACGCGGCGTCCGACGTCGTCGCCGTCACCTCCGACAACGAGGGCATGCCGGTGACCCTCATCGAGGCGGCGATGGCCGGGAGGCCGTGCGTGACCACCGACGTCGGCGGCGCCGGCGAGGTCGTCCGTGACGGGGTCACCGGACGGGTCGTGCCCCGTGACGCGACGGCGGTCGCCGCGGCGATCCTCGGGCTGCTGTCCGACGACGAGGTGCGCGACCGGATGGGTGCGGCGGCACGCACGCGCGCGCAGGAACGTTTCGGTGTCGACGCCGTCGGCACGCTGCTCACCGACCTGTACCGCCGCGGCCCGGTGCGGCCCCGCGGCTAGCGTGGACGCCGTGAGCGCGACGACCCTCCTCCAGTCCCTCGCGGCCTTCGCGGTCGCCGGCGTCATCTCCCTCGTGCTCACGCCGCTCGCGATCCGGGCGGCGCTGCGGCTCGGGGTGCTCGACCGGCCCGGGGAGCACAAGTCCCACTCGACACCGACCCCGTACCTCGGTGGCGTCGCCATCGTCGTCGCGGTCACCCTCGCGATCGTGCTGGCCGCCGTGGTGCGTGGTGAGGAGCTCGCGACGCTCACCCAGCTGCTCGGGCTGCTCGGCATCGCGCTGACGATGGCGCTCACCGGCCTCGTCGACGACCTGCGCGGGCTGCCGGTCGCGCTGCGGTTCGGCCTGCAGTTCGCCGCCGCGCTCGGCCTGTGGGCGCTGGGCATCCGCGTGGAGCTGACGGGCGTCCTCGCGCTCGACCTCGGCATCACGGTGGTGTGGACGGTCGGCATCACCAACGCGCTGAACCTGCTGGACAACATGGACGGGCTGTCCGCGTCGACGGCGACGATCGCGAGCCTGTGGTTCGGCGTGATCGCGCTGGTCAACGGGCAGGTCCTCGTCGGCGCGCTCGCGTTCGCCGTCGCCGGCGCCGCCGCCGGGTTCCTGCGTGACAACCGGCCACCGGCCCGCATCTACATGGGGGACGCCGGGTCGCTGTTCCTCGGCGTGATGCTCGCGGCGCTCGGCATGCAGCTGTCGCTCGGACGGGACTGGCTGATCACCGCGGCGGTGCCGGTGCTCATCCTCACCGTGCCGGTGCTCGACACGCTGCTGGTGACCGTCGCCCGGATCCGGCACGGCATCAGCCCCTTCCAGGGCGGCCGCGACCACACCAGCCACCGGCTGGTCCGCGTCGGCCTGCCGGTCCCCGTCGCCGTGGGGCTCATCGCGATCGCGAGCCTCGCGCACGGCTGGGTGGCGCTGCTCGTGTTCCGCATCGACACGACGAGCGCGGTGCTGCTGCTCGGCCTGACCGCCCTGTTCGACCTGTTCTTCTTCGCGCTGCTCGCGAAGGTCCCCGTCTACGACAACAGCCGCGGCCGGGACCTGTTCATCGGGGAGCGGGAGCGCCGGCGTGACGCCTGACGTCGACGACGTGCGCGGGGCGGTGCTCGCGACGCTGAACGCGGCCGGGATCGCGGCCACGATCGTCGGCGTGCCCGTGCTCGTGGCCCGCCGGCTCGTCGGCACGGCCCCGCTGCGGGTCGTGCCGGTCGCGCTCGCCGTCGGGGTCGGCCTGACCGTCGCCACCCGCCGCAGCACGTGGGCGCTCGTGAAGCTGTGGCTCGGGATCGGACGGGGTGGCGGCGGGGCACCCGCGGGCGGGAGCTTCGCCCGCCGCGAC
>CAJXTG010000011.1 GCA_913060655.1 uncultured Nitriliruptoraceae bacterium | reverse complement strand
TGGCCCGTCCAGCGTTCGAAGGACGCGGCGGCCTGGTGGACGAGCATGCCGAGCCCGTCGTGCGCCTGCGCCCCCGCATCCCACGCGGCGGTGAGGAACGGCGTCGGTGCGCCGTAGATCAGGTCGTAGGCGATCTGCCCCGCATCGAGCGCCTCGAACGGGGCCGGCAGGCTGCCCCCGTCGATGCCGACCGACGTCGCGTTCATCACCAGCCGGGCACCGGACACCGCCCGCTGCAGGCCGAGCTCGTCGGTGAGCGCCACCTCGCCGACCGCCGCGCCGCCGACCCGGTCCGCGGCGGTGATGACGTCGAGCACCCCCGCCCGGCCGGCGGGATCACGGCCGGCGACGGTGATGCGCGCTCCCCCGCGGGTCAGCGCGAGCGCCGCCGCCCGGGCCGCGCCGCGGGTGCCCACGAGCAGCACCGGCATGTCCACGACCGGGCCGACGTCCTCGGCGAGCGCCGCCTCCAGCCCCAGCGCGTCCGTCGTGTGCCCCTCGAGGGTCGTCGTGTCCCCGTCACGCTCCCACGTGAGCGTGTTCACCGCGCTGATCGACCGCGCCTCGTCACTGACGACGTCGCAGCGGGCGAACGCGGCCGGCTTGTGCGGCATCGTGACGTTCGCGCCACGCACGCCGGCAGCACCGAGGGCGTCGATGACCGCGTCGAGGTCGTCGGGGGCGACCGCGAGCGCGCGGTAGCGCAGCGGCAGGTCGAGGTGCGCCGCGGCCGCCGTGTGGATGGCGGGGCTGCGCGAGTGGGCGACCGGCCAGCCGAGCAGCACGACGTCGTCCGCGCCGAGGTCACCGGGCAGGGTCGCCGCGGTGACCGCACGGTCGGCGGGACGTTCTGCGGTGCCGCTCATGCGCACGCCCCGGCGTCGCGGGCGGCGCGGAACGCGGCGACGTTGCGGGTGTGCTCGGCGAACGTGACGGCGAACACGTGGCTGCCGTCGCAGGCCGGGGCGAGCACGTAGAAGCGCGCGTCGGTCACCTCCGGTGCGGCGGCCGCCGCGAGCGACGCGCGGCCCACACCGGAGATCGGCCCCGGTGGCAGCCCGGGGATCCGGTAGGTGTTGTAGGGGCTGTCGGAGCGGCGGTCGACGTCCAGCGGGATCGCCGTCAGGTCGCCCTTCGCGTACGACAGCGTCGCGTCGATGTCGAGGCGCATCCCGTCGGCGAGCCGCCCGTGGATGACGCCGCTGACCAGCGCCCGTTCCGCGTCGACGTTCGTCTCCCGCTCGATGAGGCTCGCGATGGTCAGCAGCTCGTGGCGGGTGCGCGGTGTCCCGAGGACGTCGACGTCGCCGTCGGCGATGCGGGCCATCTCCGTGACGGTCTGGTCCACGAGCCGCTGGAGGACCTCCCGTGCGTCCGCGTCGGCGAACACGTCGTAGGTCTCGGGCCACAGCAGCCCCTCGAGGAGGTCGACGTCGTCGGGGGCGGCGGTGACGTCGGGCCACCAGTCCGGCAGGGTCAGCGCACCGTCCGCGCCGGTGCGCGTCGCGGCGATGACGGCGTCGAGCTCGGCCCGTCCCACCCCGTCGAGCTGCTCGGCGAGCGCGGCGAGCGTGTCGGTGAGGAGCAGCCCCTCGATCACCTGCACCCGGACCGTCTCCCGCTGCACGCCGACGTCGGGGCCGGCGGCGAGCAGCGCGACCGTCTCCTCCGACCCGAGGCCGGTGCGCAGCACGAAGCTGCCGGGCCGCAGCACCGTCGCGAGCCCCTCCGCCTCGGCGACCCGCAGGAACCGCAGGGTCGAGTCGATCACGCCGAGCTCGGCGAGCTCGTTCCCGACGCTGCGCACCGTCTGCCCCGCACGCACCTCGTAGACGACGGGGGCGGGTGCGGTCACCTCCGTCGGCGGTGCCGACGGCTCGTCGGCCCCGCCGGTCGGCCACAGCGCCACGCCGGCCGCCACGGCGACGAGCGTGCCGAGGGCGACGAGGGCCCGGGTGCGGCGGGCGCGTGCGGACCGGCCCCCGAGGGACGCGACGGGTTCGGGGATGGCCGCGAGGTCGGGGCCGCTCATCGTCCGGCCCCCCTGCGCTGCGCCTGCGTCGTCAGCACCCCCTGGAGGAGCACGCCGGCGGCGACCCGGTCGACCACCCGCCGCCGTCCCGCACGGGACACGTCCGCCTCGAGCAGGGCCCGTTCCGCCTCCGTGGTCGTGAACCGCTCGTCGACCAGCCGCACCGGCAGGTCCGCGGCGGCCCGCAGCGCGTCGGCGACCGCACGGGCCTCACGGGCCGCCTCGCCCTCGTGGCCCGACAGGTCCAGCGGCGCGCCGACGACGACGCCGCTCGCGTCGAGGTCGGCGGCGCGGGCAGCGAGCCGTGCGGCGAGCGCGGCGACGTCCATGCTGTCGCCCCGGTCGAGGTCGGCGACGTCGACGGTGTCCGCCGGGCTCGCGACGACCTGGTCGGGGTCGGAGGTGGCGACGCCGACCCGGACCCGCCCGAGGTCGAACGCGACCAGCCTGCCCGACGTCGGCAGCTCGTCGCCGGGACGGCGCATCAGGCCGACCCGGCCCGGGCGGCGGTGCGGGCGGCGGTGCGGGCGACCTCCAGCGCGTCGTCGAGCGCGCCGGCGTCCCGACCACCGGCCTGGGCGAGGTCGTCCCCGCCGCCGGCGCCACCGCCGACCGTGCGGGCGGCGTCGGTGAGGACGGTGCGGGCGGACACGCCCCGTTCGACGAGGTCGGCGGTGACCGTGCCGATCAGCTGCGCCTTCCCGTCGTTCGCCGCACCGACGACGACGACGGCCCCCTCCCCCAGCGCCCCGCGGATCTCGGCGGCGAGGCGGCGCAGGTCGTCGGGGGCGAGCCCGTCGGCCCGCTCGACGACGACGGCGAGGCCGTCCTCGCGCGGTGCGGCGTCGGCGAGGGTGCGGGCGCGGCCGGCGAGGTCGGCGGTGCGCAGGCGCGCCAGCTCCTTCTCCGCGGCGCGCAGCCGGGCGGTCAGGTCGGTGATGCGGGCGACCGCGTCGGCGGTGGGCACGTCGACGAGCCGGGCGATCTCCTCGGCGACGAGCCGTTCGCGGGTGAGGAAGGTGACCGCGTCGAGGCCGGTGAGCGCCTCGACACGCCGGGTGTTGGAGCCGATGGACTCCTCCCGGACGATGGTGACGGTGCCGATGCCCGCGCCGGTGCGCACGTGGGTGCCGCCGCACAGCTCCTTGGAGAAGTCGCCGATCGTGACGACGCGGACGACCTGGCCGTACTTGTCCCCGAAGTTCGCGACCGCCCCCTCAGCCTTCGCCTCCTCGAGGCCCATGACCTCGGTGACGACGTCGGGGTCGGCGAGCACGCGCGTGTTCACCAGCCGTTCGACGGCCCGGAGGGTGTCGTCGTCGAGGGCGGAGAAGTGGGGGAAGTCGAAGCGCAGCCGGCCGGGCTGCACGAGCGAGCCGGCCTGCTGGGCGTGCTCGCCGACGAGCTCCTTGATGGTCGCATGCAGCACGTGCGTGGCGGAGTGGGAACGGCCGGTCGCCGCGCGCCGCTCGGCGTCGACCATGGCGGCGACGTCCGCACCGGGGACGACCTCGCCGGCGACGACGCGGGCGCGCTGGACCTGCAGGCCGCCGCCGATGACCTCCTGCGTGTCGAGGACCTCGAGCCGCCCCGTCGGGGTGACGATCGTCCCGGCGTCGCCGACCTGCCCGCCGCCCTCGGCGTAGAACGGGCTGCGGGCCAGCACCACCTCGACCTCGTCGCCCTCGCTGGCCGACGGCACCGTGCCCGCCGGGGTCAGCAGCGCCCGGAGGGTCGTCTCGACCTCGAGGGTGTCGTAGCCGACGAACTCGACCTGCCCGGCGGCCGCCGCACCCGCCCGGTACACGTCGTCGGGCACGCCACCGTCGCCCTTGCGGGCGCCGGCACGCGCACGTTCGCGCTGCTCGTCCATGAGCGCGTCGAACGCGTCGCGGTCCAGCCCCAGACCCGCGTCGGCGACGATCTCGGCGGTCAGGTCGATGGGGAACCCGAACGTGTCGTGCAGCTCGAACGCGACGTCACCGCGGAACGGTGCGCCGGCGGGCAGCTCGGCGACGGCCGTGTCGACGCGGGCGAGCCCGTCACGCAGCCGTGCGCCGAAGTCCCGCTCCTCCGCCTCCAGCACCCGGGTGACGAGGGTGCGCTGCGCGGCGAGGTCGGGGTAGGCGGCGGCCATCGTGTCGATGACCGCTTCGACCATCGGCACCGCGACGCCCTGCCCGCCACCGACGTCGACGCCGAGCAGCCCGGCGTGGCGGATCGCACGGCGCATCAGCCGGCGCAGGACGTAGCCGCGGCCCTCCTTCGACGGCAGCACGCCGTCGCCGACGAGGAACGACGCGGTGCGGGCGTGCTCGGCGATGACGCGCAGCGACACGTCGGCCTGCGCGTCGGCGCCGTAGGCGTGGCCGGTGAGCTCGCCGGCGCGGGCGAGCAGCGGCTGGAACAGGTCGGTCTCGAACACGTTGTCGACGCCCTGCAGCAGCACCGCGAGCCGCTCCAGCCCGAGCCCCGTGTCGACGTTCTGGGCGGGCAGGTCCCCGAGGATGGTGCCCTGCGCGTCGAGCGCGTGCTGCATGAACACGAGGTTGTAGAACTCGAGGTAGCGCTCGTCGTTGACGGCCGGGCCGCCGCCCTCCCCGTACGCCTCACCGCGGTCGTAGTAGAGCTCCGAGTTCGGGCCGCCGGGGCCGGCCGCGTGCGTCCACCAGTAGTTGTCGTCGGCACCGAGGCGCTGCAGCCGCGCCGCGGGGAGGTCCGTCTCGGTGAGCCACAGCTCCTCCGCGTCGTCGTCCTCCTCGTAGATCGTGACCCAGATCCGCTCCGGGTCGAGCCCGAAGTGCTCGGTGGACAGCTCCCACGCCCAGCGCATCGCGTCACGCTTGAAGTAGTCGCCGAACGAGAAGTTGCCGAGCATCTCGAAGAACGACAGGTGACGGGTGGTCAGCCCGACGTTCTCGATGTCGTTGGTGCGCACGCACTTCTGGAAGCTGACGGCCCGGTCGACCGGCGCCGGCTCGTCGCCCATGAACCACGGCTTGAACGGCAGCATGCCGGCGATGGTGAGCAGCACCGTGGGGTCGGCGGGGATGAGCGACGCCGACGGGAAGCGGCGGTGCCCGCGCTCCTCGTAGAAGCGCAGGAACGTCTCACGGATCGTCAGCGAGTCCACGTCGTCCCGTCCTCCCGCGTCAGCCCGCGGGCGGCCAGCCCGTCGACGACGCGCAGGCGGGTGCGGTCGACGAACGCGCTGGCGGCGACGCCGATGCGGTCGGGGGCGAAGCGCTGCCCGACCGCGTCGAGGCGGCGCACCAGGTTGCCGCCGACGACGAGGCCGATGCCGAGGCCCAGGGCGAAGGAGAGGACACGGCGCACGGTCAGCCTCGCAGGTCGGGGTCGGACGGCGGACGGCGCAGGGCGCGCAGCTCGGCGACCCAGTCGACCAGGCCGGCCTCGTGCCCGTGGTCGGACGGCTCGTACAGCACCCGGTCCTCGAGCCCGTCGGGCAGGTGCGGCTGGCCGACCGCCACGCCGTTCGGATGGTCGTGAGGGTACTCGTAGGCCCGTGGGGGCCGCCCGTCGGGCCGCTGCTCGGCCATCCAGCGGCGCATCGACCGGTTGTGGGTGTCGCGCAGGTGCACCGGCACCGGCAGGTCGCCGGTCTCGGCGACGAGCGCGTCGGCGGCGGCCATCGCCGTCGTCACCCGGTTCGACTTCGGGGCGACGGCCAGCGCGATCGCGGCGTGGGTGAGCGCGTAGCGGGCCTCGGGCAGCCCGACCCGGTCGAGGGCCTCGAACGCGGCGACGGCGGTCGGCAGCGCGGTGCGGTCGGCCAGCCCGACGTCCTCGGAGGCGAGGATGACCATGCGGCGGGCGAGGAACCGGGGGTCCTCCCCCGCGGCGAGCATGCGCGTGAGCCAGTAGACGGCCGCGTCGGGGTCGGAGCCGCGCAGCGACTTGATGAACGCCGACACCTGGTCGTAGTGGGCGTCGGAGGCGCGGTCGTAGCGGAAGCGGCGCAGCGCCCCGGCGACGGCGTCGAGGTCGAGCTCGACCGCCGGGGCGGACGTCGCCCCCTCGTCGAACAGCGTGCCGTCGGGGCCGTGGACGCCGACGGCGGACGCGGCGACCTCCAGCGCCGACAGGGCCGCGCGCGCGTCCCCCTCGGCGACCGCCGCGAGATGGGCGAACGCCTCGTCGGTGAGCGCGACCCGTCCGGCGAGCCCCCGCTCCGCGTCGGTGACGGCGCGCTCGAGCAGCGTGCGCACCTCCGTCGCGTCGAGCGGCTCGAGCCGGACCAGCTGGCAGCGCGACAGCAGCGGCGCGTTCAGCTCGAAGAACGGGTTCTCCGTCGTCGCACCGACGAGGGTGACCCAGCCGGCCTCGACGCCGGGCAGCAGCGCGTCCTGCTGCGCCTTGTTGAACCGGTGGATCTCGTCGATGAACAGCACGGTCCGGCGGCCGCGCAGCTCGAGGCGGCCCCGGCCCTCGTCGAGCGCCCGCCGGACGTCCTTCACGCCGGCGGTGACGGCGGACAGCTCCACCCACGTCGCGTCGACGCAGCCGGCGATGACCCGGGCGAGCGACGTCTTGCCGACGCCGGGCGGCCCCCACAGCACCAGGGACGACAGCGCCCCACGGTCCAGCATGCGCCGCAGGGGGCGTCCCGGACCGACCGCCTGGAGCTGGCCGACGAACTCGGCGAGGTCCCGGGGCCGCAGCCGGGCCGCCAGCGGCATCCCGGCCGTGTCGGTGAGCACGGTGCTGGCCGCCGGCGCGGTGTCGACCTCCGGGCCGTCGTCGGCGAGCCCGAGGCGGGGCGCGTCGGCGCTCACGCGCTGCGGGACGGTTCGGGCAGCAGGCGCAGCCCGACCTCGGCGAGGGCGGCCTCGTCCGACGGTGCCGGCGCGTCGGTCAGCGGGCACGCACCCGACTGGGTCTTGGGGAACGCGATGACGTCGCGGATGGAGTCCTCCCCGGCCATCAGCATGATGGTCCGGTCGATGCCCGGGGCGATCCCGCCGTGCGGCGGCGTGCCGTGCGCGAGCCCACGCAGCAGGAACCCGAACTTCGCCTCCGCCTCCGCGTCGGAGATGCCGAGGAAGCGGAACACCCGCCGCTGCACGTCCGCGTCGTGGATCCGGATGGACCCGGAGGCGAGCTCGACGCCGTTGAGCACGATGTCGTAGGCGCGGCTGGTCGCGCTGCCCGGGTCGGTGTCGAACGTGTCGACGAACGCCTCCCCGGGGGCGGTGAACGGATGGTGGTTCGGCACCCAGCCGCCCGTCGGCCGGCCGGCGCGGTCCACCTCCGCGTCGAACATCGGCGGCTCGGTGATCCACACGAACCGCCACGCGTCCGTCGGGATGAGACCGCGGGCGTCGGCGACCGCGACCCGCAGGGCCCCCATGAGGGTGCGCGTCGCGTCCGTCGGACCGGCGGCGAACAGCACCGTGTCCCCCACCGCCGCGTCGCAGGCGGCGAGGATGCCGGCGACCTCGTCGTCGGTGAGGAACTTCGCGAGCGGGGAGCGCAGCGTCGGCGTCGCGCCGTCGCCGTCCTCGACGACGCCCCAGGCGAGCCCGCCCGCCCCGCGCGCCTTCGCCCAGTCGACCCAGCCGTCCAGCTCACGGCGGGTCAGCGGCTCCCCGGCGGGGACGGTGAGGGCGACGACGCTGCCGCCGTCGGCGAGCGCGCCGGCGAACACGCCGACGTCGGTGCCGGCGAGGGTGTCGGACAGGTCCACGAGCTCCATGGCGAAGCGCAGGTCCGGCTTGTCCGACCCGAACCGCCGCATCGCCTCCGCGAACGTCATCCGGGGGAACGGTGTGGGCAGCTCGACGTCGAGGCAGTCGCGCCACAGCTCGGCGTACAGCTCCTCCATGAGGGCGTACACGTCCTCCTCGTCCCCGAAGGACAGCTCGACGTCGAGCTGGGTGAACTCGGGCTGCCGGTCGGCGCGCAGGTCCTCGTCCCGGAAGCAGCGGGCGATCTGGTAGTAGCGCTCGACGCCACCGACCATCAGCAGCTGCTTGAACAGCTGCGGCGACTGCGGCAGCGCGTACGACTCGCGCGGCCGGATGCGCGACGGCACGAGGAAGTCGCGCGCGCCCTCCGGCGTCGGCCGCGTCAGCTGGGGCGTCTCCACCTCGAGGAAGCCGTGCCGTTCCATGACGCGCCGGATGACCGACAGCGCCCGGGAGCGCAGCGCCAGGTTGCGGGCCATGCGCGGACGTCGCAGGTCGACGTACCGGTGCGTGAGGCGCAGGTCCTCCCCCGCCTCCACGTCGTCCTCGACGGGGAACGGCGGGGTGCGGGCGGCGCTGAGCACCTCGATGCGGGTCGCGGCGACCTCGACGTCGCCGGTCCCCAGCCGCTCGTTGCGCATCCCCTCGGGCCGCAGGCGCACCGCACCCTCGACGCGCACGACCCACTCGTCGCGCAGCCGCTGGGCGGCCTCGACGACGTCGGCGGCGACGTCGGGGTCCGCGACGACCTGCACGACGCCGCTGCGGTCCCGCAGGTCGAGGAACACGACCCCGCCGTGGTCACGACGGGTCGCGACCCAGCCGGCGAGCCGCACGTCCGTGCCGACGTCGTCACGACGCAGGACGCCCGCGCCATGGGTGCGCATGGCGCCGTAGGGGGTGATGCTCACGCTGTCTCCGAGGTCGTCCCGTCGGCGTCGGCGCCGGCGCCGTCGGCGCGTCCCAGCCGGTCACGCAGGAACCGGGCGGCGGCGTCCTCCGGGAGGGTCGTCTGCTCGCCGGTCGCGAGCTCCTTGAGGGTGACGCTACCGGTGGCGCGCTCGTCGGCGCCGCGGACCAGCGCGAAGCGCGCGCCCCGCCGGTCGGCGTGGCGCAGCTGCTTCTTCATCCGGCCGCCGCCGGCGTACACGTCGACGCTGACCCCGGCCGCACGCAGCCCGGCGGCGACGGCGAGCACGTCCGCCGCGTCGTCCGGGTCGAGCACGGTCGCGAGGACGTCGGGTCCGGGGCCCTGCCCGCCCGCCTCCTGCCCCTGCTGCTCGGCGAGGATGAGCAGGATGCGCTCCAGGCCGAGCGAGCCGCCGACGGCGGGGACGGGCTCGTCGCCGAACATGCCGATCAGGCCGTCGTAGCGGCCGCCGGCGGCGATGGACGCGTCGAGCGCCGGATGGGTGCACTCGAACACGGGGCCCGTGTAGTAGCCGAGCCCCCGGGCGAGGACGGGGTCGTGCACGACCCGGGCGGCGCCGGTGTCGGGCAGCAGCGCCTGCAGCGCCGCGATGCGCTCGAGCCCCGTGCGGCCGCGCGCATCGGTGCCGATGCGGGCGACGAGCGCCGCCGTCGGGTCGGCGGCCGACAGGTCGGCGTGCAGCGCGTCGACCGCCCCTGCCGCGACGCCACGCTCGCGCAGCTCCGCGGCGACCCCGTCGGCGCCGACCTTCGCGAGCTTGTCGAGCGCGGTGAGCGCCGAGGCGCCGAGCGCCTCGGGGATGCCGTACGCGGCGACGAGGCCGTGCAGCGCGTCGCGGTCGTTGAGGTGCACGGTGACCCCGTCGAGGCCGAGCGCGGCCAGCGCGTCGACGACGGCGAGGATGACCGTCGCGTCCGCGACGAGCGTGTCCCCGCCGGCGATGTCGATGTCGCACTGGGTGAACTCGCGGAAGCGGCCCCGCCCGGGCCGGTCGGCCCGCCACACGCTGGCGATCTGGTAGCGCTTGAACGGCTGGGGCAGCTGGGAGCCGTACCGGGCGACGACGCGGGCGAGCGGGACGGTCAGGTCGTAGCGCAGCGCCAGGTCCGCCTCACCGCTCGCGGCGTGCTCGCCACGCCGGAGGATGCGGAAGATCAGCTGCTCCCCCTCCTCCCCGTACTTGCCGGTGAGGACCTCGAGCCGCTCGAACGCCGGGGTGTCGAGCGGCTCGAAGCCGTGCCGTTCGAACGCGTCCTGCACGGTCGCGAACGTGCGCCGGCGCAGCAGCACGTCGGCGGGGAACAGGTCTCGGGTGCCCGACGGCGGGCTGACGTCGACCGGAGGCATGCGGGCTCCTCGCCGTGGGGCGGTCAGCGGGGCAGGAACGGGTTGTCGGCCCGCTCCGCCCCGATGGTCGTCGCGTCCCCGTGGCCGGGGACGACGAGCGTCGTGTCCGCGCATCCTGCCATGGTCGCGGCGAGCGACCGTGCCATCGCGTCCGTGTCCCCGCCCGCGAGGTCGGTGCGACCGATGGAGCCGGCGAACAGCAGGTCCCCCGACAGCAGCACCGCCGCGGGGGCGTGCAGCGGCCGCTCGTCGAGGCGCAGGGGGGCGCCGGCGAGGTCGTCGGTGGTCAGCACGACGTGGCCGGGCGTGTGCCCGGGCGTGTGGTGCACGTCCAGCCGCAGGCCGGCGACCTCGAGCCGCTGGCCGTCGGCGAGCGGCCGCAGGTCGACCGCGGAGGTGTCCCAGTCGGCGAAGCCGAAGCCGGCGGCGAGCCGCTCCCCGTCGGGGCCGAACGCCGCGGCGGGCCGCTCCCACAGCCACGTGTCCTCGGGGTGCAGGTGGACGGGCACGTCGAGGGTGCGGGCGAGGGCGGGTGCGGCCCACAGGTGGTCGAGGTGGGCGTGGGTGAGCACGATCGCGGCGGCCCGCAGCCCGACCCGTTCGAGCAGCAGCGGCACGGCCTCCTCACCGTGCTGCCCCGGGTCGACGACGACGGCCTCGCCGGTGTCGCGGTCGCCGAGCACGACGCAGTTCGTCGCCCACATGCCCAGCCGCGCCGCCTCGAGGACCGGTGCGCTCACGGCTCGTCCGTCGCGGCGGGTGCCGTCCCGCCGACGGCGCCCTGCGGTCGCGGGACGACCCGGTAGACGTCGTAGACGCCCTCGACGCCGGCGATGGACCGCAGCGCGTGGCTGAGGTGGGCCGCGTCGGCCAGCTCGAACGCGAAGCGGAGCACGGCCACCCGGTCGGCGCGCGTGGTCACCTGCGCCGACACGATCGACAGGTGCAGGTCACCGAGCACGGCGGTGACGTCACGCAGCAGATGCTTGCGGTCGAACGCCTCGACCTCGACGGCGACGCGGAACGTGGCGTCGTGCTCGCCGGACCAGTCGACGG
Organism: uncultured Nitriliruptoraceae bacterium; assembly: GCA_913060655.1. Classification (GTDB taxonomy): domain Bacteria; phylum Actinomycetota; class Nitriliruptoria; order Nitriliruptorales; family Nitriliruptoraceae; genus CSBr16-57R1. The sequence continues at coordinate 37,239 of CAJXTG010000011.1, read as the reverse complement.
GGACGAACCGTTCGGGCTCCTGGCGCAGCTCGGCGACGTTGGGGCAGTCCGAGCGGTGCACGGACACGCCGCGCCCGCGCGTGACGAACCCCTCGATCGCGTCGCCGGGCACCGGCGTGCAGCAGCGGGCCAGCCGCACGAGCATGCCCGTGTCGCCCTCGACCTCGACGGCGTCCCCGTCGCCGCGCCCGCCGATGCGGATGGGGCTGTGCCGGGTGGGCATCGCCGGCGCGTCCTGGGGCACGTCGTCATCGACGAGCCGGTCGACGACCGCCTGCACGACCGTCCCGGCGCTGACGTGCCCCTCGCCGACCGCGAGGAACAGCGCGTCGGGGCCGCGATAGTTGAGCGCGCGGGCGACCTCGGCGAGCTCTCCCGACGCCATCACGCGCGCGTAGCCGACCCCCTTGCGGCGGAGGCCACGCTGCACGGCCTCGCGCCCGCGCACCGACGTGTCCGCACGTCGCTCCCGGTTGAAGTGGGCGCGGATCTTCGAGCGGGCCCGCGACGACACGGCGATGCGCAGCCAGTCGCGTGACGGTCCGGCGTCGTCGGCCCGGCTGGTCATGATCTCGACGGTGTCGCCGTTGTCGAGCTGGTGGTCGAGCGCGACGAGCCGCCCGTTCACGCGCGCCCCGATGCAGCGGTGGCCGACCTCGGTGTGCACGGCGTAGGCGAAGTCGATCGGCGTGGCGCGGGCGGGCAGCCCGAGGACCTGCCCCTTGGGGGTGAAGACGAACACCTCGTCCTGGTAGAGGTCGATGCGCAGCGACTCGAGGTAGTCGCCCGGCTCGCTGACCTCGTCCTGCCACTCGAGCAGCTGCGAGAGCCAGGGCAGCTCCGCCGCGTCGTCCTCACCCTTCGCCGGGTCCTTGTACTTCCAGTGCGCGGCGACACCGAACTCGGCGGTGCGGTGCATCTCGGCCGTGCGGATCTGCACCTCGAGCTGCCGGCCGCCCGGTCCGACGAGCGTCGTGTGCAGCGACTGGTAGCGGTTGAGCTTCGGCATCGCGATGTAGTCCTTGAAGCGCCCCGGGACGGGACGCCACACGGAGTGCAGCTGGCCGAGCACCGCGTAGCAGTCGCGGACGTCGTTGACGATGACCCGCACGGCGACGAGGTCGTGGATCTCGTCGAACTCCTTCCCGCGCAGGACCATCTTCTGGTAGATCGAGTAGTAGTGCTTGGGTCGGCCGGTGACCTCGCCGCGCACCCGCACCGCGCGCAGCTCGTCACGGATCGCCCCCATCACCTGGTCGAGGTACGCCTCGCGCTCCGGGTTGCGCTCGTCGACGAGGGTGACGATCTCCTCGAACCGCTTCGGATGCAGCGTGGCGAAGCCGAGGTCCTCCAGCTCCAGCTTGAACTGCTGCATCCCCAGCCGGTGCGCCAGCGGCGCGTAGATGTCGAGCGTCTCCTGGGCGATGCGCTTCTGCTTGTCCCGCGGCATCGCGCCGATGGTCTGCATGTTGTGGAGGCGGTCGGCGAGCTTGATCACCAGGACGCGGATGTCGCGGGCCATCGCGACGACCATCTTCCGCAGCGTCTCCGCCTGCTGCTCCTGGCGCGACTCGGTCTGGATGCGGTCGAGCTTCGTCACGCCGTCGACGAGCAGCGCGACCTCCTCGCCGAAGCCCTCGCGCACGTCCTCGAGGGTCGCGGGGGTGTCCTCGACGGTGTCATGCAGCAGCGCGGCGAGCAGCGTCGCCGTGCCGAGCCCGAGCGACGCGAGGTTGGTGGCGACGGCGACGGGGTGGGTGATGTAGTCCTCGCCGCTGCGCCGCTTCTGCCCCTCGTGCATCGCCCGGGCGTAGTGGTAGGCGCGCACGACCTCACGCACCTCGGCGCGCGACTCGCGCCGGATCGCCACGGCGAGCGGCTCGAGCTCCGCCGGGACCGCCTCGCGCACCCCCAGCGGCAGGCGGGCCAGCACCCCCATCACACCGGACGGACGGCGCGGGGGCGGCGCGGGGGCGGGGGCCGCGGACGGGGTGGCGGACGGCGCGGCGGCGGGGCCGGCGGCCGATCCGCCCTCGGCGGTCACGTCGCCGGCGGGCGCGTCCGAGGACGCCCCGGGAACCGGCTCCGGGCCCATCCGTCCGCCTCCGTTCGACCCGTCGAGCCTACCGACGGGTCGTCGGCCGACGGCCCCGGTGGGTCGGGCGGCGCGGGCGCCCGGCGCGCCCTCAGAACGTCAGCAGCGAGGTGCGGCGGTGGTCGGCGATCCGGGCGCCGCCGTCGAGGAACCCGAGCTCGATGAGGAACGCGAGCCCCACGACCTCGCCGCCGAGCGCCTCGACGAGCTCGACGGTCGCGGCGGCGGTCCCACCGGTCGCGAGCACGTCGTCGACGATGAGGACGCGGTCGCCGGGGGCGAACGCGTCGTCGTGCAGCTCGATGGTCTCGCTGCCGTACTCGAGGTCGTAGGCGACACCGCGGCGCGATCCGGGCAGCTTCCCCGCCTTGCGGGCCGGCACGAACCCGGCGCCGCACGCGAGCGCCACCGGGGCGGCGAGGATGAAGCCCCGCGCCTCGATGCCGACGACCTTGTCGACGCCGTCGTCGCAGAACGGTGCGGCCAGCGCGTCGACCGCGTGCGCGAACGTCTCCGGGTCGGCGAGCAGCGGCGTGACGTCCTTGAACACGATCCCCGGCTTCGGGAAGTCCGGGATGTCACGGATGCGGGACTCGAGCAGCGTGCGGTCCGGAGCGGTCACGGCGTCCTCCCCCTCGGTGCCGTCCGGCACCGGCATGACGGTCAGCGTCGGCGGCGTCCGCGGCGACCGGCGCCACGCACGTAGTCGGTGGTGATCGGTGCCCGGCCCTCGAACGACGCGTCGACGGCGGCGGCGACCTCGTCGTCGCTCGCGCCGGCGTCGCGGGCGACGACCTTGGCGATGCGCCGCTGCTCGGCCGGCTCGCGCGCCTTCCACACCGCGTACAGCGGCCCGGCGACGAACACCGACGAGTAGGCGCCGGCCAGCATGCCGACGAACAGGGCGAGGGCAAGGTCCTGCAGCGTCGTCGCGCCGAGGACGCTCCCGCCGATGAACAGCAGCGCGCCGACGGGCAGGATCGAGCTGATCGTCGTGTTCAGCGAGCGGTACAGCACCTCGTTGAGCGAGGCGTTGACGAGCTCGGGGGTGGTCCGCCGGCCCGGCTCCCCCAGCGTGTGGCCGTTCTCCTTGACCCGGTCGAAGATGACGACGGTGTCGTACAGCGAGTAGCCGAGGATGGTCAGCACGGCGATGACGGTCGCCGGGGACACCGCGAAACCGACGAGCGCGTAGATGCCGACGGTCAGCAGCACGTCGTGCACCATCGCGGCGAGGGCGACGACGGCCATGCGCCGGTCGAGGCGGACCGAGATGTAGACGGCGACGACGACGAGGAACACGACGAGGGCCCGCAGCGACTGGGTCGTGATCCGCTCGCCCCACGTCGGCCCGACGAACGTCTCCTGGACGTCGGCGACGCCGGTGGCCTCCGTCAGCGCCGCCCGGACGGCGCGGGCGAGCGGCCCGTCCGGCTCGAGGGACTCGGTGCGCACCACGGCGGCCCGCTCGTCGCCCGTCCCGCTGACCTGCACGACGGCCTCGTCGACGCCGACGTCCTCGACGGTGCCGCGCAGCACGTCGGGGGTGACGTCCGCGGCGATGCCCTCGACACGGAACGCGCTGCCGCCGACGAAGTCGATGCTGAGCTCGACGCCGCGACCGAGCAGCGCCCCGATCGACAGGAGCAGCAGCAGGGCGGACACGACCGCCCAGCGGCGGGCGTGGGGGACGATGCGGAGCCTCGGGGTGCGCCTCATGCGCCCACCTCCTGCGTCGCGGACCGGTCCGACGTCGCGAAGCCGAGCCGGCGCCGGTCGAGGAATCCCGACGACACCATCAGCATGACGACGGGCCGGGTGAACCCGGCGAGGATGACCAGGTCCAGCAGCGTCGCCAGGCCGAGCATGAGGGCGAAGCCGCGCACCGGCCCGACCGCGAGCGCGTAGAGGATCACCGCCGCGGCGAAGGTGACGGTGTTGCCGGCGAGGTTGGTGCGGAACGCCGACGCGTAGGCCTTGATGGTGGCGCTGCGGACCGTCTTGCCCAGTGCGAGCTCGTCCCGCAGCCGCTCGAAGAACAGGATGGACGAGTCGGCGGTGATCCCCACCGCCACGATGATGCCGGCGACCCCCGCCAGGGTGAGGGCGAAGCCGATCGCACCGAGCGCGGAGAGGAGCCCGGCGACCACCACGCTGAACACGACCAGCGAGGTCAGCGCGACGGCGCCGAGCCAGCGGTAGAACGCCAGCAGCCACACGCCGACCAGCAGCAGCCCGATGCCGCCGGCGAGCAGCCCCGCGTCGAGCGACGCCTCCCCGAGGGTCGGCGAGACCTCCTCGAACGTGGACGGCTCGAGGCTGATCGGCAGCGATCCGGTGCGCAGCACGAGCGCCAGGTCGGTGGCGGCCTGCTGCTGCGCGTCGCGGTCCGTCTCCCCCGAGGTGATGACCGCACCGTCGGTGAGGCCGACCCCGCAGCGCACGTCGGGGTTCATCGACGGGGCCGACTCGACGACGCCGTCGAGGGCGATCGCGAGCAGCCCCGGCAGCCCCTGATCGCGCTCGCAGGCGAGCTGCGCGGTGATGGCGGCGAACGCCGCGCTCCCCTCGGCGTCGAACGAGACGGAGGTGGTGAACCCGCCGGACTGCTCGACGGGGAACGCGTCGACGATCGACTCGCCCGACAGGGCGGCCGGACCGACGAGGTGGATCGCACCGGGGAGGCGCACGGCCGTGTCGCCCTCCCCCACGTCGACGCCGCGCGCACACAGGTAGCCGGCCTCGTCGGCGGCGAGCTGGGGGCGTTCCGACGGTGGGAGGGTGCAGTCGACCTCGAGCGCGTCGTAGGCCTCGGTGCCCGGCTGGAACGTCTGCAGGACGGGCCGGAAGCGCAGCTGGGCGGTCCGACCGATGAGCTCGCGCAGCCGCTCGGCGTCGCTGACGCCGGGCAGCTGGACGATCACGTCGGTGCCGCTGCGGGCGATGTCGGGCTCGGCGACGCCGAGGGCGTCGACCCGTGAGCGGATGATCTCGATGGTCTCGTCGAGGATCTCCTCGAAGTCGTCCGGCCGCTCCTCACCGGCCGGCAGCACCGGCTGGTAGACGGCGCTGATGCCGCCCTGCAGGTCGAGCCCGAGCAGCGGCCGCGCACCGGCCGCGACGACCGCTGCGGCACCGACGACGACGGCGAGCGTCGCGACGAGGCTGACGATCAGGGGACGGCGTTTCACGGGTCGACTCCGGGCGGACGGGGCGGCCCTGACGGGGCCGCGGGGGGCCGGCGCTCAGCCGAGGGGGACGTCGTTGGCGGTGATGCGGAACTCGCAGCCGAGCGTGCGGGCGGCACGGCGGCACATGACCATCCGGTCGAGGAAGATCTCGAAGTACTCGATGACGGTCGAACGGTCGGTGTCCAGTTCCAGCTCCAGGGTGATGGTCGCACGTTCCGCGTCGACCCGCAGGAACGAATGGGTGACGGCGTCGTTCACCCGGTCGTGGATGTCCAGCGACGGGTCGACCCCGCGCCGGACCCGGGAGCGGTGGACGTCCGCCTTGTCGGCGAGGATGACCGCCGCCCCCACGGGCCCGATGACCGTGCCGTGCTGCTCCTCATGGTTGCCGACCGCCGAGAGGACCAGCCCGATCCGGTACGGATCGACCTCCAGACGGCGCAGCGCATCGTAGGCGACCCACGCGGAGGAGAGGCCGTGGTTGGTCCGAGCGACGACGTTGCCGACGTCGTGCAGGTAGCCGGCGATCGCGGCGAGGTCGCACAGCTCCTGCTCGGCCCCCAGGTGCTGCAGGACGTTGTGGGCGATGCGCCCGACGAGGTTCGCGTGCCGGAAGCCGTGCTCGGTGAACCCCATCGCGCCGATGAACTGGTCGGACAGCTGGATGAACGCCGACACGACCTCGTCCTGCTGCAGCTGGGCGAGCACGTCCGGTTCCGAACCGGTCGCCCGCCCGGTCAGCGCACCGACGCGCTGGGCCTCCGCGACCGCCGCCCGTGCGTCGACCCCGCGCAGCAGCGCCTGCTCCGCCTGCTCGTCGCCGAGCGCGCCGGGTGCGATGGCGGAGGCGTCCTCGGCACGGACGCCCGGGTCGTCGGCGGCGTCGCCGCGTCCCGCCGTGCCCTCCATCAGGCCGTGTCGCCGTCCGCGTCGTCGGGAGCGTCGGCCTTCTCGATGACCCGGGCGACGGCGTTGCGGTCGAACCGCAGCACGACGTCGGGCGCACCGGACGCGTCCTCGGTGACCGCGAGGTCGACCGTGTCGTCGTCGAGGTCGACCACCGCCCCGTGCATGCCCCCCACGGTCGCGACCAGGTCGCCGACGGTGAGCGAGGCGACCAGCCGCGCGAGCTCCTTGCGCCGCTTCGACTGGGGCCGGATGAGCAGCACGTAGAGGAGCACGAGGAACACGAGGGGCAGCAGCAGCCCCTCGAGGCCGCCGGCCTCCGCCTGCGCGAGCGTGACCCTGCCCACCGCCGTGCTGTCCACCGCTGCTCCTGTCGGCCCGATGAGGGGCCCGACCGGGCCCGAGGACGCCCGGGGAGCCTACCGGCGTGCCGCCGGGGGCCGCGGCGACTCAGCCGTCGCCCGGCGGGGCGCCCTCCGGGCCGTCCGCGTCGAACAGGGCGGGCGCGTCGGACGTCGCCGGCACCGCCCGACCCAGGTGCCGGTAGGCCGCGGCGGTCGCGGTCCGTCCCCGCGGGGTCCGCTGGAGCAGCCCGGCGCGCAGCAGGAACGGTTCGACGGCGTCCTCGAGGGTGGCCGGCTCCTCGCTGAGGACCGTCGCGAGCGTGCCGACCCCGACGGGGCCGCCGGCGAACCGGTCCACGACCGCCTCGAGCAGGCGCCGGTCGAGGCGATCGAGGCCGAGGCCGTCCACCTCGAACACGTCGAGGGCGTCGCGGGCGACCGCCCGGTCGATGCGCCCGCCGGACTCGACCTCCGCGAAGTCCCGCACCCGCCGGAGCAGCCGGTTCGCGATCCGTGGGGTCCCCCGCGACCGGGAGGCGATCTCGTCGGCGGCCGCGTCGTCGAGCACGATCGCGAGGATGCCGGCGCTGCGGCGCACGATCGTGCCGAGCTCCTCGGGCGCGTAGTGCTCGAGCTGCGCGGTGAACCCGAACCGGTCCCGCAGCGGGGCGGCGACCAGCCCCGAGCGGGTCGTCGCGCCGACGAGGGTGAAACGGGGCAGCTCGAGGCGGATCGACCGGGCGCCCGGCCCCTTGCCGACGACGACGTCCAGCTGGAAGTCCTCCATCGCCGGGTAGAGGACCTCCTCGACGGTGCGCGGCAGCCGGTGGACCTCGTCGACGAACAGCACGTCGCCCGGCTCGAGACCGCTGAGGATCGCGGCGAGGTCCCCCGGCCGTTCGATCGCCGGTCCCGACGTGGCCCGCAGCTGTGCGCCGAGCTCGCCCGCGACGATCGCCGCGAGGGTCGTCTTCCCCAGCCCCGGCGGGCCGGACAGCAGCACGTGGTCGGCCGGCTGGTCGCGACGCCGGGCGCCGCCGAGGACGAGCGCGAGCTGGCGGCGGATGCGCTCCTGGCCGACGAACTCGTCCAGCCGCTGCGGCCGCAGCGTCACCTCGACGGTCGACTCGTCGCCGTCCGCGGCCGGCCCGACCAGCCGCTCGGCCGGCCGCTCCGGCGGTGTCGCCCCGCTCATGCGGACCGCTCCGGCCGTCCCAGCACCCGCAGCGCACGTCCGAGCAGTGCCCCGCCGTCCTCGCCGGGTTCCGGGTCGAGCTGCGCGAGGGCCTCGCGGACCTCGGTGGCGGTGAACCCGAAGCCGGCGAGCGCCTCGCGGACCGTCGCGGTCGCCTCGTCCCCGGCCGCGGCGGCCGCCGGGGCCGGGACGACGCCCGTGCCGACCCGCTCCTGCAGCTCGAGCACGATGCGGTCGGCGACGCGCTTGCCGATGCCGGGCACGCTCGTGAGCACCGCGACGTCCCCGTCGGCGATCGCCGCCTCCAGGGTGGCGGCCGGCACGGTCCCCAGCGCTGCGAGCGCGAGCCGCGGTCCCACGCCGGAGGCGGTCAGCAGCAGCTCGAAGAGGCGCAGCGCCCCACGGTCGGTGAAGCCGTACAGCGTCAGCGAGTCCTCGCGCACCTGCAGGGACGTGTGCAGGGTCACCTCGCGTCCCGGGGCGGGCAGGACCGTGCCGGCGGGGACGTGCACCAGGTGGCCGAGCCCCCCGACGTCGACGACGACGCTGCCGTCGCCGCGCTCGAGGACCGGTCCGCGGACCGACGCGATCACGCGGCGTCCCCCGCGCCGCGCGCCCGTCCGGCGCGGGCGGCCACGACCGCCTCCCAGCCGCCACGTCCCGCGCGGGTGGCGTCGGCGGCGGCGTCGGCGAGCGCGACCCGTGCGGGCGTCGCGATGGCCGCGGCCGCGGGGCCGCGCCGGTGGGCGAGGTGGGTGAGCGCGACCGCGAGCGCGTCGGTCACGTCGACGGGCCGCGGGGGCGCGTCGAGGGTGAGCTGGGCGGCGACGAGCCGGGCGACCGCGTCCTTGTCGGCCCGGCCGTCCCCGGTGACCGTCTGCTTGACCTCGTTGGGGCTGTAGGCGACGACCGGCAGACCGTGGGCCGCGGCGACGAGCAGGGCCACGCCGGCGGCCTGGCCGGTCGGCATGGCCGTGCGCACGTTGCCGCTGAACAGCACCCGCTCGACCGCCACGGCGGCCGGTGCGAGCTCGGTCACGAGCGCGTCGAGCGCACCGTGCAGCCGCAGCAGCCGCTGCTCGACCGGCAGGTCGGTGGGGGTGCGCAGGCAGGCCGCGTGCACGAGGCGCGGGCGGCTCACGGGGCCACGGACCGCGCCGACCCCGCAGCGGGTCAGCCCCGGGTCGATGCCGAGGACGACGGGGGCGGGGCTGCCGGCGGACATGACCTGGAGGGCTCCTCGGTCCCCGGCCGTGGCGGAGGGCCGGACGGCGGCGTCCGAACGGGGTCGTCCGAACAGGTGTTCGTCACGCTAGCAGCGCGGGCGGGCGCCACCCCGGACGTCCGGCCCGGACCTCGGGACGGGGCCGGCTCAGAGCTCGACGTCGGCGAGCAGGCCCTCGTCGACGTCGAGGTTCGCGTGCACCTCCTGGACGTCGTCGTTGTCCTCGAGGGCGTCCAGCAGGCGCAGCACCCGTCCGGCCTCCGCCGCGTCGTCGAGGCGGACGTTGACCGTCGGCACCATCGTCGTCTCCGCCCCGACGACGGGCAGGTCGGCGGCCTCGAGCGCCGCCCGCAGGTCGGTGACCGCACCGGGCTCGCACCAGGCGACGGTGCCCTCCTCCCCCGGCTCGACGTCCTCGAGGCCGGCGTCGACCCCGGCGTCGAGGACCGCGTCGGCGTCGACCCCCGGCCCGAGGAGCACCTGGCCGCGACGGGTGAACAGGAACGCCACCGCGCCCGGCTCGGCGAGGCTCCCGCCGGCCCGGGTGAAGAGGCTGCGGACGTCGGACGCGGCGCGGTTGCGGTTGTCGGTCAGCACGTCGACGAGGACGGCGACCCCGCCCGGCGCGTAGCCCTCGTAGGTGACCGGCTCGTAGCGGGCGCCCCCGTCGTCCTCCCCGGCACCGCGGCGGCACGCCCGCTCGATGTTGTCCTTGGGGACGTCGGCGTCACGGGCCTTCTGCACGGCCAGCGCGAGCGACGGCGACGCCGTCGGGTCCGCCGCCCCGGCCTCACGGGCCGCCGACTCGATGGCCCGGATCAGCTTCGCGAACTGCTTGCCGCGCTTCTTGTCCTGCGCCGCCTTGCGATGCTTGATGTTGGCCCACTTGCTGTGGCCCGCCATCGTCGACCTCCGACCTCGCGCCCGTGCGGCGCGCGGCGGATGCTACCGACCGGTCCGACGGCGGACGAGGTCGGCGAGGCGTGCGTGCAGCCGGAGGTCACCGGTGACCTCCGGGTGGAACGCGAGCCCGATGCGTGCCCCCTGCTGCACGGCGACGGGGGCGCCGTCGACCTCGGCGAGCACGTCCACCGCATCCCCCAGCACCGCCTCGATGCGGGGTGCGCGGATGAAGGCGACGTCCATCGGCCCGCCGTCGAGCCCGGCGACCTCGACACGGACGTCGAACGACGCGGTCTGCGGCCCGTAGGCGTTGCGGCGCGTGCGCACCGCGATCCCGCCCGGTCGCGGCAGCGCGTCGTCCTCGACGAGCTCGTCGGACAGCAGGATCAGCCCCGCGCAGGTGCCCAGCACCGGCAGCCCGTCGGCGATGCGCCGGGCGAGCGGCTCGTCGAGGCCGGCCCGTCCGAGCGCGCGTGAGATCGCCGTCGACTCGCCCCCCGGCAGGACGAGGCCGTCCACCGCCTCCAGGTCGGCGACGCTGCGGACCGGCAGCGGACGCACCCCGACGGCGCGGAGCGCACGGGTGTGCTCGAGCACGTCACCCTGCAGCGCGAGGACCCCGACGAGCGGTGCCGCGTCGGCCGGGTCGGCCCGGTCGGCCGGTGCGCCGGCCGCCGCCGGCCGGCGGTCGAGCCGCTCCCCCGGGAGTCGCGTCACCAGCCCCGGCCGGCGTAGCGCTGCTCCGCGGGGATCGTGTCGATCTCGATGCCGACCATCGCCTCGCCGAGTCCGCGCGACACGCGGGCGACGACCTCCGGGTCCGCGAAGTGGGTGGTGGCCTCGACGATGGCGCGGCCCCGCTTCACCGGGTCGCCGGACTTGAAGATGCCGGACCCGACGAACACCCCGTCGGCGCCGAGCTGCATCATCATCGCCGCGTCCGCCGGCGTCGCGATGCCGCCGGCGGTGAACAGGACGACGGGCAGCCGGCCGAGCTCGGCGACCTCGGCGACCAGGTCGTAGGGCGCGGCGAGGTCCTTCGCCGCGGCGTGCAGCTCGGAGGGGTCGAGCTGCGTGAGCCGACGCACGCCGCCCGTGATCGCCCGCATGTGCCGCGTCGCCTCGACGACGTTGCCGGTGCCGGCCTCACCCTTCGAGCGGATCATCGCCGCACCCTCGGAGATGCGCCGCAGCGCCTCGCCGAGGTTCGTCGCCCCGCACACGAACGGCACGGTGAACGGCTGCTTGTCGATGTGGTTCGCCTCGTCGGCGGGCGTGAGGACCTCGGACTCGTCGATGTAGTCGACGCCGAGATGCTCGAGCACCTGCGCCTCGACCATGTGGCCGATGCGGGCCTTGGCCATGACCGGGATGGAGACCGCCTCGACGATCGACTCGATCATCTCCGGGTCGCTCATGCGGGCGACCCCACCCTCGCGCCGGATGTCGGCCGGGACGCGCTCGAGCGCCATGACGGCGACCGCGCCGGCCTCCTCGGCGATGCGCGCCTGCTCCGGGTCGATGACGTCCATGATGACGCCACCCTTGAGCATGTCCGCGAGGCCGCGCTTCACGCGGTCGCTGCCGGTGATCGGACCGTGGCCGTTGGACGCTGCGGACATCGGGACCTCCCTCGGTGCGGCCCGACGGGGCCGGCGACGGCCGGAGCGTACTGGCGGCGGCCCGGCCGGTTCGGGCGCCGACGCGGCCGCGGACGGGTCAGCCGCGGACGGGTCAGCCGACCTCGGGCATGCGCTCGGCGGCCGGCAGGTGCAGCCACGTCGCGCCCGGCTTCAGCGGGAACGGTTCGCCATCGGGGGTGAGGATGCGGAGCAGGTCACCGGCCGTCGGCTTCTCCCAGCGGGCCGCGTACCGCCGCCCGTCCCGCAGCACGAGCGCGGGCGCGCCCGTCGTCGTCGCGTCCGTCTCGTCGTAGCCGCTGGCGCCGACGTAGTGGCGGGTCGCCAGCACGACGACGTTGGCGGCCCCGATCTCCCCCGGGCCCGTGACGGCGAACGGCCGGCCGTTCTGCTGGCGGCGGTACACCCCCGCCGGCGCGTCGTAGGTCCACCCGGTGCGGAACGCGGCCGACATCTCGATGACGATCGCGGCACCCGGGTCCGCACAGCCGGTCGCCCCCGCCGGGCACGTCAGCGCGCCGTCGGGCACCTGCTCGCTGAACCGCCAGCCGATGTCCACGAGGGGGCGCGCGCCCCGGGCGCGCACGACGTCGAGCACCGTCGCCGGCTCGACGTACAGGTCGTGGGGCGCGCGTCGGACGTCGTCGCGGAAGAACCCGTCGACGCCCTCCACCACCCGGATCGACGGTGCGGCCGCGAGCAGCTCCTCCACCTCCGCCCGGGCGCCCGAGTAGGCGAAGCCCGACGGTCCGAGCCCCGACAGCAGGTCGACGTCGACGGGCCGTGCGGAGCGGACCGGCCCGGCCCGCTCCGGCAGCTCGCCGTGGAACAGCACGAGGAAGCGGGTGATGCCGCCCTCGACGAGCTCCTCGACGACGACGTCGGCGGCGTCCAGCCCCGACTGCGGCCGCGCGTTCTCCGAGTTCTCCACCTTGACGGTGAGCAGCGGGCGGGCCAGCACGTCCTCGCTGACCGGCAGTCCCGTGAACGGCGACCGCGGCAGCGCCTCCGTCGGCGCCTCCCCACCGCTCCCACCGTCCGGCGTGGTGGGGGCCGCGTCGGGCGTCGTCGGGCCAGCGGGGTCGGCCGGGTCGGCCGCGCCGCCGCAGGCGGTGAGCAGCAGCGCGACGGCGACACCGGCGGTGACCCGCCGGCGCAGGACGGCTCGCATGCGCTGCTCCTCACCCGGCTCGGGGACCCGGCTCGAGGGCCGCAGGGTACGGCCCCGGGGCCTCGACAGGACGGCCGTTCGACGGCCGTCCGACGGGCGGGGCGGCGTCAGCGGGGCGCGCCGGTGGCCGCGGCGGCGTACACGGTGCGCATGCGGGCGGCGACCGTCGCCCAGGCGTGCTCCTCGGCCCGGGTCCGGCCGGCGGCCCGCAGCCGGTCGGCGAGCGGCCGATCGTCGAGGACGCGGGCCACGGCCGTGGCGAGCGCCGACGGGTCGTCGGGTGGGACGAGCAGGGCCTCCCGGTCCTGGCGGGCGACGGCCCGGTAGCCGGGGATGTCGGTCGCGACGACGGGGACGCCGGCGGCCATCGCCTCGAGCAGCACGATCCCGAACGACTCGCCGCCGCGGGCGGGCAGGACGGCGACGTCCGCGTCGGCGAGGAGTGCGGGCAGCCGGTCGCCCGCCGCTCGGCCGGCGAGCTCCAGCCGTGCCCCCACCGCCGAGGGGGCGGCGTCCCGCCGCCGGGCGAGCGTGTCGGCGAGCGGCCCGTCACCCACGACCCGCAGGTGCAGGTCCGGGCGCACACCGGCGAGCCGCAGGAACGCCTCGACGACCGTGTCGGCGCCCTTGCGGTGCTCGAGGCGTCCGAGGAACACGAGCCGCCGCGGGCCCGCGACGCTGCGCGCACCGGCCCCGCCGGCGGCCGCTGCGGCGGCCGCGAACCGGTCGACGTCGACCCCGTTGGGCACGACGGTGAACGTCGCGGCGTCGACGCCGAGCATGCGGGCGTGGAACGCGGCGGCGACGGGGCTGACGGCCGTGCGTGCGGCCCCGCGGGCGACGACGGCGCGGGCGAGGGGCCGCACGGCGCGGTAGGCGGCCGGGAGGGCCCCGCCCTCGGCGTTCGCATGGAACGTGAGGACACGGGGTGCCGTGTCGCCGGCGAGGACGGCGGCGGGCCCGACGACGGGGACGAGCGGCTCGTGGACGTGCACGACGTCGGCGGCGGCGCGGCGCAGCAGGTCCCGCACGCGCCGGGCGGCCCCGGCGCCGAGCGCCACGGGTGCGCGCGACCCGTTCGCGGGCACGCTCCACGTCCGCCCGAGGGTGCGGGTCGCGACACCGTCGACGGTCGTCCCGCGGTCGGGCGCGCCCGGACCGATGACCAGCACCTCGTCGCCGGCGGCCCGCAGGGCGGCGGCGAGCGCCCGCACGTGCACCTGGACGCCACCGGCGACGTCGAGCGCGTAGGGGCTGACGAGCGCGATCCTCACGGGCCGTCCTGCGCTGCCCGACGGTCCGCTGCCGCCTCGTCCCGCCAGGCGGCACGGGCGAGTGCACGCCAGTCGTCCCCGGCGCGCCACGCCGCGACGACCGGGTGGTCGGGTTCGCGGTCCGCGAGCCAGTTGGGCACGAGCACGTGCCACTGCGTCGGCGCCAGCGCGATCAGCTCCTGCAGGCGGTGGGCGACCTGCTGGGTGCCGTCGTAGACGTCGAGGTCGGCGACGTCGACGGGGTCGAGGACGACGCCGTGGTAGCGGTCACCGGCGGTGAGGAACGCGCCGGTCGCGACCGGCCGGCCCGTGCGCCGGGCGAGTGCGGCGGTGCCCGGCGGCAACCGGCACGGCTCACCGAAGAAGTCGACGATCGGGCCGCGCCGGGTCAGGTCCCGGTCGGCGAGCAGCGTCGCCAGCCCTCCGTCCGCCACGCTGCCCTCGAGCGCGTCCAGCATCGGGGCGCCGCGGACGAGCGGGATGACGTCGAGTCCGGCCTGCACGCGCAGGTCGACGAACCGTTCGAACAGCCGGCGCGGCTCGACGACCTCCGCGACGACGACCATCCCCCAGCGCCGGTGCGACGACCACAGCGCACCCACGTCCCATGAGCCGAGGTGGGCGGTCGCGAGGATGCCGCCGCGGCCGCTGTCGCGCATCGCGTCGACGTGGTGCAGGCCGACGCTCGTCGCCTCCCGCGTGACCCGCGCGACGTCCATGCGGTGCAGTCGGAACGCGTCCACCCAGTAGCGCGCGTAGCTGACGAACGCCTCCTCGACGAGCGTCGCGGGCGGTTCGCCGGCGACGACGGCCGTCGGGTCGGCGACGCGCAGCACGCGGGCGAGGTTGGCGGTCAGCTGGTCCCGCTGCCGTGCCGGGGCGAACCGCGCCCACGCTCGGCCCAGCGTCGCCGGCAGCCGTCGCACGACCGGCTCCGGCAGCGCCTCGACGGTGCGCCACAGCATGAGGTAGCGGCGGAACGCCGCCCGCTGCGCCCGGGTCGGTGGCGCCGCCGGCGGCAGCGCGCCGAGCAGCCGTCCCGGGGTGACGCTCACGGGCCGTCCGGCGCCTCGTCGTCGCCGGCGGCCCGCACGCGCCGGACGACGGCCGCACCCGGGGTCGCACGCAACCGGTTCGCGAGCCGTTCACGGAGCCGTTCGGTGCGCCCCTCGCCGAGGACCTCGTCGAGGTCGCCGCCGAACGCCTCGTCGAAGTTGCGCGCCCCGTAGAACGCCCGGGCGGTGCGGACGAACGCGCGGCTCCAGGCACGGTCGGTGTGGGCGAGGGCGAGCAGCTCCTCGGGCAGGTCACGGTCGATCTGGCACCAGACGTGATGGACGCGCTGCACGACGGTGATCGCACCGCCGACGACGAGCGCCCACAGGACCGGGGTGAACAGCGGGGGGAACAGCAGGCCGACGAGCACGAGGATCCCCCGCTCGGCGCGCTCGAGGACCCCGACGGAGCATTCGAGGTCGATGGACTCGGCGCGGGCCCGCACGTAGGAGGTGACCTCGGCGAGGACGAGGGCCGCGAGCGCGAGGGCGAGCAGTTGCGGACGGTCGGCGACGGACCAGGCGATGCCGGCGAGGACCATCCCGTCGGAGAGCCGGTCGCTGACCGAGTCGTAGAAGCCGCCGAAGGGGGTGGACCGCCCGGAGGCGCGTGCGACCGTGCCGTCGAGCGCGTCCATGCTGCCGCCGACGAACAGCAGGGCCGCACCGAGCAGCGGCGCGTCGAGGGCGATGGCGACCGCCGACGCGGCGGTCAGCAGCAGTCCGACCGTCGTGAGCGCGTTCGGACCGACGCCGAGCCTCGCGAGGCCGCGCCCGAACGGGCCGACGATCGCCGCGGCGACGTCGGGGTAGCGCGAGCGGATCGTCATGGGCCGTCGGATCCGTCCGACGCGTCGGCACCGACCGGCAGCGCACCGCGTCGACCGTCCTCGACCTCGGTGCGGAGCTCGTCGATGAGCGTCGCGAGCGGCACGTCCTTGCGCTGCCCACCGCCGTAGCGGCGCACGGCGACGGTGCCGGCGGTGCGCTCGTCCCCGCCGACGACCAGCGTCACCGGCACCTTCTCGGTCTGGGCGCTGCGGATGCGGGCGCCGAGCGTGTCGTCGGCGTCATCGACGTGCGCGCGCAGGCCGGCACCGCGCGCCGCCTCGGCGACGTCGCGCGCGTAGTCGGCGAAGTCCGCGGCGACGGGCACGACCCGCACCTGCTCGGGCGCCAGCCAGAGGGGGAACGCCCCGTTGGTCGACTCGAGCAGGACCGCGAAGAACCGCTCGATCGAACCGAACAGCGCGCGGTGGACCATGAACGGCTCGTGCTTCTGCCCGTCCTCGGCGATGTAGGAGAGGTCGAAGCGGCCCGGCAGGTTGAAGTCGACCTGGATGGTGGTGAGCTGCCACTCGCGGCCGATGGCGTCGCGCGCGTGGATGTCGATCTTCGGGCCGTAGAAGGCGCCCTCGCCCTCGTCGACCTCGTAGGCGTAGCCGGACGCGGCGGCGGCGTCCATCAGCGCCCGCTCGGCCCGCTCCCACTGCTCGGTGGTGCCGATCGACTTCTCCGGCCGGGTCGACACGGCGACGCGTGACGGCTCACCGAGCCCGAACGCACGGTAGAGGTCGCGGGCGAAGGTGATGCAGCCGACGACCTCGTCGACGACCTGGTCGGCGCGGCAGAAGATGTGGGAGTCGTCCTGGGTGAAGCCGCGCGCCCGCAGCAGCCCGTTGACGACGCCGGAGCGTTCGAACCGGTAGACGGTGCCGAGCTCGCTGATGCGCAGCGGCAGCTCGCGGTACGAGCGGGTGCGCGAGGTGTAGGCGAGGATGTGGAAGGGGCAGTTCATCGGCTTGAGGCGGTAGGTGGCGTGCTCCACCTCCATGCCGGGGAACATCAGGTCGCCGTAGTTCTCCAGGTGGCCCGAGATGCGCCACAGGTCCTCCTTGGCGACGTGCGGCGTGTAGACCGGCTCGTACCCGCGGGCGAGCGTCTCCTCCCGGATCCAGTCCTCCATCTGGCGGCGCACGTGCGCGCCCTTGGGGAGGAACAGGGCGAGGCCGGGGCCGAGCTCCTCGGGCATGTGGAGCAGCTCGAGGTCGCGGCCGAGCCGCCGGTGGTCGCGCGCCCGCGCCTCCTCGAGCATGCGCAGGTGGTCGTCGAGGGCCTGCTGCGACTCCCAGGCGGTGCCGTAGATGCGCTGCAGCATCGGCCGGTCCTCCTGCCCGCGCCAGTAGGCACCGGCCGTGCGCAGCAGGCGGAAGGCGGGGATGCGGTCGGTCGAGCCGAGGTGGGGCCCACGGCACAGGTCGACCCACGCCTCCCCCCCGTCGGGGTCGACGTTGCGGTAGACGGTGAACGTCGGCTCGTCGCGCCCCTCGGCGACGTCGACCTCGCTCGGCTCGACCCGTTCGATGACCTCGCGCTTGTAGGGCTGGTCGGCGAACAGCGCCAGCGCCTCGTCCCGGGTCAGCTCCGCGCGCACGAACCGCTGCTTCGCCGCGAGGAGCTCGCGCATGCGGGCCTCGATCGCCTCGAGGTCCTCGGGCGTGAACGGGCGCTCGACGTCGAAGTCGTAGTAGAAGCCGTCCTCGACGGGCGGGCCGATCGCCCACTTCGCGTCGGGGAACAGGTCGGTGACCGCCTGCGCCATGACGTGCGCCGTCGAGTGGCGCAGGATGTCGCGGCCCTCGGGCGTCGCCGCCCGGATCGGGTCGAGGACGACGGCACCGTCGGGGAGCGCGCGGTCGAGGTCCCACTGCTCGTCGCCGGCGCCGCGGTCCACGGCCGCGGCGACGACGTCGGCACGCATCACCCCGAGCCGGCCGAGCGCCTCGCGGACCGTCGCGCCCGCGTCGAGCTCGACGGTCGCGTCACCGTGGCGTGCCTGCACCGTGCTCACCTGCTGTCCCGTCGTCCGGAGGATCGTCGGAGCGTAGTGGTGGCCGGGGTGGGCACGAGAGGTATCGAACCTCTGACCTCTGCCGTGTGAAGGCAGCGCTCTCCCACTGAGCTACGTGCCCGGGTCCTGCGAAGGTAGCGCGACGCGGAACAGCTCGTCCCCGCGCGGACCCGACGACGACAGCAGCCCCTGCTCGCGGGTGACGACCAGCTCACGCGCCTCGCCGCGGTCCATGCGGACGGCGATCTCCGTCGTCGCGCGCGGCCCGACGGCGAGCACCACCGCCTCGTCGATCGTCGACCCGAGGGGCAGCAGCCAGCCGACCAGCCGCTCGTCGGAGCCCAGCGGCCCGCCGTCGGCGATGACGACGGCGAGGCGAGGCCCTGCGACGGCGACGCGGGCGGCGACCGGCGTGAGCGCGTCGGCGGTGACCAGCTCCCCCCGCGCGAGGTCGGACAGGATCGCCGCACGGTCCTCGGCGACCCCTTGGTAGGTGTCGGCGCTCGTGCGCAGGTGCAGGTTCCAGAACCCCACCGCGGTGACGAGCACGACGGTGACGAGCACGACGGCCAGCCGGCCGGGCCCCCGCGGTCGGGGCGCCGGCGCCGGGTCACGTCGCGGCGGCGGTTCCTCGGCGGCCCGCCGACGCTCCTCACGTGCCGCGGCGTCGAGCGTGGAGGAGATGCCGCGCAGCTCCGCGACCCGTGCCCGGCACGACGCGCAGGCGCGCAGGTGCGACCGGAAGTCGTCGGCGTCGCCCCGGTCGAGCCCGCCGAGCACGTGCGCCAGCGCGAGCTGCTCGAAGCGGGTGTGCTGGTCCATACGGGCAGCGTAGGCCGCGCGAGTACGCTGCCGCTCCCCCGCCGTAGGACCTGGACGGTGTCGCCCGTGAGCCGTGTGCCGTCGGCCGTCGCCGTCGCCGCCGGGACCCTGGCAGCAGCGACGCTCACCCTCGCGGTGGTCCTCGTCGGACTGACGGCCGCACAGGCGGGTCGCATCCTCCCCGGCACCGTGGTCGCGGGCGTGGACCTCGGCGGCCGGACGGTCGAGGAGGCGACGGACCGGCTCGCCCCCGCCCTCGCCACCGCCGCACGGACCCCGCTCGCCGTCAGCGCGCCCGGCCGACGCGTGCGGCTCGACCCGGAGGACGTCGGGCTGCGCTTCGACGTCGACGCGACCGTCCGGGTGGCGGCCGAACGCGGACGAGGCGGCGTCGGCGGGCTGCTCGAACGGCTGGCGGCCCCGTTCGTCGACGTCGCCCTCACGCCCGTCGGCACCGTCGACCCCTCGGCGCTGACCGCCTGGGTGGAGGACACCGCCGCAGCGCTCGAGCGCGACCCGTCCGTCGGCGACCTGCGCATCGACCCGGCCGCACGCTCCGTGACGGTCGTCGGACCTCATGGGGCGGTCCGCGTCGACACCGCACGGAGCGTGACCCGGCTGCGTGCCGCACTCCTCGACCCCGCACGTGACCGGGCCGTCCTCGCCGCGACCACCTCACCGCCACCGTCGACGTTCGCGGCGATCGAACGGCTCGCCGACCGGGTCGCCGACGCGCTGCGGGCCCCGCGGGTGCTGCACCACGACGGCCGTCGGCTCATCGTCCCCACCGACGTGCTCGGCGACCTGCTCGAGGTCCGGGCAGCACCGGACGGGATGGGGTCGCACCCGGTGCTGCACGTCGACCACGAGCGGCTCGCCGCCCGGCTCGGGGTGGCGGCGGCGCGGACCTTCGACCGCTCCCCCGCCCCGGCCCGCGTCGACACCGGTCCGCCCGTGGCCGCGCTCACCAGCGGCGGGTCGACGACGTTCTCCCCCGTCCGGGTCGACGCCCGCGTCGTCCCGGAGGTCACACGCACCGTGTGGGTCGCGCGCCGGACGGCCGCGCAGCTGGTCGAGCTGGTGATGGCCGGCGAGCGACGGGCGGAGGCCGACCTGCTGGTCGTGACGCCCGCGACGACCGCCGACACGCTGCGGCCGCGCCGGCCCACGCACCTGCTGGGCACGTTCACGACCTTCCACGGGGCGGGCGGGGCGCGGACCGACAACATCCGCCGGCTCGCCACCGTGCTCGACCGCTCCTGGGTGGCGCCGGGTGCGACGCTGTCGGTGAACCGTCGGAGCGGTCCGCGCACGTGCGCCGACGGGTACCTGCCGGCCGGCACGATCGTCCGTGGCGAGCTCGTCGACACCTGCGGCGGCGGCGTGTCGCAGGTCGGGACGACGCTGCTCAACGCCGCGTTCTTCGCCGGCGTGCCCCTCGAGGCGTGGCAGCCCCACTCCTTCTTCATCCCGCGCTACCCGGCCGGACGTGAGGCGACCCTGTTCTACCCGCGGCTCGACGTCGCGATCACCAACGACACCGCCGGCTGGCTGCTGCTCCGCACCGCGACGACGCCGACGTCGATCACCGTCGAGCTGTTCGGCCGCCCCCGCTGGGCGGCGGTGCGCGCGGAGCAGTCCGAGCGGTCCGCACCGCAGCCGTTCGACACGCTCGTGCGCGTCGCCGAGGACGTGCCGCCGGGGACGGAACGGGTCGTCCAACCCGGCGGCGACGGGTTCACGGTCACCGTGCGACGCTCCCGCATCCCCACGGCCGCCGGTCCGGCGCCGCCGGTGGAGCGGTGGCGGACCGTGTACGCCCCGCAGCGGCGCATCGTCGAGGTCAACCCCGCCGACGCACCCGCCGTCGACGCACCCCCGGCGGTTGCCGCCGCAGCGTCGGACGGCTGACCGGCGGCCCCTCCGCGGCGACGTCGGGCGCCCCGCCGCCATCGACCGCGGGTCGTACGTGGAGCAGTGGCCGACGCCAGCGACCGTCCGGCTCCTCCACCCATCCGTCGAGCACGGCGTCGACCGCCACGCCACCGTCGAGCCGCGGGGCGATGCGGGAGGCGACGGTGCGATCGAGGTAGCCGAGCCGCCAGCTCGGGCGGCCGTCCTCCACGAGCCAGACGCCCACCGCCAGCGGGTCCGCCGGGTTCTCCGGCTCGCGCAGCAGCGCGACGGGCGTCCCGGCGTCGAGCACCGCACGGCGGGGCGGCGGGACGGCGGCGAACGCGTAGCCACGGACCGGCGTGCGGAACTCGGGCAGGGACGGACGCATGGCCGGCACGCTAGCCAGCGTGCGCGACGTCCTCCGCGGCGGCCTCCGGGCAGGCGGTGCGCCGACGGCAGCCGGCGCACCACGGCCCTCCGGCCAGCCGCTCGGCGGCCGCGTCACCGGCGAGCCGCACCGCCTGGTGGACGGCGTCGGCGACCCGCTCGGCGGCGGTCGCCAGCACCGGCTCCGCGAGGTCCTCCTGCTCGACACGGCCCTCGGTGACGTACAGCGTCGCCCAGCGGAACGGCGTGCCGCCGGCGAGGGTCGCCAGCAGCGCGTAGAAGCGCAGCTCGTCGCGGTCACGCTGCCCGCGCGGCATGCCCGTCTTCAGGTCGATGATGAGCCGGCGTGCCCGGCCGTCGTCGACCGGGCTCTCCACGAGCAGGTCGGGCACGCCCTGCAGCCGCACGGCGCGTCCCCCGAGCATCACGGCGAGCCGCCGCTCGGCGACGACCCGCAGCGGCGCGCCGGTGAGCTCGGGCCACACCTCACGGAACCCGGCCAGCAGCGTCGTCGACTCGGCGACGAGCGTGTCCCGCTCACCGGCGTCACGGGCGTTGAGCCAGGCCCCGACCGACCGCGGGTCGCCCGGCCGGTCGGTGGCGAGCCGGTGCCAGGCGTGCTCGACGACGCGGCCGGCGTCCTCGTCGCGGGCCCCGCCGACGTCCGCCTCGATCGCGGCGTGCACGAGGGTGCCGCGGACGTTCGCCCAGCCGTGCACGTACGGCTCCGGGTCCTGCTGCAGCCCGTCGCACACGAGCCGCGACAGCCGCGTCTTGGTGATCAGCAGGGGCCGTTCGGCGTGCGCGGGGTCGGCCGCGCGGACCGCCAGCCAGTCGGCGATCGCCGGGCCCATCCGGGCGAGCAGCCGCTCGGACAGGTCCGCCGGCGGCGCCGGACGCTCCGCCCCCCAGGCGAGGACCTCGTCGACGAGCCGCGCCTGGGCGGCCGTCGCGGTCACCGGCCGTCCGGTCACGGCGCGCCGCTCACCCGTTCGCGGTGCGCGACAGGCCCGCCGGCGTCGCCCGGTCGCCCTCCGACGCGGGCGCGACCCGCCACAGCAGTCGGCACGTGTCCTCCCACGCCTCGAGCATGCGGCGACCGGCGGACGAGCCGGTGACGGCCACGTGCTCGGTGACGAGCTCGGCGACCTCGGCGAGCTCCGCCTGCGACGGCCGTTCGGCCTCGACGAGCTGGCGGTTGACGCGGGCGAGGAGCTCCCCGTCCGTGTCGAGCACGAAGCAGCGCCCGCCGCTCATCCCCGCACCGATGTTGCCGCCGGTCGGACCGAGGACGACGACGGTGCCACCGGTCATGTACTCGCAGGCGTGGTCGCCGACACCCTCCACGACGGCGGTCGCACCGGAGTTGCGCACGGCGAACCGTTCGCCGGCGCGCCCCGCGACGAACAGCTCGCCGGCGGTCGCGCCGTACAGGGCGGTGTTGCCGAGCAGCACCGCCTCGCCCGCGTCGTCCTGCGGCGGACGGATGACGATGCGGCCGCCGCCCAGGCCCTTGCCGACGTAGTCGTTCGCCTCGCCGTCGAGGACGAGCTCGACCCCGCGGGTGACGAACGCCCCGAACGACTGGCCCGCGGCGCCGGTGAACCGCAGCCGCGCGAGCCCCGGCGGGTCCTGCTCGCCGAACTCGAGCCCGACCGCGCCGCCGAGCCGGGCGCCGACGGTGCGGTCGGAGGGGGCGATGGGGTAGGCGAACTCGCTGATGCCACCGAGGAACACGGTCTCCAGCGCGTCCTCGACGACGCGGTCGCCGAGCGCGGACCGCGGGTCCTGGATCGGCTCGCGCGCGACGAAGCGTCGTTCGCCGACCCCCGGGTCGACGAGCAGCGCGCCCACGTCGAGCCGTGCCGCCGGGCCGTCGAGGTCGGGACGGCCGACGAGCGCGTCGACCCGTCCGATGGCCTCGTCGAGGGTGCGGAAGCCGGCGGCGGCGAGCAGCTCGCGCACCTCCTCGGCGACCATGACGAGGTAGGCGGCGACCGTGTCGGGCGTGCCGGCGAACTTCTCGCGCAGGTCGAGGCGCTGGGTGGCGACGCCGACGGGGCAGGTGTCGCGGTGGCAGGCGCGGGCCATGATGCAGCCCTCGGCGAACAGGGCCGCGGTGCCGAACGCGTACTCGTCGGCGCCGAGCAGCGCCGCGAGCAGCACGTCGTGGCCGGTCTTGAACCCGCCGTCGACGCGCAGCCGCACCCGTCCACGCAGGCCGTTCTCCCGCAGGGTGCGCTGGACCTCCGCGAGCCCGATCTCCCACGGCATCCCGGCGTGCTGGATGGAGGACAGCGGCGAGGCGCCCGTGCCACCGTCGTTGCCGGAGATGTGGATCGAGTCCGCCAGCGCCTTGACGACACCGGCGGCGACGGTGCCGATGCCCGACAGCGCGACGAGCTTCACGTCGACGAGCGCGGCCGGGTTGACCTGCTTGAGGTCGAAGATCAGCTGGGCGAGGTCCTCGATGGAGTAGATGTCGTGGTGCGGTGGCGGGCTGATCAGCGTCACGCCCGGGGTGGTGTGCCGCAGCCGGGCGATCTCGTCGATCACCTTGTGGCCCGGGATCTGTCCGCCCTCCCCCGGCTTGGAGCCCTGCGCCATCTTGATCTGCAGGACCTCCGCGTTCGCGAGGTACTCGGGGGTGACCCCGAAGCGGCCGGACGCGACCTGCTTGATGCGGCAGTCGAGGTCGAGCGGGCCGCCACGGGTGCGGAACCGTTCGGGGCTCTCCCCGCCCTCGCCGGAGTTCGCCCGCCCACCGATGAGGTTCATCGCGGCCGCGAGCGTCTCGTGCGCCTCCTTGGACAGCGCGCCGTGGGACATCGCGCCGGTGGAGAAGCGGCGGGTGATCGCGGCCACCGGCTCGACCTCGGCGAGCGGGACGGGCGTGCGGTCGGCCGCGACCGCGAGCAGGTCACGGGGGAACGCGGCCGGACGGGCGCGGACCGTCTCGCTGAAGACGCGGTAGAGGTCGTCGCGTCCCTGCTCCGCCGCTCGCCGCACGAGCGCCGCGGTGGGACCGTCGACGTCCTCCTTGCCGGCGCCGTCGAGCACGAACGGTTCGGTCGCCGGGGCCCGTCCGAGCCCCAGGACGTCGTGCAGCCGGTCGATGACCGGCTTGGACATGTCGTGGAACTCGCCGCCCTTGCGCCACTTGATCACGCCGGGGCTGGGCAGGTCCGCGTCGGCGTCGACGGTGAGGTCACCGGCGAACGCGACCGCATGCTGCGCGAGCACGGTCCGTGCGAGGTCGACGAAGCGGTGGCCGCCGAGGACGGACGTCGTCCCGGTGAAGCACCGGTCGATGACCTCGGCGTCCAGCCCGAGCGCCTCGAAGATCTGCGCGGAGCGGTACGAGTCGAGCACCGAGATGCCCATCTTCGACATGATCTTGAGGACCCCGTCCTCGAGGGCCGCGCGGTAGCGCTGCTGCGCCTCCGACGACGTCGGGTTGTCCCCGCCGATGCGGTCCTCGTCGGCCAGGTGGGCGATCGTCTCGAGCACGAGGCGGGGGACGAGCGCGTCGGCGCCGTAGCCGAGCAGCGTCGCCGCGTCGTGGGTGGTGCGCAGCTCGTCCGTCTCCGCGACGAGGGACACGCGGGTCCGTACCCCCGCGGTGACCAGCCGCTGGTGCACCGCCCCGACGGCGAGGAGGATGGGCACGCGGCAGCGGTCGACGTCGACCCCGACGTCGCTGACGACGAGCACCCCGGCACCGCGCTCGACGTGCTCGACGGCCTCCTGCCCGAGCCGTTCGAGGGCCTGCTCGAGCCCGTGCTCCCCGTCCGCGACCGCGAAGGTCGCGTCGACAGCCATCACGGGCCAGGGCAGCCGCGGGTCCATCGCCAGCTGCTGCAGCCCGTCGGGGGTGAGCAGGAACGAGTCGAGCTCGACGAGGCGCACCGCCTCGGGCCCCTCGGTCAGCAGCGGCGCACGCCGTCCCAGCCGCGTGCGCACGCTCATCACCTCGCGCTCCCGCAGGTGGTCGATCGGCGGGTTGGTGACCTGGGCGAAGCGCTGCTTGAGCAGGTGCGACACGGGCCGGTGCACGAGCGACAGCATCTCCATCGGCGTGTCGTCACCCATCGACGACACCGCCTCCTTGCCCTGCGTCGCCATCGGCCGCAGCAGCGAGGTGACCTCCTCCTTCGTGAAGCCGAACGCCAGCTGCCGGCGCACGAGGTCGTCCCCGACGTGCTCCACCGGCAGGCCCGTCCCGAGCTCCAGCAGCCCCTCCCGCAGCCACTCGCCGTAGGGGGCACGCGCGGCCAGCGCGTGCTTGATCGTCGTGTCGTCCTGCAGGCCGCCGCCCTCGGGGTCGACGCACAGCATCTGTCCGGGGCCGAGCCGGCCGCGCCGCACCGTCACCGTCGTGTCGTCGGGCAGGTCGACGACGATCGCGCCGACCTCGCTCGCGCCGATCACGAGCCCGTCGGAGCGCTCGTGGTAGCGGAGCGGGCGCAGCCCGTTGCGGTCCAGGGCCGCACCGACCCGACGGCCGTCGGTGAAGATGAGCGCGGCCGGACCGTCCCACGGTTCGACGAGGCAGGCGTGGTAGCGCAGGAAGTCGCGCACGTCGGGGGCGATGGCGTGGGTGTTCTGCCACGCCTGCGGCACGAGCATCGCCTGGGCGTGCCGCACGTCGCGGCCGCCGTTGACGAGCAGCTCGAGCGCCGCGTCGAGCTTCGCCGAGTCGGACTGGTCGGGGGCGATGACCGGCGGGAGCAGCTCGGGGTCGCACCAGTCGGTCCCGTCGACCGACAGCGCCCCGGCGGTCAGCTGCCCCTCGCGGGCCTGCATCAGGTTGGCGTTGCCCTCGATCGTGTTGATCTCGCCGTTGTGGCACAGCAGGCGGAACGGCTGGGCGCGCTGCCACGTCGGCGTCGTGTTGGTGGAGAAGCGCGAGTGGAACACCGCGAGGGCGGAGACGAAGCGCGCGTCGGCGAGGTCCGGGTAGAAGGCGCCGAGCTGGGCCGCGTCGGCCATCGCCTTGTAGGTGACGGTGAGGAACGAGCAGCTCGCCGCGTACAGCTCCGCACCGGCCGCCCGGGCGCCGCGCACGGCGCGCCGACGCAGCCGGTACGCGAGGCGCTCCGCGTCGCGATCGTCGAGCGCGGCGGGACGACGCAGCAGCGCCTGGACCAGTGCGGGCTGGCGCGCACGCGCCTGCGGGCCGATCGCGGCGGGGTCGTGGGGCACGTCACGCCAGGCGACGAGCTCGACCGTCTCGGTGGCGCACGCGGCGGCGAACGCGGACCGGGCGTCCGCACGGGCCCGCGCCCCGTCCTCGTCGTCGCGACCGTCGAGGAACAGGAACGCGAGGCCGAGCGGCTCGTCCTCGGCGACGGGCGCGCCGGCCTCGGCGGCCCACGCGTGCAGGAGCGCCTGCGGCAGCTGGGTGAGCAGCCCGGCACCGTCACCGGAGGCGGCGTCGGCGGCGACCGCCCCGCGGTGGCGGACCCCGCACAGCCCGTCGAGGGCGAGCCGGACCACGTCGCGGGACGCTGACCCGTCGGTGCGGGCGACGAAGCCGATGCCGCAGGCGTCACGCTCGGTGGGTGGCGCGAGGTGCGGACGTGCGGCGGGGTCGGGTGCGAGGGTGGACATGCGGGCCTCCGCGTGGCCTCCCGGCGGGAGGGTGGGCGGCCCGACGGGGCCTCGGCGGCTCCCGTGCGGACCGCTGCGGGTCGTGGGGGGTCGGGGAGCGCCGTTGCTCGCGGGCGGAGGGTAGCGACGTGCCGCCGGGTCAGCCGCCGGGTCAGCCGCCGAGCTGGGCCGGGTCGACGTTGGCGAGCCGCACCTGCCCGCGAGCGAGCGCCTTGCCGTCGGCGGCCCGGGTGAGCACGACCTGCCACAGCTGCTGGGTGCGTCCGACGTGCACGGGCGTCGCGACGCCGTCGACCCGCCCGGTGCGGTGGGGACGCAGGAAGTCCGTCGCGTTGTGCGCGCCGACGCAGACGAGCCCGCGCGGCAGGGCCGACAGGGCGGCGCACACCGACGCCATCGACTCGATGACGGCGCACCAGACCCCGCCGTGGACGATGCCGGACGGCTGATGGTGCAGCTCGGTGGCGTCGAAGTGCGCCTCACCCCGCTCGGTGGTGATGCGGTCCCAGCGCAGCCCGATCGTCCCCGCGCCGAACCGGTCGGTCAGCATCGCGTCGAGCCCGGCGAGCTCCGCCCCCGCGAGCGTCCCACCGGCGGCGAGGACGGCGAGCGCGCGGTCGACGTCCTCACCGAACGGTCCCGCCATGCGCCCGCCTCCGAGGTCCGACGGGGCGGACGCTACCGTCCAGCGCCCCGCCGCTGCGGCCCGCACGGTCGTGCCGACCGTGCCCGACGCCCCAGCCCGAGCACGAGGTCGCCATGCCCGTCCCCGGCCCGAAGCACCGCAGCCATGAGGTCACCGACGGCCCCGAGCGGGCCCCTGCGCGCGCGATGCTGCGCGCGATCGGGATGACCGACGAGGACTGGGCGCGCCCGCAGGTCGGGGTCGCCTCGTCGTGGAACGAGGTCACCCCCTGCAACATGCCGCTCGACCGTCTCGCGAAGGCGTCGAAGGAGGGGGTGCGGGCGGCCGGCGGCTTCCCGCTCGAGTTCACCACCATCGCCGTGTCCGACGGCATCTCCATGGGCCACGAGGGCATGCGCGCGTCGCTGGTGAGCCGCGAGGTCATCGCGGACTCGGTCGAGACGATGATGCACGCCGAACGGCTCGACGGCATGGTCACCCTGGCGGGCTGCGACAAGTCGCTGCCCGGGATGGTGATGGCGGCGGTGCGTCTCGACGTGCCGAGCGCCTTCGTGTACGCCGGCTCGATCCTGCCGGGCCGGCTGGACGACCGCGACGTCACCATCCAGGACGTGTTCGAGGCGGTCGGCGCGCACGCCCGCGGCCAGATGGACGACGACCGTCTCGCGCGGCTCGAGCGGGCGGCGTGCCCGACGGAGGGCTCGTGCGGCGGGATGTTCACCGCGAACACCATGGCGTCGGCCATCGAGACGATGGGCCTGTCGCTGCTCGGCTCGTCCTCGCCGCCGGCGCCGGACGCGCGCCGCGACGAGTTCGCCCGGCGCAGCGGTGAGGCCGTCGTCGGCCTGCTCGAGCGGGGCATCAGCGCGCGCGACATCGTCACCCGCGAGGCGCTGGAGAACGCGATCACGGTCGTGAGCGCCGTCGGCGGGTCGACGAACGCCGTCCTGCACCTGCTCGCCATCGCGGCGGAGGCCCGCGTCGACCTGACGATCGACGACTTCGACCGCATCGCCCGGCGCGTGCCGCACATCGCCGACACGAAGCCCGGTGGCGCCCACGTCATGAACGACCTGGACCGCATCGGTGGCGTGCCGGTGGTGCTCCGGGAGCTGCTCGACGCCGGCCTGCTCCACGGTGACGCGCTGACCGTGTCCGGGCGCAGCCTCGCCGACGAGCTCGTCGCGCTCGACCCGCCGCGCCCCGACGGCACGGTGGTGCACCCGGTGAGCGAACCGATCCACGTCGACGGCGGGCTCGCCATCCTCAAGGGGTCGCTCGCGCCCGACGGCGCGGTCGTGAAGGTCGCCGGGATCCCCGACCAGCAGCTCGTGTTCGAGGGCCCCGCCCGCGTGTTCGACGGCGAGGACGGGGCGATGGCGGCCGTGCTCACCGGCGGCATCGAGCCCGGCGACGTCGTCGTCATCCGCTACGAGGGACCGCGGGGCGGGCCGGGCATGCGCGAGATGCTCGCGGTCACCTCGGCGATCAAGGGGGCGGGGCTCGGGTCCGAGGTCGCGCTGCTGACCGACGGGCGCTTCTCCGGTGCGACGCACGGGTTCTCGATCGGGCACGTCGCACCGGAGGCGACCGACGGCGGCCCGATCGGGCTGGTCGCCGACGGTGACCGCATCCGCATCGACGTGCCGGCGCGGACCATCGACCTGCTCGTCGACGAGGACGTGCTCGCGCAGCGGCGCACGACGTGGTCGGCGCCGGAGCCGCGTTACACGTCCGGCGTGCTGTGGAAGTACGCGCGGATGGTCGGGTCGGCGGCGACCGGCGCGACGACGGCGCTCTGAACGTGCAGTTCGACGAGCTGCGGTTCATCACCCAGCAGGCGGCGCTGGACGTCGTGGCGAAGCGGGGCCGTCCGATCCCGCCGACGGTGGTGCTGCCCGGGCCGGCGCGGACGCTGCTGCTGACCCTGCCGGCGCTGCCCGAGGAGGACGAGCTGCGCCACCACGTGTTCGCCGAGCTCGCCGCCGAGCACCTCACCGGCGAGCAGGTGCCGTGCTGGGGCTTCGTCGCCGAGGCCGACGTGGCCGGCCACGACGGGGTGATCGCCGCGTACGGGGCCCGGCGGCACGCGCCGCACCTGTCGGCCGCGCTGTTCGGCGCCGACGACGGGCTCGACGAGTTCGTGGCCGCGGAGGAGCTCGATCCGACGGCGCTGCCGTTCCTCCACCCGCTGCAGCATGCGGTCGACGCGCTGCCCGGCGCCCAGGACGTGTTCGACCGCTACGACCCGAAGCGGGCCGGACCGGAGACGTTCGACCTCGGGGGCGGGGGGCAGGGCGGGCTGCCGATGTTCCCCGGCTGACGCCGGCCTCAGGCCTCGCGCGTCGCCGTCGGGCCCCCGACCACGAGGCGTGCCGCGTGGGCGCGCATGTCGAAGCCGGGGTCGATCAGGGCGGTCAGCCCGAGTCCGGTGAGCGCCGCCATGATCGTCTCGGCCCGCTCGCGCGCCGCCTCCGCGTCGAGGGACGGGTCGTCGCGCCGGCAGGCGGCGGTGAAGCGTTCGACCCGCCTGCGGTGGCTGCGCAGCACCCGGGCGGCGATCGCGGGATCGCTCAGTCCGAGCCCGGCGAGCTGCAGGTAGATCCGGGCGATCGTCGACGAGCCGGTCATGAACGTCACGAACGCGTCGACGAGCTCCTCGAGCGTGTCGCCGGCCCCGCCGTCGCCGCGGTGCGGGTCGACGGCGTCGAGGGCCTGCCGGACGACCTCGAAGACGACCGCCTCCTTGGAGTCGAACAGGTTGTAGAAGCTGCCGACCCCCACCTCGGCCCGCTCGGTGATGCGCTTGAGCGTGAGGCCCTCCATCCCCTCCTGCGCGAGCAGGGTGCGGGTCGCCTCGAGGATCCGTTCCTGGGTCTCGAGACCGACGCGGTAGCGGGCCACCTGCGCTCCTCGGGAGGGTGCTGCTCGACGTGCGGGAGGCTAGCGACGGGGGCCGTCGTGACCGCTACGCTCAACTTTGAACGAGCGTTCCAAGTTGCTGCTCGAGGCGCGCAGCGCGGACCGCCCCGGTCCGCAGGGAGGGAGGACCACGATGAGCCACTACCGGACCAACGTCCGCGACATCGAGTTCAACCTGTTCGAGGTGCTCGGTGCGGAGGACTACTACGGCAGCGGACCGTTCGCGTCGATGGACAGCGACCAGGCGCGCATGCTCATCAGCGAGTTCGAGCGGTTCACGCGCGAGTCGTCGTGGGCCGAGTCGTTCGTCCCCGCCGACCGGGAGCCGCTGCACCTCTCCCCCGAGGGCGACGTGACCATCCCCGCGTCGCTCGAGCAGGCGCTGCGCGACTACTACGAGGCCGGGTGGCACCTCCTGCCGCTGCCCGAGTCGCTCGGCGGGTTCGGGGCGCCGCCGACGCTGCGCTGGATCGCGGCCGAGCTCGGCGCCGGCGGGAACGCGACGGCCTCGCTGTGGCCCATCGGTCCGCTGATGGCCGGCATCATCGACAAGGTCGGGACCGACGGGCAGCGCCAGCGCTTCGCGATGCCGATGGTGGAGCAGCACTGGGGCGGCACGATGGTGCTGACCGAGCCGGACGCCGGCTCCGACGTCGGTGCGGGCACGACCCGGGCGGTCAAGGTGGAGGACGCCGGGCCCGACGACCTCGGCAGCGTCTACCACCTGGAGGGCATCAAGCGGTTCATCACCTCGGCCGACGCGACGCCGCTGCACGCGAACACCGTGCACCTCGCGCTCGCCCGTCCCGAGGGGGCCGGCCCGGGGACGAAGGGCCTGTCGCTGTTCATCGTGCCGAAGTACCTCGTGAACGAGGACGGCTCGCTGGGGGCGCGCAACGGCGTGCGCGTGTCCAACCTCGAGCACAAGATGGGCATCAAGGGCTCGGCGACCTGCGAGCTGTCGCTCGGGCAGGACGGCACCCCGTGCGTCGGCTACCTCGTGGGCGACGTCCACGACGGCATCCGGCAGATGTTCCTCGTCATCGAGTACGCGCGCATGATGGTCGGCACCAAGGCGATGTCGACGCTGTCGACCGGCTACCTCAACGCCCTCGACTACGCGAAGATCCGCCAGCAGGGTGCCGACCTGACCCGCTCCGCGGACAAGACCGCACCGCGGGTGCCGATCATCGACCATGCGGACGTGCGCCGCGGGCTGATGGAGCAGAAGGCGCACGCCGAGGGCATGCGTGCGCTCGTCATGTTCACCGGCTGGGTGCAGGACCAGGCGGCGCTCGCCGGGGAGGGCAGCGACGAGCACGCGACGTGGCTGCGGCGCGAGGACCTGCTGCTGCCGCTCGTCAAGGGCTACTGCTCGGAGAAGGCCTACGAGCTGCTCGGTTCGATGACGCTGCAGACGTTCGGCGGGTCCGGCTACACCCAGGACTACCCGATCGAGCAGTACGTCCGCGACGCGAAGATCGACACGCTCTACGAGGGCACGACCGCCATCCAGGCCCTCGACCTGCTGTTCCGCAAGATCGTCAAGGACCAGGGGCAGACGCTCACCTGGCTCGCGGAGCAGGTGCAGGAGACGGTCAAGGCGGGTGGCGGCGACGACCCGTTCGAGCAGGAGCGCGGGCTGCTGGGGCAGGGGCTCGAGGACGCGCAGGCGCACCTCGGCGTGCTCATCACCCACGCGATGGCGTCGATGGACGAGGCGAAGCGTGACCAGATCCACCTCGCCGGCCTGCAGTCGACCGCGTTCCTCTACTCGCTCGCCGAGGTCACGATCGCCTGGCTGCTCGTCCGGCACGCCGACGTGGCGCAGGCGCGCCTCGACGCGCTCGCGGCCGGCGAGCCGCCGGCGACGGGCCGGTCCCACGACGAGGAGGTCGCGTTCTACGCCGGGAAGGTGGCCGCGGCCCGCTGGTTCGTGCGCAACGCCCTGCCGAAGGTCGCGACCCGCCGGCACGTCGCCGAGCAGGAGGACGGCGCGCTGATGCAGGTCCCCGTCGAGGCCTTCTAGCCGGCGTCCGCCGGACCGGACGGGGCGGCCTCCGCGGCCGCCCCGCTCGCGAGCAGCGCGCCGATCGTCGCCACGTCGAGGCCCGCCTCGGTCAGCACCTCGACGGTGTCCGCGCCGGGGGGCGGCGCGTCCGCCCCGACCTCCCCCGGTGTGCGCGACAGCCGCGGTGCCGGCGCGGGCATCGGCCATCCCTGCGCGCCGGCGGGGACAGGACCACCGAGGCCCACCGCGAACGTCCCCCGCGCGCGGTGGTGCGGATGCTCCGGTGCCTCGGTGAGGCTGAGCACCGGCGTGACGCACGCGTCGGTCCCGGCGAACCGCTCCGCCCACACGTCACGCGGCCGGGCGGCGAACCGTTCGGCGAGGGCGTGCCGCAGCGCCGGCCAGCGTGCGGGGTCGTGCTGGTCGGCGGCGAGCGCGGGGTCGAGGTCGAGACCGTCGAGCAGCGCCGCGAAGAACGCCGGCTCGATCGCGCCGACGGCGACCGCGCGCCCATCGGCGCACGTGTAGGTCGCGTAGAACGGCGCACCGCCGTCGAGCAGGTTCACGCCCCGCTCGTCACGCCACGCCCCCAGCGCCGACAGCCCGCGGACGAAGGCCGTCAACGAC
This sequence comes from uncultured Nitriliruptoraceae bacterium, assembly GCA_913060655.1. Classification (GTDB taxonomy): domain Bacteria; phylum Actinomycetota; class Nitriliruptoria; order Nitriliruptorales; family Nitriliruptoraceae; genus CSBr16-57R1. The sequence goes on along the minus strand of CAJXTG010000011.1, from coordinate 4,465 downwards.
GCGGCCCCGTCGACCATGGCCGCGTCGACGACCTGGCCGCGGCCCGACCGGCCCCGCTCGACGAGCGCGGCGAGGACCCCGACGGCCAGCAGCATCCCGCCACCTCCGAGGTCGGCGAGGTAGTTGACGACGGGCGGCGGCGGGCCGTCGGCCGGTCCGACGGTGTGCAGCGCGCCCGACAGGGCGGCGTAGTTCACGTCGTGGCCGGCGGTCCGGGCGAGCGGACCGTCCTGACCCCAGCCGGTCATCCGGGCGTAGACGAGCCGCGGATGGGCGGTGCACACCCGCTCCGGGCCGAGGTCGAGCCGCTCCATCACACCGGGTCGCATCCCCTCGACGAGCACGTCGGCGGAGGCGAGGAGCGCGTCGAGCGCGCTGCGGCCCTCCGGCCGTCGCAGGTCCAGGACGACCGAGCGGCGTCCGCGCCACACCCCGACGTGGGCGAGCACGTTCGGGTCGTCCCCAGCGCCGGGCCGGTCGACGCGGATCACGTCGGCGCCGAGGTCGGCGAGCAGCATCACGCCGTAGGGGGCCGCACCGAGACCGGCGAGCTCGACGACCCGGACGCCGGCCAGCGGGCCGGTGGGCCGACGCCGCGCACCGTCGTCATCGGCCATCAGCATCCTCCGCGGCGGTAGCGTCCCGACGGTGGACCCTACGCCAGCAGCGCCGCGCGCCGCGCCGGTGCGACGACCCCCGGTCGGCCTGCTGGTCGCCGCCGGGCTGGCCGTCGCCGCCCTCGTCGTCCTGCTGCTCGGCCGGGCCCTCCTGCCGTCGGACGCCGGCTACGCCGTGTGGGGCACCACCCGCAGCGGCGCTCCGCTGCGCTGGGACCCGTGCGAACCGGTCCGGTTCGCGATCAACCCGCAGCAGGCGCCACCCGGTGCGGTCGCGGACCTCCGGACGGCGCTCGCCCTGCTCGCGGACGGCAGCGGGCTCGACCTCGTCCTCGTGGGGTCGACGGCGGAGCGGCCCGCCGTCGACCGCCCCCTCACCCGGATGACGCCGACCGGCCCGGTGTGGCGCGAGGTGCTCGTCGCCTGGTCGACGCCGGCGGCGACCGCGCTGCCGCTCACGCCGCTGGACCGCGGCGTGGCCGTCCCCGTCGCCGTCCGTGACGGCGACCGGGAGGCGCTCGTCACCGGGCAGGTCGTGCTCAACGCCGACCGCACCGACCTCGTCCCCGGCTTCGCCGACCGGCGGGACGCGTGGGGGGCGACCCTCGTGCACGAGCTCGGCCACGTGCTCGGCCTCGCCCACGTCGACGACCCGACCCAGCTGATGGCGGCGGACCCCGGCGCAGGTCCGATCCGGCTCGGCGCCGGGGACCGTGCGGGGCTCGCAGCGATCGGTCGGCCGGCCGGCTGCCTCGACGGGCCCGACCCGGCCGCGGAGCGGTCCGGCCGCACCCTGCGAACGCCCGCGCTGCCCCTTGCGGGCACGTCGGAGGACTGAGGGGGCCGGTCAGCCCGGCCCGGTCATGAGGGGGCCGGTCAGCGCGGGCCGGTCAGAGCGGCCCGGCGGCGCCGGACAGTCCGCCGTCGACGGGCAGCACCACGCCGGTGATCCAGCTCGCCGCATCGGAGAGGAGGAACAGGACCGCGGCGGCGACGTCGTCCGGCTCACCCAGGCGCCCCAGCGGGTGGGCGGCCGCGACCCCGTCCGGGTCGGTGGCGAACAGCGCCTCGGCCAGCCGCGTGCGGACCACCGACGCGGCGACGGCGTTGACCCGCACCGTCGGCGCGAGCTCGTGGGCGAGCTGGCGGGTCAGATGGTGCAGCCCCGCCTTGGAGACGTTGTAGGCGCCGAGCGCCGGGCCGGGTGTGAGGCCACCGACGGAGCCGACGGCGACGATCGCACCCCCGTTCGCCCGCATCCAGCCGTCCCAGGCGGCGCGCGCCCACACGAGCGGCGCGCGCAGGTTCACGTCCCAGGTGGCGTCGACCGCCTCCAGGTCGACCTCCATCAGCGGACCGGCCGACGGGTTCGTGCCCGCGTTGTTGACGAGCAGGTCGCAGGCGCCGAACGTCGCGACGGCCGTCGCGACGGCCTCCCGGGCGTGCTCGGGGTCGCGGACGTTGCCGCTGACGGCGACCGCCCGGGGTCCGAGCTCCTCGGCGACCGCCGCGACCGTCTCCGGGCGCCGGCCGGTGACGACGACCCCGGCCGCGCCGGCGTCGAGCAGACCCCGTGCGACGGCCGCCCCGATCCCACGGCTGGCCCCGGTGACGAGGCCGACGCGACCGGTGAGGTCGGGACCGCCCACCGTCACCCCTCGGCGGGGTGCCCGCCACCGGGGGCCGGATCGACGACCCCGTCGATGGCGCGGGCGAGGTCCACGTCGCGGGCCGTGATCCCACCGGCGTCGTGGGTCGTGAGCCGGACGCTCACGTTCCAGTACACGTTGGTGAGCTCCGGATGATGGTCGGCCGCCTCGGCGACGTCGGCGACCCGCACGATGAAGGCGATCGCGTCGAGGAAGGACGGGAAGCGCAGTGCCCGCACGAGGGCGTCACCGTCGCGCTCCCAGCCGTCGAGGTCGGCGAGTGCGGCGGCGATCGCGGTGTCGTCGAGGAGTTCCATGCGGGGAGGGGTACCAGCCGTGGCGGTGCGGCGCGAGCAGGCCGCGCCACGCCGGCCCGTCCAGGCGGGAGCGCGCCCCGAACCCTGCCGTCGGCGGCGTCCCGCGGCCGACGCCCGGACGGTCCTGCAGGGACGCTCGAGCAGGGAACGTGGAGCAGGGAACGTGGAGGAGGTGCCCGTGGCGCGCAGCCTGCCCATGTTCCCCCTCGGCACCGTCCTGATGCCCCACATGGTCCTGCCGCTGCACATCTTCGAGCCGCGCTACCGGACCATGTTCCACGACCTGATGGACGGCGAACGCGAGTTCGGCGTCGTCCAGATCGCCCGCGGCAGCGAGACGGGCGGCGGGGACGAGCGGTGCGACGTCGGCACCGTGGCCCGTGTCCTGCAGGCCGAGGAGCTCGACGACGGCCGCTGGGTCGCGGTGACGGTGGGGACCCGCCGGGTGCGGGTGCGCGAGTGGTACCCCGACGACCCCTACCCGCAGGCGCGGGTCGACGAGCTCGCCGAGGACGGGATCGACGACGCCGTCCGGGCGCGCCGCGACGAGCTCCTGCCGCGCGTGCGGCGGCTCCTCGCCCTGCGCAGCGAGCTCGGCGACGACACCGTGCCCTCGACGTTCGACGTCGCCGAGGACGACGCGGTCGCCTGCTGGCAGCTGCTCGTCCTCACCCCCCTCAGCGAGCACGACGCGCAGCGGCTGCTCGCCATCGACGGCTGGGAGGCGCGGCTGGACCGCTTCGCGGAGCTGCTCGGCGAGCTCGAGGAGACCAGCGCGCTCGAGCTCGGAGGCCGCGGCTGACGTGTGCGGACGTTTCGTCCAGACCTCCTCCGCGCAGCGGCTCGCCGAACGGTTCGCTGCGACCGACACGACCGGGGACGCGCTGCGCCCGCGCTACAACGTCGCACCGTCGACCCCCGTGCCGGTCGTGATCGGCGCGGACGGACGGCGGCTCGGCACGATGCGGTGGGGCTTCGTCCCGTCCTGGTCGCGCGACCCCGACGCCGGCCCGCGGCCGATCAACGCCCGCGTCGAGGGTGCGGCGACGTCCCGGCTGTTCGGCCCGGCGCTCTCCCGTCGCCGGGGCGTCGTCCCGCTCGACGGCTGGTACGAGTGGTCCGACGAGGACGGGGCCCGGCAGCCGTGGCTGCTGCGACCCCGCGGCGAGGGGCCGGTGGCGGTCGCCGCACTGTGGTCGACGTGGCGGGCCCCCGACGCCGCACCCGACGCGCCGCCGCTCGCGACCGTCGCGCTGATGACGACCGCGGCGACCGGTGCGGCCGCGGACGTGCACCACCGGACGCCGCTGCTCGTGCCCGACGGGCTGCTCGACGGCTGGCTGGCGCCGGGCGCGTGCGACGACGGGCTGCTCGCCGAGCTCGTCGACACCGTCCCCGACGTCGAGGTGGTGCGCGTCTCCCGCCGGGTCAACGACGTGCGCAACGAGGGGCCGGAGCTGTGCGACCCGGTGGGGGTGTCGGGAGACGCCGGCCGATAAGCCGGATCCTGTGCCCCGCCCGGTCACCCGGGGAGGGGTGGCGACCATCTCTCTGGGACGCCGGTCTCCCGACGCCTCGTGCAGCCGACCTGGGACGTGACGGGCGGACCACCCTGTCCCTGCTTGGCCTTGCTCCGGATGGGGCTTGCCGAGCCACGGCGGTCACCCGCCGTGCTGGTGGGCTCTTACCCCACCGTTTCACCCTCACCGCGGACCGCACCGAGGTGCGATCCGTGGCGGTCTGCTCTCTGTTGCGCTGTCCGCGCGTCACCGCGCCTGGGCGTTACCCAGCATCCTGTCCTGCGGAGTCCGGACTTTCCTCACCCGCCCGGGGGCGGGCGCGGCCGCCTGTCCGGCGTCTCCCGACCCTCCGAGGGTAGAGG